>NZ_JACUUE010000213.1 GCF_014859475.1 Rhodoferax sp.
AGACATCTACGGCCAGTTCGAAAACACCTTCATGATGTACCTGCCGCGCCTGTGCGAGCACTGCCTCAACCCGGCGTGTGTAGCCAGCTGCCCGTCTGGCAGCATCTACAAGCGCGAGGAAGACGGCATTGTGCTCATTGACCAGGACAAATGCCGCGGCTGGCGCATGTGCATCAGCGGCTGCCCTTACAAAAAGATTTACTACAACTGGAAGTCCGGCAAGGCCGAAAAGTGCATCTTCTGCTACCCGCGCATCGAAGCCGGTCAGCCCACCGTATGCAGTGAAACCTGTGTCGGGCGCATTCGTTACCTGGGCGTGCTGCTTTACGATGCAGACCGCATTCAGGAGGCCGCGAGCGTGGAACATGACCGCGACCTGTACCAGGCCCAGCTTGACATCTTCCTGGACCCGAATGACCCCAAAGTCATCGAACAGGCCCGCATTGACGGCATTCCCGACAAGTGGATGGAAGCGGCGCGCAACAGCCCGGTTTACAAGATGGCGGTCGAATGGAAGGTCGCCCTGCCCTTGCACCCCGAGTACCGCACGCTGCCAATGGTCTGGTATGTGCCACCGCTGTCGCCTATTCAATCGGCGGCCAACGCCGGCAACATTGGCATCAACGGTGAAATACCCGATGTCAAGCAACTTCGGATTCCGGTGAAGTACCTGGCCAATCTGCTCACGGCGGGCGACACCTTCCCGGTGGAACGCGCACTGGAGCGCATGCTGGCGATGCGCGCCTACCAGCGCGGTAAACACGTGGATGGCAAACCCAACATGGCGGCGCTGGAGCAGGTGCAAATGAGCACACTGGAAGTCGAGGAGATGTACCAGGTGATGGCGATTGCCAACTACGAAGACCGCTTTGTCATCCCCAGCACGCACCGCGAATACGCCGAGAACACCTTTGACGTGCGTGGTGGCTGCGGCTTCTCGTTTGGTAACGGCTGCTCGGACGGCGCTTCTGAGGCCAGCCTGTTTGGCGGCAGCAAACGCCGCACCATCCCGATTCAGGCGGAGGTTTAAATCATGGCACTCTTTTCCAACCCAACACCCATCTCCCTGAGCCTGCGCGTGCTGGCGCGGCTGCTGTCCTACCCGGACACGCAGCTGCGCGCTGACCTGGACGACATGCGCCAGGCGTTGCTGTCTGAGAAAGCCATCGCCCCGGCGCGCCTGGAAGAACTTGACGCACTCATCAACGCCCTGGCACGCGGCAACGCGCTTGACAACGAGGCCGACTACGTCGAGGTCTTTGACCGCGGCCGCGCCACTTCGCTGCACCTGTTCGAACATGTGCATGGCGACTCACGCGACCGTGGCCCGGCCATGATCGACCTGGCGCAAACCTACGAAAAAGCCGGCCTGTTTCTCGGCCCCGATGAAATGCCGGACTACCTGCCGGTGGTGCTTGAATTTGTCTCGACCCAACCCCCCACGGAGGCACGCGCCTTTTTGAGCGAGATGGCGCACATCTTCAATGCCATTTTCAACGCCCTGCAACAGCGCAAAAGCCCTTACGCCAGCGTGCTCGGCGCACTGCTGGAGCTCAGTGGCGAAAAGGCGCACCCGGTCAAGATCGTGGCCGATGAGCCGCTCGACACCACCTGGGAAGAACCGGTGGTGTTTGATGGCTGCTCTGTCAAGGGACAGACCAAACCGGATCAACCCCAACCCATTCATTTTGTCAAAACCGATGCGGCAAAAACCCGTCAAAGCGCCGCCGCAACTGCTGGAGTCCCACTATGAACACCCTTGATTACCTCCTGTTTGGCGTCTATCCGTACATCGCCTTCGCCGTCTTCGTGCTCGGCAGCCTGATCCGCTTCGACCGCGACCAGTACACCTGGAAAAGCGACTCGTCGCAAATGCTGAAAATGGGGCAACTGCGCTGGGGCAGCAACCTGTTCCACATTGGTGTGCTGTTCCTGTTCTTTGGCCACACCGTGGGCATGCTGACACCGCACTTTGTCTATGAGAACTTCATCAGCGCCGGCGACAAGCAGCTCATGGCCATGATCAGCGGCGGCATTGCCGGTTTGCTGGGCTTCATTGGTGTCACCCTGCTGCTGCACCGCCGCCTGACCGAGCCACGCATCCGCATCAACTCCAAAACCAGCGACATCGTGCTGCTGGTGCTGTTGTGGCTGCAACTGGCGCTGGGCCTGGCCACCGTGCCGCTATCGGGCCAACACCTGGACGGCAGCATGATGATGAAACTGGCGGGCTGGGCGCAGGCCATCGTGACCTTCCAGCCGGGCGCAGTGGCACTGCTGGCGGATGCGGGTTTCATCTTCAAGACGCACATGTTCCTGGGCATGACGATCTTCTTCATCTTCCCATTCACCCGCCTGGTGCACGTCTGGAGCGGGTTTGCCTCAGTGAGCTATCTGCTGCGCCCCTACCAAGTGGTGCGGGCACGGCGCGTGAATGTGCCTGCCGGACAAAATCAGCCGCGCCAACCCGGCGCAGGTGTTTAAGGTGACAACCATGCAAACAACCCACCCGACCGAAGCCACCGTGGCGAGCATCAATGGCATTGCGCTGCACAACGCGGGCGATGCCTTGACGGCAGACGAGTTGCGCCAGCGCGCTTACGCCGAATTGTTGCGTCAGACCGCCATGCAAAAGGGCCTGCTCGACGCCCATGATGCGCCCGGCACCGACGGTGTCGCCAGCGAGGCGGCCTCCAGTGCCATCGAGACCTTGCTGGAGCAGGAACTGCAAGTGCCCGAGCCCTCCGAGGAAGCCTGCCGCCGCCACCACGCGGCCAACCAGGCAAGCCACTACACCACCGGTGAACGTGTCCATGTGCGTCACATCCTGTTCGCGGTCACGCCCGGAGTGGACCTGAACGCGCTGCGCAAGCAAGCCGAAGGCACCTTGCTCAATGTGCGCTGCTTTGACGGCACCAACACCAAAACCGGCACCGACGACGCGTTTGGCACGGCTGCCAAAACCCTGTCCAACTGCCCCAGCGGTGCCGATGGCGGCCAACTGGGCTGGTTGACCACGGCCGACTGCGCACCCGAGTTTGCCAAGGCGTTGTTTGGCCACACCGAAGTGGGTGTGCTGCCACGCTTGGTGCAGAGCCGTTTCGGCCTGCATGTGGTGGAAGTCCTGGGGCGCGAGGCCGGCGTGGCCCAGCCGTTCGAGTCGGTGCACGGCGCGGTACGCATGACGCTGAAACAGCAGACCTATGTGACCGCCTTGCGCCAGTACCTGAGCCTGGTGGCGGGCCAGGCGAGCGTCCATGGCGTGAGCCTGGAAGCAGCCGACACATCGCTGGTGCAATAGGTCGTTCAAAGATGCCCTCAGCTGCAGTGCCTGATGAATTGCTAACGCGCATCCGGCGCTTTCACGACCACAACACCCCATCCACACCATGACCATCAACATTGCCAATTTTGACGATCTGCTGCAGGCCGCGCGCCAGCAGGCACAACCGCAGCGCCTGCTGATGGTGTTCACCAGCGCCGAATTGCCCGACGACTGCACCCCGCAGCAACGCCAGGAATTTGAAGCCGGGCACGGCGGCGCCCTGGTGCCGGCCATGGTCGCCGACAAGGCACCCGAGGAAATCCAGAGCTTTGCGGCGCTCAAGCTTGAATCCGGCAAGTTTCAAAGCCAATGGCATGTGGTGTTTGTCGCCTCGCTGACGGGCGCCAACAACACGCCGGCGAGCAGCAGCGACGTAGAAAAAACGCTGGAACGCATGGTGGCGTCCGTCAAACTTGGCGCACTTGACAACATGGTCGCCTTTGACACTTCTGGCAATGCCATCATGCTGGAATAGCCGTGGCGCTGGACCCGCAACTTTTTGACTGCGGCGCTTTCTGGCGGGTTCACCGCAGTTCAGTAGCTTGTCGCCCAATGAGTTGTTGCGCCTCACGCCTGTCGCTCACACCGGAGTATTTTTCTCGCGTCGCGCATGAGCTTGAAGCACAGCAGCTCATTGCCATCGACCGGCGTGACATCCGGATTCTCGATGTGGAAAAACTGCTGGGATACGGCGCGCAGTAACAATGACGGGGCTGCATGGCCAGCCAAACCCGCAGCCGGTCCCTGGCCAAGCCAGCGCGAACCACGCCAAGCACCGCGAAAACCTG
>NZ_JACUUE010000028.1 GCF_014859475.1 Rhodoferax sp.
AATCAGTTCAATGCCTTATCGAAGTTTTCAAGCGGTCAACTGAGGAATCTAGGTTGAATCAGTTGGGGTCAAAGCAACAATTTCTTGATCGGCGCGGGCAAGCCGAGCCGGGCCAGTTGCGCGGCGTCCACCCATTGCCCCTCAATCGGCAGCATGTGCCGGTTCTGTAACCGGATCAGCGCCGGGTGCAGGTACAGGTCTTTGTGGGTCAGCACATGCTTGAACGGCGGAAGGTCTTGCAGCGCTGACTCTTGCGGCTGCCCCAGCACCGCCTGCAATGCTTGCCGGTCCTCGAACAGGGGCAGGCAATACAAGCCCGCCCAGACGCCGGGAGTGGGCCGCTGGCTCAGCCAGACGGCACCATCTTCAGCGATCGCCCATAACAGCCAGATCGACTGGGCGCTGCGTTTGAGTTTGCGTGACTTGACCGGGAATTTCTCGGGCGAACCCAAAGCCCGGGCCACACAGCGCGTCGCCAGCGGGCAAGTCATACACGCCGGATTTTTACTGCTGCACAGCGTCGCCCCCAAGTCCATCATGCCCTGGGTGTAGCACGCCATGTCGCGCATCACATGCCCGCTGGGCAACAGCTGTGTGGCGTGCTCCCACAAGCTGCGCTCGTGCGCCGCCTGCGCCAGGTCACCAGCAAAACCAAGATAGCGCGTCAGCACCCGCTTGACATTGCCATCAAGGATGGCCACCCGTTCGCCAAAGCACAGCGCGGCAATGGCTGCGGCCGTGGAGCGGCCAATGCCCGGCAGGGTCTGCAATTGCTGCGCGGTGCGTGGATAGGTGCCACCGTGCAGGCGCATTACCTCCTGCGCGCAGCGGTGCAGGTTGCGCGCGCGGCTGTAGTAGCCCAGGCCAGCCCACAGATGCAGCACCTCGTCCAGCGGCGCTTGCGCCAGCGCCTGCACGTCGGGAAAACGCGCAAGAAAGCGTGCAAAGTAGGCCTGCACCGTGACCACCTGCGTTTGCTGCAGCATGATCTCGGAAAGCCAGACGCGGTAAGGGTCTTGCGTGTTTTGCCAGGGCAAATCGTGGCGCCCCGCATGGGCTTGCCAGCGCACCACTTGCGATGCCAGAAAGCCGTCCATCAGAAAAATCTCACAACAAGCATGTCAGGGCTTTTGGCAGGTGGCGCAATAAAAGCTGGCGCGCTGGCCCTGCTTGAGCAGGCGCACCGGGCTGGCACAAACATGGCAGGGCAAGCCGGCGCGGCCATAAACCATGGTCTGCAACTGGAAATACCCGGCCTGGCCGCTGGCACTGGAGAAATCGCGCAGCGTGCTGCCGCCCAGCGCCACCGCCTGGCCCAACACTTGCACGATGGCCGCATGTAGGCGCGCCGCCCTGGACCGGTTCAGCCTGGCCGCGCGCACCGTGGGGCGAATACCGGCCAGAAACAGCGCCTCAGAGGCATAGATATTACCCACGCCCACCACCGCCTCACCAGCAAGCAGCACCGACTTGATGGCGCTCTGGTGGCGCTTGAGCTGCGCCTGGAACTGCACCAGATCAAACGCATCCGACAAGGGCTCCGGCCCCAGGTGGCCCAGCAGCTTGAGCGCTTGCGGGTCGTCCAGGCTGTCAACATAAACCACAGCGCCAAAGCGGCGCGGATCGTGCAGACGCAAGGTGCCCAGCGAAGTGACCAGATCAAAATGGTCGTGCGCGCCCGCAGCAGGCAAAACCGGGGCAAAACGCAAGCTGCCCGACATGCCCAAGTGCACCAGCACCAGTCCATGATCCAGGCCGATCAACAAATACTTGCCACGCCGCCCCACCGACAGCACCCGGCGGCCGACCAGCCATTCTGGCGCGCACCCCAGCGGCCAGCGCAGGGGCTTGCCCAAACGCACCGTCTGCACGGTGGCGCCCTCAATGGCATGGGCGAAACTGCGCCGGGTGACTTCAACTTCGGGTAATTCAGGCATTGCCTTCTTCTTATCTGACGGACATGAATTATTATGACCAAATGCGTCAACACTTCCGTCTCCTATTGCCCCTGCTGCTGGCTTGCAGTGCCAGCGTCCAGGCCCAAACGGCGGCTGCGCCCGGAACACCTGCCCATAGCTCAGCCCTCGACAGTGCGCTCTTTTACCAATTGCTGCTCGGCGAACTGAACGCCCAGGCGCAAGAGCCCGCCGCTGCTTTTTCCTTGCTGCTCGATGCCGCGCGTCAAACCGGCGACGAAGCACTTTTCAGGCGAGCGGTGCAAATTGCGCTGCGCGCGCGCTCGGGTGACTCCGCACTCCAGGCAGCCAAGGCCTGGCAAGAGGCCCTTCCTGCTTCGCTGGATGCCAGCCGCTATGTCCTGCAGATTCTGTTGAACCTGAATCGACTGGCGGAAACTCAGGAGCCGCTCAAACGCTTGCTGGCGCTGACGCCCCAGACAGAACGTGTGGACACGATCTGGGCCATTCCCCCTCTTTACGAGCGCGCCAGCGACAAGCAATTGGCAGTCTCGGTGGTGCAAAAAGCCTTGGCATCCAGAATGTCAGATCCTGCCCTGGGTGCCACCGCCTGGGCCACGCTGGGCCGCATGTGGGTCGCCGCCGGCGACACGTCGAAAGCCTTGCATGCCGCCGAAAAAGGGCAAACTTTTCTCGTTCACCAGGATCACCCGGCGTGGTTGGCCCTGACCCTGATGCGAGCCAACGTGGACAAGGCCGAGTACCTGGTCAAGAACCATTTGGCAAACACCCCCAGCACGGATTTTCGTATGGCTTACGTGCAAACCCTGCTGCTGGCCATGCGCAACGCCGAAGCCAACGCAGAACTGCGCAACATCAACCAGCAGCAGCCCGACTATGCCCCGGCCTGGTTGATGCAGGGGGCGATACATCTACAAATGCGCCAATGGGACACCGCGGAAAGCCATTTTTTGCATTACCTCGAGCTGATGAATGCACCCGCACAGACACGCGCTGACGCTCAGGCACCCCGGGGTCTGTCGCAGGCCTACTTGTCGCTGGCACAAATTGCAGTGCAACGCAAAGACCTGCCGCAAGCCCAGGACTGGCTGCAACGCGTCAATCACCCCGACGACCTGTTGGCGGCACAACTCAAGCGCGCCAGTCTGATGGCCAGGCAGGGCATGATTGAAGAAGCGCTGGCATTGATCGACAGTCTGCCTGAAAAATCGCACACCGACATTCAACTCAAGCGCAGCACCGCGGTGGAAATTCTGCGCGACCAAAAGCAGTTCGCCCGTGCCCGCAGACTGCTTGAAGCGGCCCTGGCCGACAAGCCGAGCGACACCGACATTCTTTACGACCTGGCCATGCTGGCTGAAAAAATGGGCGATATTGCAGAAATGGAACGACTGCTGCGGCAATTGATCACCGCCAAACCGGACGATGCGCAAGCCTACAACGCCCTGGGCTATGCGCTGGCTGACCGCAATTTGCGCTTGCCCGAGGCCCGGCAACTGATAGAAAAAGCATTGGCGCTCGCACCCGGTGACCCCTTTATTCTGGACAGTCTGGCCTGGGTGGCTTTTCGCATGGGGCAGAACCAGGAAGCGCTTGATTTGCTGCGCAGCGCTTACAGTCAAAGACCCGACACCGAGATAGCGGCCCATCTGGGCGAGGTATTGTGGGTCAGCGGGCAGCACGATGAGGCGCTGCAAATCTGGCGCGAAGGCCACCAAGCCAATCCCGACAACGAGACCATGACAGAAACACTGCAACGTTTGCGCGTCACACTGTGAGGCAGCGCTTTGCATCTCTGCTGCTGGGCCTGTTGACGCTTTTTTTGGTGTTTGGCTGCGCCGCTCCCCGGACCATCCCGGGTGGTGCCGATATCCCGAGCTGGAATGGGCGCTTGGCGGTGCGCGTGCAAGCCACTGAATCGCTCGCATCCCAGGCCTTTTCGTCAACTTTTGAACTGCAGGGCCAGCCGCAACAAGGGCAATTGCACTTTTACACGCCCTTGGGCAGCACGGCGGCGGCCATTGTCTGGTCGCCCGAACGGGCACAAATTCAAACCGGCAGTGACATCCAGTATTTCAGCGACATCGATGCCTTGATCGCCCGTGTGCTGGGCACACCCGTGCCGGTGTCGGCACTGTTCGCCTGGTTGGCGGGCGACCCGACAAGCATGGACGGTTGGCAGGTGGATCAGTCGCAATTCCCCCATGGCAAAATTACGGCGCGTCGCACCAATCCCGCGCCCCAGGCTGAAATACGCGTCATTCTCGAACCCTGAACGCTAGTAGTTCGTTTCATCAAAAAGGTTGCAAAATGAAATCGATGAATTTTTCAGGCTGGCTAGGCGCGAGGAGGCGACATAGCCGTAGCTATGGCAACGACGAGCAACAACGCCAGGATGGAAAAGACACGATTTCATGTAAGCGTTTTGGTGAAACGGACTACTAGATGAAATCCCTCTTTGATGTCCCGGCCCCGGCCAAACTCAATCTGTTTTTGCACATCGTTGGCCGCCGCTCCGACGGCTACCATTTGCTCGAATCTGCATTCATGCTGATCGACTGGTGCGACACCCTGCACTTCGACTTGCGCGCCAACCGTGCCATCAGCCGCGAAGACCTGACCACGCCGCTGCCCGCCGACGACCTGATCGTGCGCGCCGCGCGCGCCTTGCAAACCCTCAGCGGCACACCGCACGGCGTTCACATCGGCATTGCCAAACACATTCCGGAGCAGGCCGGGCTGGGCGGCGGCTCGTCTGATGCGGCCTCGACCCTGCTGGCGCTCAACCGTCTATGGGGGCTCGGGCTGAGCCTGGCGCAACTCCAGCAAGTCGGCCTGCAACTGGGCGCCGACGTACCCTTTTTTCTCAATGGCCACAATGCGTGGGTGAGCGGCATTGGCGAACAAATGACGCCCATCACGCTGCCACCTGCCCGTTTTGTGGTGCTCAAACCTGGCGACGGTCTGCAGACCGCAAGAATTTTTTCACATCCAGCCCTGAATAGAGACACCAAAACCGCTACAATCTTGGACTTCGCTGCAGACGCATTTGACTTTGGTCGAAACGACTTGCAGCCTGTTGCAGAGCTACTTTGCCCCTCTGTGACGCAAGCACTTTCCTGGTGCGGCGCGCATGGGTTGAATGGCAGAATGACAGGCTCCGGAAGCGCGGTTTTCGCGCGGATTGAGGAAGATTTTGAAATGGGCAATAAAGCCGGTTTCCTGATCAAAGAATGCCGGAATTTGGCAGTTCATCCCCTTCAGGGCTGGGCTGCACAATGAGTTATCGGTTGAGCATGTTTCATGTTCAACCCGCGTAGGGGAGTCGCCAAGTTGGTTAAGGCACTGGATTTTGATTCCAGCATGCGAAGGTTCGAATCCTTCCTCCCCTGCCAAAAATTTACACATGTCCGAATGTGACATGCAATTAGCGATTCATAAGTTGGGATTTCCATGCACGCCGATCAAACTCCTGATTTCATGGTTTTTACAGGCAATGCCAATCCCGTCCTTGCCAATGACATTGCCCATTACCTGCACATCAACCTCGGCGATGCAGAGGTAGGGCGCTTCTCTGACGGCGAAGTCACCGTCGAGATCAAACAAAACGTGCGCGCCCGTGATGTCTTTGTGGTGCAAAGCACCTGCGCACCCACCAATGAAAACCTGATGGAGCTGCTGATCATGGTGGATGCTCTCAAACGGGCCTCCGCCGAGCGCATCAGCGCCGTCATTCCTTACTTTGGCTATGCCCGCCAGGACCGCCGTCCGCGCTCAAGCCGGGTGCCAATTTCAGCCAAGGTGGTGGCCAACATGCTGCAGGCCGTGGGCGTGGCCAGGGTGCTGACCATGGACCTGCATGCCGACCAGATTCAGGGCTTCTTTGACATCCCTGTTGACAACATTTATGCCTCACCCGTGTTACTCGGTGACCTGCGGCAAAAAAACTACGATGACCTGATCGTGGTGTCGCCCGACGTCGGTGGTGTGGTGCGCGCCCGGGCGCTGGCCAAGCAACTCAACTGCGACCTGGCCATTATCGACAAGCGCCGCCCCAAGGCCAATGTCAGCGAAGTGATGCATGTGATCGGCGAAATCGAAGGCCGCAACTGCGTCGTCATGGACGACATGATCGACACCGCAGGCACCTTGGTCAAGGCTGCCGAGGTGCTGAAAGAGCGTGGCGCCAAAAAGGTGTATGCCTATTGCACGCACCCCATTTTTTCAGGTCCAGCCATCGATCGCATCACCAGTGGCGCGGCCCTGGACGAGGTGGTGGTCACCAACACCATTCCCTTGTCCCCCGCTGCATTGGCATGCCCCAAGATTCGCCAGCTCAGCGTGGCACCACTCATTGGCGAGACCATTCAGCGCATCGCCAAGGGCAAATCGGTGATGAGTTTTTTTTCTGATCAGGAAAATCTTTTCTGATCGGATTTCAAGTCGCCGGTGCCGCCGTCAAAGGTGCCCGGCTTTTTCAATCAGGGTGCCATTGGTCGCGGTGGGCCCTTCCAGGAGTCAGTTATGAAATTTACCGCTTTTGAGCGTTCCAAGCAGGGCACGGGTGCGAGCCGCCGTCTCCGCATTTCCGGGCGCACGCCCGGCATCGTCTATGGCGGCGCCACGCCCCCCCAACTGATCGAAGTCGATCACAACGCCCTGTGGCACGCGCTGAAAAAAGACGCGTTCCACTCCAGTGTATTGACGATGGAAATTGGCGACACCAGCAGCCCGGTCTTGCTGCGCGATGTTCAGGTTCATCCGTTCAAGCAACTCGTCTTGCACGTGGACTTTCAACGTGTGGATGCCACCACCAAACTGCACATGAAGGTGCCATTGCACTTTTTCGGTGATGAAAACTCGCCAGCCGTCAAAACAGAAGGCTGCATTGCCAACCACGTGATCAGTGAAATTGACGTGCTGTGTCTGCCGGCAGACCTGCCCGAGTTCATCAAGGTTGACTTGAGCGGCCTGCGCAAGGGTTCCTCCCTGCACCTGGCTGAAATCAGCCTGCCCAAGGGCGTGTCAGCGGTCAAACACGGCAGCGACAAAAACCCGGTGGTGGTTTCTGTGGTGGTCGTCGCTGGCGCCGAGCCTGTTGCAGCTGCTGATGAACCAGCTGCAGAAGAAGAGGCCAAACCGGCCGCAAAAGCCGCTAAAAAATAAGTCTGTCAGTGCTTGTCACAAGGGGCTCACCACGGTGAGCCCTTTTTTGTGTGCAGTTGCTAGTAGTCCGTTTCACCAAAACGCTTACATGAAATCGTGTCTTTTCCATCCTGGCGTTGTTGCTCGTCGTTGCCATAGCTACGGCTATGTCGCCTCCTCGCGCCTAGCCAGCCTGAAAAATTCATCGATTTCATTTTGCAAGCTTTTTGATGAAACGAACTACTAGATAATGCCGCCATGATCAGACTTTTTGTTGGGCTCGGCAATCCGGGGCCGGAATACGAACAAACCCGCCACAACACCGGATTTTGGTGGCTCGATGCGGTAGCGCGCGAGCTCAAGGTCAATTTGGCACCAGAGAAAAGCTACCAAGGTCTGGTCGCACGCACCAGCGCTCATGGCCAGTCTGTCTGGCTGCTGGCGCCGCAAACTTTCATGAATTTAAGCGGCAAATCAGTGGCCGCACTGGCCAATTTTTTCAAGATCACGCCGCAGGAAATCCTCGTCGCCCACGACGACCTGGACATTGCTCCGGGTGAAGCCAAACTCAAGCTGGGCGGCAGCCACGCTGGCCACAATGGCCTGCGCGACATCCATGCCCAATTGGGCAGCGACCAGTACTGGCGGCTGCGTTTGGGCATTGGCCACCCAGGCAACAAGGCAGAAGTGCTGCACTGGGTCCTCAAAAAACCGTCGCTGGACCACCGCATCGCCATCGATCAGACCATCGATCGCGCGCTCAAGGCGCTGCCGTATTTCTTGTCGGGCGACATGGCGCAGGCCACACGTCTGGTGCATACCAGCAAACCGCCCCGACCCAACAAACCCAAACCAGCCGTTCCCCCCGCATTGACAACCCCAGTCAGCGGCGCGTGATATTCTTTGCCCAGCTTCCACCCTTAAGGGAGCAAGGGGAATCCTGATGCAAAAACCGCACTGGCAAGCTTTAGCCATGATCGCTGGCGTTGCTCTGACGTGGCCGGCTCAAGCCCAGACTATTTACCGATGCGGCAACGCCTACAGCCAGCTCCCCTGCCCGGGCGCCGTGCCCCTGGAACTCAACGACGCGCGCCTGCCTGAACAAAAATTACAGACCGATGCAGCTGCCATCACCGATGCCCGGCTCGCCAACGCCATGGCGCAGCAACGTCTGGCAGAAGAACAGCGCCAATTGGCGAACAACCAGCCCGTACCCCAAGGCGCCGCAAGCGCCCCAGCCAAGCCACTCGCCAAGGCCGTGGGCACAAAAAAACAAAAACAGAAAAAGCCCAAAGTAAAAAAACGCGCTTCGCCAGCGCAAAAGTAGCGGCGGTTGAAAGCCGGGAGGCTCGTCACAAGCAAGCCATCAGCTGCGTGCCTTCAAGCCGAAGGAACAGCCGCCTTTTGTGCCTGCAGGCGCCGGTACTTCTGCCACAGGGTTTCCTTGTCTTCGACAAAATCCGGGTTGACCGGAATGCAGTTCACCGGGCACACCTGCACGCATTGCGGCTCGTCAAAATGACCGACGCATTCGGTGCATTTGCGCGGGTCGATTTCGTAGATTTCCTGCCCCATGTAAATGGCATCATTGGGGCATTCGGGCTCGCACACATCGCAGTTGATGCATTCGTCAGTGATCCACAGGGCCATAAGCGCAATCGGGCAAAAGTGATAAGGCCCAGATTTTAAAAGTTTGGCTTATTCCGTGACGTCAGCATTGACTTGCTCTGCGCTCTTGACGATCATCACCGGCACAGCGGCGGCATGCAGCATCTCGTTGGAGACTGAGCCCAGCAGCGCGCTGCGCAGGGCGCTGGTGCCACTGGCGCCCATCACCACCAAATCGCAATCGTAATTTTCCAGAATATCCACCAGCGTATGCGCCGGGTCGCCAGAGGCCACTTCCACCTCGTACACCAGACCCGCCGCATCGAGCAGCGCCTGCGCGGCTTGCAGGGTGTTGGCCCCGGCAGCTGCGCTGACCTGCTCGATCACCTGCGGGTCGTGCGCGACCATCAGTTCATACAGGCTGGCGGGCTCCTGCACATTGGCCAGCACCACGCTGCTCTGCAGGCCATCTGCGACCATGCGAATGACAAAACGCACCGCTTCCAGGGCCACGGCCGAGCCATCAAAAGGCAACAAAATCTTCATGTTTTTCTCCAGAAATTCAGGTTTTAGCGCTCAGACTACGCACTTTTTCAAGTAACCGCTGATTGACAGCGGGCGAGACAAATTTATCTACTTCACCGCCGAGCGTGGCGATTTCACGCACAAAAGTGCTGGAAATGAACTGGTATTTGTCGCCAGGCGTCAAAAACACCGTTTCAACACCGGGCATCAGGCTGCGGTTCATACCGGCCAGTTGAAACTCATAATCAAAGTCGGTCACGGCGCGCAGGCCGCGCACCATTGCCTTGGCCCCGCACTTGACCACGAAGTCGCGCATCAAGCCGTCAAAACTTTCCACTGTCGCATTGGGATAGGCCTTGACCGCCTCACGCGCCATGTCGATCCGCTCGGTCAGTGAAAACATGGCCTTTTTGTGGTGACCGGCCGCCACCGCCACAATCACCTGCTCAAACAGCTGGGCGGCACGACGCACCACGTCTTCGTGGCCCAGCGTGATCGGATCAAAGGTACCCGGATAGACGACGATCAGATCATTGGCCATGGCAAAGAGTGGACTGAAGTTGACATCGTGGCATTATCAACCCGCTTGGGCTGCGTCGATGCGTCTGAGCAAATGTGCATGAACCAGGCCCGCCCTGAGGTAGCGATGCTGCTGCAAACCCAAGCCCTGCAACTCGGAATCAAGCCAGCGTCTGGGGGATTCCAGATAAACGAAGCCAGCCGCCGCCAGCGCGGGCGCGGCCGCCTGCACGGCCGACTCGAACAGAGCCGAGTCAAACGGCGGATCCAGCAAAATCAGCTCCAGGCTGCCTGGTGCGGCATGGCGCAGTGCCGCCAGCGCGTCACCGCGAGTCACCTGCACCGCCGTCGCCTTGAGTTGCTCCTGCACGCGTTTGATTTGTGCCACCAGCGCGGCATCCTGCTCCACCAGCAACACCTGGGCCGCACCGCGCGAAGCCGCCTCAAAACCCAGCGCGCCGGTGCCGGCAAAGGCGTCCAGACAGCGCCAGCCGCTCAGGTCCTGACCGAGCCAGTTGAACAGGGTTTCACGCACCCGGTCGGGCGTTGGCCGCAAACCGGGCTTGTCGGCTACCGGCAACTTGGTGCGCTTGTACTGGCCGCCGATGATGCGCACTTCGTGGCTTTGCACAGCGCGCGGGCGGGGCGTGCGGGCATCTCGGGGTTTGGCTGGGCTTGGGGTTCGCTTCATGCGCCGCATCTTACCTGCGGGGCACTGGTTTCACTGCGCGTTTGCGCCCGGGCCACCCAGCACCACGGTCACCATCCGGTCGGGCTGCAGCTTGCGCTGGAAGGCTGAACGAATGTCTGCCACGGTGAGCTTTTGCACGCGCTGCGCCCAATTGTCCAGATAGTCCAGCGGCAAGTTGTTCCAGGCGATGTTGGCCACGTTGTCGAGCAGCTTGCGGTTGCTGTCCAGGCGCAGCGCAAAACCGCCAATCAGGTTGTCTTTGGCGGCCTGGAGCTCTGCCTCGGTGGGTCCGTCGGCAACAAAACGGGTCACCACATCGCGCGCGACTTGCAGCGCCTGATCCGCCTGGTCCGGGCGGGTTTGCAAGCCAATGGTGAAAGCACCAGCATGCAGGCCTGGCGCAAAGTAGCTGTAAACGCTGTAGCTCAGGCCGCGCTTTTCACGCACCTCGGTGGTCAGGCGTGACACGAAACCACCGCCGCCCAGAATGTAATTGCCAACCAGCAGGGCAAAAAAATCAGGGTCGTTGCGCTTGTAGCCGGGCTGGCCCAGCAGCACATGGGCCTGTGCCGAGTCAAACGCGATGCGCTGCTCGCTGGCCTGACTCAGCGGCGCAACCTCGGCCACAGCATGCAGCGCCGGGCAAGGGGATGCTGCGGCGGGCGAGGCCTGCGGCGACACCAGCCTGGCGAGCAATTGCGTCACCAGCGCATCGGCCTGGGCGCGCGTCAACGCACCCACCAGCGATACCTTGGCGCGGCATGGTTGAACTGACTGGCGATACAGCTCGGCCATGTGTGTCACCTCGATGCGCTTGAGGCTGTCCTCGGTGGTCTCAAACCCGTAGGGATGCGCACCATAGACAGCCTGATCAAAAGCGCGCTGTGCCAGCGTGGCCGGGCGCGTGTTGGCCTCCTTGATGGCGGCGCTCATGGTTTCGCGCTCGCGCTGCCAGATGTCTGCGGGAAAGGCCGGCGCAGCCAGTTGACGTGCCGCCAATTGAACTGCTTTGGCGAGCAAATCCGGGTAGGTGAGCGAGCGCAGGGCAAAGCTCATGCGGTCGCTGCTGGCGTGGCCGCCAAAGCTGGCACCCAAATCGGCCCAGGCCTCGCCCAGCGCGTTTTCATCCAGCGCCGGCTCACCGCGCGCCGAATTGGCCAGCACGCCCATGCCGCTCATGCTGGCCGTGGCTTGGGCCAGGCCAGCCTGGTCAGCGGGGTCGCGGCGGCTGCCAGCATCAAAGTCGATCTGCACATCGACCATCGGAATGGCGTGGCTTTGCACCAGAAACACCTGCGCGCCACCGGGCTGGGTCCAGTGTTCGATGGCAATGGCTGCCACAGCGGAATGCAGGCAAACAAGACTGGTGACGACTGTCGCCAAAACGTGATTGGCTATTTTTTTCAGACTGATCATGGGTGTCATTCAATGGCTGTTTCAATGCCGGGCGCCCGCTGAGGCGGTGCGTGACTTGTGTTCCTGGTTCAGGGGCTGGGGCAGCAAGCGGGCCACGGTCAACTGATCGTCGCCAAAGTATTTGGCCGCCACCGCCTTGACCTGGTCTGCCGTCACGGCACGCAAGCGCTGGATCAGACGTTCATTGGCATCGAGCGGCTGGCCCTGGACCCAAGCGGTGCCAAGTTCACGCGCCTGGTTGAACACCGAGTCGAGCTTGTACACCGCACTGGCCACCCACTGGGTTTTGACCCGGTTGAGTTCTGCCTCGGTCACGCCCTCTGCGGCAACGCGCGCCACTTGCTCGCGCAGCGCGGTCTCCACCTGTTCAGCAGTCTTACCCTGGGCTGGAATGGCCGACAGCGTGAACAATTGCGGGCCGCGGCCCCACAGGCCGTTGTCAGCCCCGGCGCTGTCGGCCACGCGGTTGGGGCCCTGAGTCAGGGCACGCTCCAGGCGGGCGCCGCTGTAGCCGTCGAGCACGGCAGACAGCACGGTCAGTGCCAGCGCATCGTCCTCATCAGGCCCGCCGTCGAAGGATTGGAATGACGGTACTTTGTAGGCCAGCGTCACCAGCGCCTGCTCGGCCGGTGCCTTGAACGTCATGTGTTTGATGCCCGTTTGCACCGGCTCTTCGCGCGGCTTGCGCTCGGGCAAGGCCCGGCCCGGGATGCTGCCATAGAATTTTTCGGCCAGACGACGCACCTCGGCCACATCGACATCACCAGCCACCACCACCGCGGCGTTGGCGGGCACGTACCAGCGCTGATAAAAGGCGCGGGCATCGTCGGGCTTCAGGGCTTCCAGGTCGCTCATCCAGCCGACGATGGGGCGGCGATACGGCGAGGCCACAAACACTGTGGCCTTGAGCGCCTCATACATCAGTGCCCGCGGGTTGTCCTCGGTGCGCATGCGGCGCTCCTCCTTGACCACTTCAAGCTCTTTTTTGAACTCTTCATCGGGCCATTGGTTGTGCGCGAAGCGGTCGGCCTCGAGCTGCATCACGTCGGCCAGCCGGGCGGCCGGGATTTGCTGGTAGTAGCCGGTGTAGTCTAGGCTGGTGAAGGCGTTGTCACGGCCACCCAAGGCGGCCACACGGCGCGAAAATTCGCCAGCAGGCACGCTCGGCGTGCCCTTGAAGAGCATGTGCTCGAGCAAGTGCGCCACGCCCGACGTACCATCAACTTCGTCCATCGACCCCACGCGCAGCCACAGCATGTGCACCGCCGTGGGGGCGCGCCGGTCGGGCTTGACGATCAAGCTCATGCCGTTGGCCAGCGTGAACTGCTGAGCCTGCACTGGCAGCGATTCAGGCGCGACGGCCGCCTGGGCAGCGGCGGTTGCCAGAGTTGTCCAGAGCAACAAAGCAGCAGCCCATCGGGTCATGCCACGGTGTAAAAAAGCAGGTGCGTTGTGTTTCATAGAATGCAGTGATACCACGATCTCACCAAATGTTCAGTTTTTTCAAAAAAAAACCCCCTGTTCCGCCCCCAGCCATCACCCCGGAGATGCCTGAAACGCTGGCCCCACCCGCTTCGATGCCGGCGGCCGCGTCCGCGCAGACCGCGGTGCTGCCGCCTGTTGCGGTGACGGAACCCGCGCCGGCCCCGGCAAGGAAATCCTGGATCGACAAACTCAAGACCGGGCTGCGCAAGACCGGCGCCAGCATTGCCACCGTTTTCACAGGCACGCAGATCGACGATGCGCTCTATGAAGACCTGGAAACCGCGCTGCTGATGGCCGACACCGGGGTCAAGGCCACCGAACATTTGCTGCAAGACCTGAAACGCCGCGTCAAAGACAGCAAAACCACCGACCCGGCGGCCGTCAAGGGCTTGCTGGTGGCATCGCTTACCGAGCTGCTGGCACCACTGCAAAAGTCGCTGGTGATTGGCCGCTTCAAACCCACCGTGATCATGGTCGCGGGTGTCAATGGTGCCGGCAAAACCACCTCCATCGGCAAGCTCACCCGGCATCTGGCTGCCAGCCAGGCCAGCGTGCTGCTGGCCGCTGCCGACACCTTCCGCGCGGCGGCGCGTGAACAGCTCGGGGTGTGGGCCGACCGCAGCGCGGTTGACATCATCAGCCAGGACGGCGGCGACCCGGCGGCCGTGGCTTTTGACGCCGTGAGCGCCGGCAAGGCGCGTGGCCGCGACGTGGTGCTGGTGGACACCGCCGGGCGCCTGCCAACCCAGTTGCACCTGATGCAGGAGCTGCTCAAGATCAAGCGCGTGATTCAAAAAGCCGGGCCAGCCCAAGACACTGCGGGCCGGTCCGCTGGCGCAGATGACAAAGAAGCAGCCGTGCTCGCCACGCCGCCGCATGAGGTGCTGCTGGTGATTGACGGCAACACCGGCCAGAACGCGCTCACGCAGGTGAAGGCGTTTGATGACGCGCTGGGCTTGACCGGCCTGATCGTGACCAAGCTCGACGGCACCGCCAAGGGCGGCGTGCTGGCGGCCATCGCGCGCGAGCGCCCGGTGCCGGTGTATTTCATCGGCGTGGGCGAAAAGCTGGAAGACCTGGAAACCTTCAACGCCCGCGAATTTGCCCAGGCGCTACTCTCATAACGTGATTTTTTGTAACCCACACCATCCGACCCACATGACCGCATCGCTCCCCCACATCCAGATTGAAACCGCCCCCAACCCGTCTGCCGCCGTAATCTGGCTGCATGGCCTGGGCGCTGACGGAGGCGACTTTGCAGGATTGGTGCCCGAGCTCGACCTGTCGGGCTGCCCTGCCATCCGCTTCATCTTTCCGCACGCCCCGAGCATGCCGGTCACCATCAACGGCGGCTATGTCATGCCCGCCTGGTACGACATTCGCGGCGCAGACCTGACCAGCCGCCAGGACGAGGCCGGCATTCGTGCCTCGGAGCAAGCCATCCAGGCGTTGATAGCGCACGAAATCGCGCGCGGCATACCTGCCAAAAACATCGTGCTGGCGGGTTTTTCACAGGGTTGCGCCATGGCGCTGCACACCGGACTGCGCTTTCCGCAGGCGCTGGCCGGCATCATGGCGCTGTCGGGCTACCTGCCGCTGGCCGAGCACTTTGCCGCCGAGCGCGACCCGGCCAACGCCAACACCCCCATTTTTATGGCGCATGGCAACCAGGACCCCGTGGTGGACCCGGCGCGCGGCGCAGCCAGCCGCGACCTGCTGACCCGACTGGGCTACCCGGTGCAATGGCACAGCTACCCGATGCCGCACAGCGTGCACCCGCGTGAGGTGGCCGATATCGCCGTCTTTTTGACCCAGGTGCTGGCCCCGGAAGTGGCCTGAAAGCAAGCCCTGCGCCTGCTGCTTTGCCCAGCCAGCGCAAATTTGCCTTGAAAAAAGTGAAAATAGACCTTGCTTCGCTGAAAGAGGTGCTTGCGGTCAGCAACGATTAACTTAACCTTTCAAGATCTTATGGCAACCGAAAAAAAATCCGTCAAGGAAATTGTCTTTGAGTGGGAGGGCAAGGACCGCAACGGCAAGCAGGTGCGCGGCGAAACGCGTGCGGCAGGCGAAAACCAGGTGAAATCTTCCTTGCGCCGCCAGGGCATCATGCCCACCAAGATCAAAAAAAGGCGCATGAGCGCGGGCAAAGCCATCAAGCCCAAGGACATGGCCATTTTCACGCGCCAACTCGCCACCATGATGAAAGCGGGCGTGCCGCTGCTACAGGCTTTTGACATTGTCGGCCGCGGCAACCCCAATCCGAGCGTGACCCGGCTGCTCAACGACATCCGCAACGACGTCGAAACCGGCACCTCGCTGAGCGTGGCCTTTCGCAAGTACCCGCTGTACTTCGACAACCTGTATTGCAATCTGGTCGAGGCCGGCGAAGCCGCCGGTATCCTGGACCAGTTACTCGACCGGCTGGCGGTTTACATGGAAAAAACCGAGGCCATGAAATCCAAGATCAAATCGGCCCTGATGTACCCCATCTCGGTGCTGGTGGTGGCTTTTGTGGTCACCGCAGTGATCATGATTTTTGTGGTGCCGGCATTCAAGGAAGTGTTTTCCAACTTCGGGGCCGACCTGCCCGCCCCGACCCTGATGGTGATTGCCATCAGCGAGATTTTTGTGCAGTACTGGTGGCTGATTTTTGGCGGCATCGGCGGTGGTCTTTATTTCTTCATGCAGGCCTGGCGGCGCAGCAAAAAAATGCAGCTCGTGATGGACCGCATCATGTTGAAATTGCCCATTTTCGGGGTCCTTGTTGAAAAATCATGCATCGCCCGCTGGACGCGCACGCTGTCCACCATGTTTGCTGCCGGCGTGCCGCTGGTCGAGGCACTGGACTCGGTGGGCGGCGCGTCTGGCAACTCGGTATATGAAATGGCCACGGTCAAAATTCAGCAGGAAGTCTCCACCGGCACGGCACTCACGCAGGCCATGACCAACGCCAACCTGTTCCCGTCGATGGTGCTGCAAATGTGTGCCATCGGCGAAGAATCAGGCTCCATCGACCACATGCTGGGCAAGTCAGCCGACTTTTTCGAGTCGGAGGTGGACGACATGGTGGCCGGCATTTCGAGCCTGATGGAGCCCATCATCATCGTGATTCTGGGCACCGTCATCGGCGGCATCGTGGTCGCCATGTACCTGCCCATCTTCAAGCTCGGACAGGTGGTCTGATGAGCGCGCAAGCCATGGACGCCGGCCTGCTTGGCATATTGGGGCTGCTCATCGGCAGTTTTCTCAACGTGGTCATTTACCGCCTGCCGGTCATGCTCGAGGCCCAGTGGAAGGCCGAATGCGCCGACCTGCAGGGCCAGACCCCGCCCGATAGCCCCGCCTTCAATCTGCTGGTACCACGCTCGCGCTGCCAAAGCTGCGGCCACCAGCTCAGTTGGTACGAAAATATTCCGCTGCTAAGCTATTTGGTGTTGCGCGGGCGCTGCGGCCATTGCAAGGCGGGCATCAGCCTGCGCTACCCAATGGTTGAACTCGTTACCGGGCTGCTGTTTTTGTGGTGTGGCTGGCAGTGGGGCGTCAGTGCCACCGCGTTGGTTTGGTGCGCCTTTTGCGCCGCCTTGCTGACGCTCACCCTGATCGATTGGGACACCACGCTGTTGCCCGACGACCTGACGCTGCCGCTGCTGTGGGCCGGGCTGGCCTGTGCCGCACTGAACCTGACCGCGACCAGCCTGCCCGATGCTTTCTGGGGCGCCGTGGGCGGCTATGGGTCGCTCTGGCTGGTCTATTGGGCCTTCAAGCTGGTCACCGGCAAGGAGGGCATGGGTTATGGCGACTTCAAGCTCTTTGCCGCGCTGGGGGCCTGGTTTGGCTGGCAGGCGCTCGTTCCCATCATCCTGATGGCCTCTGTGATCGGTGCCGTGGTGGGCATCGCCATGAAGTTCGCCAAGAACCTGCGCGAAGGCGGCTATGTGCCGTTTGGCCCATTTTTGTCACTGGCCGGCCTCACCGCCATGGTGATCGGACCCAATGCCATTCTCAAAGCTGTCGGGTTGTAGCTTGTGGCGGCACCGTTTCATGTCGGACTGACCGGCGGTATTGGCAGCGGCAAAAGTACCGTGGCTGCGCTGTTGGCCGGGCTCGGGGCCGCCGTCATTGACGCCGATGCCATCGCCCGCCAGCTCACCGCCCCGGGCGGCGCCGCCATCGAGACCATTGCCGGGCAATTTGGCGCTGACTTCATCACCGCGCAGGGGGCGCTGGACCGCGACCGGATGCGCGAGCTGGCCTTTGCCGACCCCGCTGCCAAAAGGCAACTCGAAGCCATCATCCACCCGCTGGTGGGGCAGGAAACCTGGCGCCAGGCCAGCGCGGCCCGGGCAGCCGGTCATGCCTGTCTGGTTTTTGATGTGCCCCTGCTGGTGGAATCAGCCACCTGGCGCCAAAAGGTGGACCATGTGCTGGTGGTGGACTGCCTGGCTGAAACCCAGATCGCGCGCGTCATGGCGCGCAATGCCATGACGCGCCCGGCGGTCGAGGCCATCATGGCCAACCAAAGCCAGCGCCTGCGCCGTTTGCAGACCGCCGACAGCGTGATCTTCAATGACAGTTTGTCGCTTGCGGATTTGCGCCTGGAAGTGGCGGCCCTGGCGCCGCGCTTCAGGCTATCATTACCCTTTACGACCTGACCGATTATTAGCGTGATCCTCTACGAATTCCCATTGCAAGAACGCATTCGCACCTATTTGCGACTGGAGCATCTTTTCATCCAGCTGCAACAATTGTTGCAGCGGGTGGAGGCCATAGATCACCACTTTGCGCTGGCAACCCTGTTCGAGATTCTCGAAGTCAGCACGCGCTCCGACCTCAAATCCGATCTGCTGAAAGACCTGGACAAACAAAAACACACCCTCGACAGCTACCGCGGCAACCCGGCCATTGCCGAGTCGGTGCTCGACGAGGTGATCGGGCAACTCGACCAGCGCTTTGAAGCCATCAACAGCCTCACAGGCAAAATTGGCCAGCCCTTGACCGAAAACGAATGGCTCATGGCCATTCGCAGCCGCATCGCCATCCCGGGCGGCACCTGTGGCTTCGATTTGCCCTCCTACCACGCCTGGCAGCACAAGCCCACTGAAGTCAGGCAGGCGCAGTTGCAGCAATGGGCCCTGCCCCTGAAGCCCATGGCCGACACCGTGCACCTGTTGCTCAAATTGTTGCGCGACTCCGGCGCACCGCAAAAGGTCATCGTCAACAACGGGCAGTTGCAGCAAAGCCTGCCGCAAGGACGCACTTTTTTGTTGCTGCGCCTGGCGATCGACGAAGCGCTTGACATGGTGCCCGAAATCAGCGGCAACCGGCTGATGGTGTCGGTGCGGCTGACGCATCAAGGCGAAGACAATCGACAGCAGACCGTCACCGAAGATGTCAGTCTGGAACTGGCCTTGTGCGCATGAGCCAGCCCGCCGCTCAAACCACCCTGCCCACCAAAATCGTCACCTGCCCGACGTGTGGCGGCCTCAGCGTCTATGCCGCCGCCAACCGCTACCGCCCGTTCTGCTCGCAGCGCTGCAAGCAGATCGACCTGGGCGCCTGGGCCAGCGAGCAGTTTGCCGTGCCTGCCGTAAAGCCCCCTGAAGATTTTTTGCCTGAATAGACCCGCTTTAAGTGCCGCGTTCTTCGGCCAGCCACTGCAGCACCGGCACCGTGCCGGGCAATACCGGGCTGACCGACACCGGCAGGCGCTGCCAGGCAAACGACTGGGCTTCGCGCATTTGCAACTCACCCGACCAGGCCCACACCTTGCAAAAATGCAGGCGCACCAACGCGTGCGGGTAGTCCACCAGTTCCTGCCGCCAGGGTTCAATGCGGTCAATGTGAATGCCAAGCTCTTCGTACAACTCACGTTGCAGCGCCTGCTGCACCGACTCGCCTGGCTCGAACTTACCACCGGGAAATTCCCAGTAACCGGCATAGACCTTACCCGCTGGGCGCGACGTCAGCAAAAAATCGCCGTCCGGGCGAATCAGCACACCGACCGCCACATCGACCACGGTGCGGTTAACCCCTCCCTGGCGCGGCTCGGCAGCATCGGCCACCAGTGGCGTCGCGGTGTCGCCTGTGTTCATGAAAACAGTGCGTGCTGGCCGGCATAGTCACGGGCAAACTGGTAGGCCACGCGGCCGCTGCGCGAACCGCGCTCCAGCGCCCACACCAGCGCTTGCGCCCTTGCCGACTCTATGGCAGCTGCCGGTACCCCAAAGGATGCCAGCCACTGGGCCACGATGGTCAGGTACTCGTCTTGTGAGAACGGGTAAAAACTGACCCACAGGCCGAAACGCTCCGACAGCGAAATTTTCTCCTCGACACCCTCGCCCGGATGCACCTCACCGTCAGCCGTGTGGGTGTAGCTGAGGTTTTCCTTCATGTACTCGGGCAACAGGTGACGCCGGTTGCTGGTAGCGTAAATCAGCACATTGGCGGTGGTGGCGGCCACCGAGCCGTCCAGGATCGACTTGAGCGCCTTGTAGCCGGGCTCGCCTTCGTCAAAACTCAGGTCGTCGCAAAACACGATGAACTTGAAGGGCTGCTCCGACACCAGATCGACAATGTCTGGCAGGTCGGTCAAATCGGCCTTGTCCACCTCGATCAGGCGCAGGCCCTGCTCGGCAAATTCGTTCAGGCAGGCGCGAATCAACGACGATTTGCCGGTGCCGCGCGCGCCCGTCAGCAGCACATTGTTGGCCGGTTGACCGCTGACAAACTGACGGGTGTTGCGCTGGATTTTTTCTTTTTGCGGCTCGATTTCCTTCAGGTCAGTCAGCGCCATGGCGCCGACATGGCGCACCGGCTCCAGCGTGGCGCGGCCGGAACTGCGCTTGCGGTACCTGAACGCGCTCGATGCACGCCAGTCGGGCTGGCTTGGCGGCTGCGGCAGCACCGATTCGATGCGGGAGATGAGCTGCTCGGCACGTTGCAGCAGGTGCTCGAAACTCGCATTCATGAGCGGTAATCGGCGTTGATTGAGACGTAGTCGTGGCTCAGGTCACACGTCCAGACCGTGTCACTGGCATCGCCCCGGCCCAGCAAGACGCGCACCGTGATCTCGGCCTGCTGCATGACGCGCTGGCCGTCTTCCTCGCGGTAATCGGGGTTGCGCCCGCCTTTGACAGCCACTAGCACGTCGCCCAGGTACAGGTCGATGCCGGTCTGGTCCAGGTCGGTAATGCCGGCATAACCGACGGCCGCCAGAATACGGCCCAGATTGGGGTCGCTGGCAAAAAACGCCGTCTTGACCAGCGGCGAATGCGCAATGGCATAGGCCACCTGGCGGCACTCGGCCTGCGTTTTGCCACCTTCAACCTGCAGCGTGATGAACTTGGTGGCGCCCTCGCCGTCGCGCACGATGGCTTGCGCCAACTGGCGCGCCACACCCAGCATGGCGGCCTTGAGCGCCTGGCCCGCCGGGCTGTCCAGCGCCGTGATGGGCGCGTGTGCCGCCTGGTGGGTGGCAATGACCACGAACGAGTCGTTGGTCGAGGTGTCGCCATCGACCGTGACGCGATTGAACGAGCCCTCGGCCAGCTCGGTGGCCAGTTGTTTCATCACGCTCTGGCTAATGCAGGCGTCGGTGGCCAGGAAGCCCAGCATGGTCGCCATGTTGGGGCGAATCATGCCGGCGCCCTTGCTGATGCCGGTGATGCTGACGCGCTTGCCGTCAATCATGAGCTGCGCGCCAAACGCCTTGGGCACGGTGTCGGTGGTCATGATGGCTTGGGCAGCGCGCAACCAGTTGTCGGGTTTGGCATCGGCCAGTGCGGCATCCAACCCAGCCTCGATGCGCTCAACCGGTAGGGTTTCCATGATGACGCCAGTCGAAAACGGCAACACTTGCTGTTTGTCGAAACCGAGCCTGCTGGCCAGCGCCTGACAAGTGAGGGTCGCTCGCGCCAGACCATCTTCGCCGGTGCCGGCATTGGCATTGCCGGTGTTGATGACCATGGCACGAATGCCCTGGTCGCTGGCCAAGTGTTCGCGGCAGAGTTGCACCGGCGCGGCGCAGAACCGGTTTTGCGTGAACACGCCGGCCACCGAGGCACCCGCATCGAGCAGCACCACGGTCAGGTCTTTGCGATTGGCCTTGCGGATGCCGGCTTCGGTAACGCCGATGCGCACACCGGCAATCGGGAACAACTCGGCCGGGTTGGGGGCAGACAGATTGACGGACATGGCGGATGCCTCCTCAAGCCAGCTTGCCGTGGCAGTGCTTGTATTTCTTGCCGCTGCCACAGGGGCAGGGTTCGTTGCGGCCCACGCGCGGCACCACCACCGGCATGGTGGTTTCGTCCACCTTGATTTCAACCGCGCCGGTCTCGGTGGGCGCGGTGTAGGTGACGTTGCTGATGCGCTCGGCGCGGCTTTCCAGATCGGCGGCAGCGGCAGCCGCCTCTTCGTTGGACTGGATACGCACCGTCATGAGAATTTTGGTGACTTCGTTCTTGACCGCATCAAGCATCTGGCCAAAGAGCTCGAAGGCCTCGCGCTTGTACTCCTGCTTGGGCTGCTTCTGGGCGTAGCCGCGCAGGTGAATGCCCTGGCGCAAATAATCCAGCGCACTCAGGTGGTCGCGCCAGTTGCTGTCGATGGTTTGCAGCAGCACCATACGCTCGAACTGGGTAAAGTTTTCAAGCCCGACCATGGCGACTTTCTCGTCGAACACGGTGTTGGCATGATTGCGCACGGTGTCCAGAATGTCGTGGTCGGTGATGGCGCTGGCGGCGTTCACCTGATGCTGCAGAGGCAAGGTCATCTGCCACTCATCGGACAAAACCCGCTCCAGCGCCGGCAAATCCCACTGCTCTTCGACCGATTCAACCGGCACATACTGGCGCACCAGGTCTTCAAAGCAGCCTTCGCGCAGCGACTGGATTTGCGCCGACAGGTCGGTCGCATCCAGAATCTCGTTGCGTTGCTGGTAGATCACCTTGCGCTGGTCGTTGGCCACGTCGTCGTATTCGAGCAATTGCTTGCGCATGTCGAAGTTGCGCGCTTCCACCTTGCGCTGAGCGCTCTCGATGCTGCGCGTCACCATGCCCGCTTCGATGGCTTCGCCTTCGGGCATTTTGAGCTTGTCCATGATCGCCTTGACGCGCTCACCGGCAAAAATGCGCATCAGCGCGTCGTCCAGGCTCAGGTAAAAGCGCGACGAGCCGGGGTCGCCCTGGCGCCCCGAGCGGCCGCGCAACTGGTTGTCGATGCGACGCGACTCATGGCGTTCGGTGGCGATGATGCGCAGGCCGCCCAGCGAGGTCACCAACTCGTGGTCTTTGGCCCACTGGGCATTCACGGCATCAAGCTGCTGCTGCTTCTGAGCGGCATCGAGCGACTCGTCGGCCTCGATGGCCTCCAGGGTTTTGCTGATGTTGCCACCCAGCACGATGTCGGTGCCACGGCCCGCCATGTTGGTGGCGATGGTGACCATCTTGGCGCGACCCGCCTGCGCCACGATGTCGGCCTCGCGCGCGTGCTGTTTGGCGTTAAGCACCTGGTGCGGCAGCTTTGCTTTCTCCAGCAACTCGGCAATGATCTCGGAATTCTCGATGGAGGTGGTGCCCACCAGCACCGGTTGGCCGCGCTCATAACACTCGCGAATGTCTGCAATCGCAGCGTCGTATTTTTCTTTGGTGGTCTTGTAAACGCGATCCAATTGGTCGTCGCGGCGGCTGGGCTTGTTGGGCGGCATCACCACCGTCTCGAGGCCGTAAATTTCCTGGAACTCGTAGGCCTCGGTGTCGGCGGTGCCGGTCATGCCGGCCAGCTTGCCGTAGAGCCTGAAGTAATTCTGGAACGTGATCGACGCCATGGTCTGGTTTTCGGGCTGGATCGCCACGCCTTCCTTGGCTTCCACCGCCTGGTGCAGGCCTTCGCTCCAGCGCCGCCCGCTCATCAGGCGCCCGGTGAACTCGTCCACAATCACCACCTCGCCGCCCTGCACCACGTAATGCTGGTCGCGCAAGTACAGGTGGTTGGCCCGCAGCGCGGCGTACAAATGGTGCATCAGCGTGATATTGGCCGGATCGTACAGGCTCGCGCCCTCGGCCAGCAGGCCGATTTCGGACAGAATGCGCTCGGCGTTTTCATGGCCGCGCTCGGTCAGAAATACCTGGCGGGTTTTTTCGTCGAGCGTGAAGTCGCCCGGCTTGGTGATACCCTCGCCGGTGTGCGGGTCGGCCTCGCCCTCTTGTTTTTCGAGCTGCGGCACGATGCGGTTGATGGCCACATACAAATCGGTCTGGTCTTCGGCCTGGCCACTGATGATGAGCGGCGTGCGCGCCTCGTCGATCAAAATGGAGTCCACCTCATCGACGATGGCGTAGTTCAGGCCACGCTGCACCCGGTCGCCGGCCTCATAGACCATGTTGTCGCGCAGGTAGTCAAAGCCGTATTCGTTGTTGGTGCCGTAGGTGATGTCGGCG
>NZ_JACUUE010000029.1 GCF_014859475.1 Rhodoferax sp.
AGCGCGGCAGTCCATGCAGTCAGGGGGCATGGATTGCGTCACTTCGTTCGCTATGACGACGTTCTTTCACGTTAACGCGTTGCCGCTCGCCAAAAACAAGTTTAAGCCGTGTGGGCGCAAGCAGGCTCTGCTTCCTTACGGGGCCTCCGGTTATCCTGGCAAGCCGCGTTCGGGGCTATAGTGGCTCAGTTCACCACGCAACCCAAGGAGCACACAATGGAAAATCCAGAAGCAGGTTCTGCAGGCAAATGCCCCGTCATGCACGGCGGCACGACATCGGCCAGCATGGCAAAAACCGACTGGTGGCCGAAGGCGTTGAGCCTGGACATCCTGCACCAGCACGACCGCAAAACCAACCCGATGGGCGCAGAATTCAACTACCGCGAAGCCGTCAAGCAACTTGACGTCGATGCGCTCAAAAAAGACCTCAAAGCGCTGATGACCGACAGCCAGGACTGGTGGCCGGCCGACTGGGGCCACTACGGCGGCCTGATGATCCGCATGGCCTGGCACTCGGCCGGCACCTACCGCATTGCCGACGGCCGTGGCGGTGGCGGCCACGGTAACCAGCGCTTTGCGCCGCTCAACTCCTGGCCCGACAACGCCAACCTGGACAAAGCACGGCGCCTGCTGTGGCCGATCAAGAAAAAATACGGCAACAAGCTCAGCTGGGCCGACCTGATCATTTTGGCGGGCAACATGGCCTACGAGTCGATGGGCCTGAAGACCTTTGGTTTCGCCTTTGGCCGCGAAGACATCTGGCACCCCGAAAAAGACATTTACTGGGGTGCTGAAAAAGAATGGCTGGCCCCCAGCAACAACCCCGACAGCCGCTACTCAGGCGAACGGGATCTGGACAACCCGCTGGCCGCCGTGATGATGGGCCTGATCTATGTGAACCCCGAAGGTGTGGACGGCCAACCCGACCCGCTCAAGACCGCCCGGGACATTCGCGTGACCTTTGAGCGCATGGCCATGAACGACGAGGAAACCGTGGCCCTGACCGCCGGTGGCCACACCGTGGGCAAGACCCACGGCAATGGCAGCGCTGCCAGGCTGGGCCCGCCCCCCGAAGGTGCCGAGCTCGAAGAACAAGGCCTGGGCTGGATCAACCACAGCAGCCGTGGTGTGGGCCGCGACACCGTGACCAGCGGCATCGAAGGCGCCTGGACCGCGCACCCGACGCAGTGGAATGTGGGCAAAGGCGGTTACTTCGACATGCTGCTGAACCTCGACTGGGAACTTAAAAAGAGCCCGGCCGGTGCCTGGCAGTACGAGCCTGTCAACATCAAGGACGAAGACCGGCCGGTCGATGTGGAAGACCCGAAGGTGCGCTGCAACCCGATCATGACCGATGCCGACATGGCCATGAAAATGGACCCCGCGTACCGCAAGATTTCGGAACGCTTCCTCAAGGACCCGGCTTACTTTTCAGACATGTTCGCGCGCGCCTGGTTCAAGCTGACGCACCGCGACATGGGCCCGAAAGCGCGTTACCTTGGGCCCGATGTACCCACAGAAACGCTGATCTGGCAAGACCCGGTGCCGGCTGGCCGATCTGATTACGACGTGGCGGCAATGAAGGCCAAGATCGCCGCCAGTGGCCTGAGCGTGGGCGACATGGTGGCCACTGCCTGGGACAGCGCCCGCACCTTCCGGGGCTCGGACAAGCGCGGTGGCGCCAACGGCGCGCGCATCCGTCTGGCGCCGCAAAAGAACTGGGAGGGCAACGAACCGGCTCGCCTGGCCCGGGTGCTGGCCGTGCTCGAAGGCATTGCGGCGCAGACCGGGGCCAGCGTGGCCGATGCCATCGTGCTGGCCGGCAACGTCGGCATCGAGCAGGCGGCCAAGGCGGCCGGCTTTGACGTGACCGTGCCCTTTACGCCAGGCCGGGGTGATGCCACACCCGACATGACCGATGCCGAGTCGTTCGCGGTGCTGGAGCCGCTGGCCGACGGCTACCGCAACTGGCTGAAAAAAGACTTTGTGGTTAGCGCCGAAGAATTGTTGCTCGACCGCACCCAGTTGCTGGGCTTGACCGCCCACGAGATGACGGCATTGCTTGGCGGCTTGCGCGTGCTCGGCACCAACTACGGCGGCACCGCACACGGTGTGTTGACCGAACGGGTGGGCACCCTGAGCAACGACTTCTTCGTCAACCTGACCGACATGGCCTACAGCTGGCAACCTTCCGGGCGCAACCTGTACAACATCTGCGAGCGCCAGAGTGGCGCGGTCAAGTGGACGGCCACCCGGGTTGACCTTGTTTTTGGCTCTAACGCCGTGCTGCGCGCCTACGCGGAGGTTTATGCCCAGGATGACAACCAGCCCAAGTTTGTGCAGGACTTCATCGCGGCGTGGGTCAAGGTGATGAACACGGACCGTTTTGATTTGGCCTGACCCTGACTTACTTCACCAGCAGCACTGGCACGGTTGACAACTTCACCACCTTGGTGGCGATCGAGCCCAAGAGCAGACCGGCGACATTGCCCAAACCACGAGCGCCCATGATGATCAAGCTGCAGGCTTTGTCCTGGGCGAATTCAATCAGTGTCCGCACCGTCTCGCCAACCATGATGTGTGACGAGTAGGCCATCCCGGCTGCTTCTAACTTTTGCCGGGCTTGCGCCAGGGTGGCCTCGCCCGTTTCGCGGTGGAAGTCCTTCACCACTTTTTGGTCAATGAAGCGGGTGATGTCGCCTGACAGCGGTGCCTGCACATTGACCAGCAACAGTTGCGCCGGGGTCACGCGGCTGGCGGCCTCGGTGATCACGTAATCAATGACTTTAAGAAACGACACCGAGCCGTCAATGGCGATAAGCCAGGAAGTGTTCATGGCCATATTCCTCAGGGTTTGGGGTTGACGGCCTCAGCGGACAGTTCCACCGCCTTGGGCGGCGTGCGCCGACTGCCCAGCCATTTGCCAACCAGCACCACCAGCAGCGCCCCAGTGATCGCAAAGACGTAATGGGCGTAAGGGATGCTGGCCGACACCGCAACCGGCATGACCGGGTCGGTGAGCAGCATGCCGCCAGCGATCCAGAACAGGGATGAGCTGATGTCAGGCATGGTGAGGTGGGCATTTCACACCCCGATGCTACTCACTTCTCAACCAACACCCGCCTGGCCAAAAGGACAAGGACATCGGTAAGCTGGCGCACAGACCGGGTTACAGTGAACCATTATGCTGTGGCGACAGCGCAAGGACAGATCACCATCCCGGTCGTGACCTCCTGCGGTCAAATTCCGGGAATTTCGCCATGACAGACACCTCTTTTGCGCAACCCCACAAACAGCCTGAAGGTTTTCGTGATCGCAGCGCCCGTGCGCTGGTCAAGTTCATGCGGTTCTTTGCTGACGCGTTTTTTTCCAAGCGCTATGGCCACCGCGCGGTGGTGCTGGAGACGGTGGCCGCCGTGCCGGGCATGGTGGGCGGTGCGTTACAGCACTTGCGCGCCCTGCGCCGCATGGAAAGTGACCGTGGCTGGATTCGTGTGCTCATTGACGAGGCCGAAAATGAGCGCATGCATTTGATGACCTTCATCGAGATTGCCAAACCGACCTGGCTGGAGCGCCTGCTGATCCTGCTGATCCGCCAGGATGAGGCCAAGCATCGCGACGTCAATCACCAGTTTGCCAACGAGCTGGCAAGCGGCCGGAGCTGAAGCCACCTTGAACAGATTGATCAATGACTAATGCGCTGTGGTTTTTACTGGTTGGCGGGCTGCTGCTGACGCGCGGCCTGACCGCGTCGTTGTTCAAAAGCCTGCCCGTGACACCGGCCATGGTGTATCTGGCGGTCGGTCTGCTGGTGGGCCCGACCGTGTTCAATTTATTTCACTTCAATCCACTCAAGGAATCGGCGCTGCTGGAAGTGCTGACCGAAATGGTGGTGCTGATCTCGCTGTTTTCAGCCGGTGTCAAGATGCCGGTCCCGGTGCGCCTGGCACGCTGGCGGGCGCCAATCATGCTGGCCTCGCTGTCGATGGTTGCCAGCGTTGGACTGATCGCCGCCTTTGCCTATTACGCCCTGGGGCTGCCTCTGGGTGCCGGCATCCTGCTGGGGGCAATTCTGTCGCCCACCGACCCGGTGCTGGCCACCGATGTGCAAACCCGCCACCCGGGCGACCGCGACCAGTTGCGCTTCACCCTGACCTGCGAAGCCGGCATGAACGACGGCAGCGCGTTTCCGTTCGTGATGTTGGGCCTGGGCCTGCTCGGACTTCACGATCTGGGCGACTCCGGCCTGCGCTGGGTGCTGGTCGACGTGCTGTGGGCCACGGCGGCGGGCATCGGCATCGGCGTGGCGGCTGGCATGGCGCTGGCCCATTGGGGACGCAAGCTGCGCCGCCTGGCGCCCAACCAGACGCTCATGAACGACTTTCTTGGGCTGGGTTTGATTGGTGTGGTTTATGGTCTGAGCGTGATGGTGGACGCCTGGGGTTTCCTGGCGGTGTTTTTTGCCGCCGTCGCGCTGCGCCAAACCGAACTCAAGCAGTTGAGCGCCGATCTGCAAGACGCGGCGCATCACCCAGACATCGACATCAGCGCCGCGCCAGCTGTCGCCTTGCCCGAGACGGCCGCCGTCACCATCAGCGAGCAATCACTGGTCTTCAAAGAGCACCTGGAGCGACTCTCGGAGTTGATGCTGGTGCTGCTGATCGGCGGCTCGCTGTTTCTTGACTCCTGGAGTTGGCGCGCCGTGGCGCTGGCGCTGTTTGTTTTTGTGGTGGTGCGTCCGGTGAGCGTCATGGCCGGCCTGCTGGGCACCAGCACCAGTTGGACCATCCGCAGCCTGATCGGCTGGTTTGGCGTGCGGGGTATTGGTTCCCTGTACTACCTGATGTTTGCCATCCAGCATGGCCTGCCTGAAGGGCTGGCCATGGAACTGATGCAATTGACACTGATTGTGGTCACACTGTCCATTTTTGTGCATGGCACCAGCGTCAAACCGCTGCTGGACCGATTTTGGCGCGTCAACAAGAAATTGCCTGAACCCGGCCCGGGAAAGCAGCCTGCGCCTCCGCCAGACCAAGGGCGCGCAAAGCAATAACTTGTACTTTTGCCTAGCCATCTTTGGGCGCATTGCGTCGTTGCAAATCGCCTAGCACTGCATCCCAAATCCGGCTGTCAAAATGCACAGCTCATTACTTTACGAGCCCTAATTGCCGTTGGTCATTCGCTGCGCCTTGAACACCACTTGGATGTGGCGCAAATTGCGCAGCGCGACTTCGAGTTGCTGCCTGTCGCGCACGGCAATGATGAACTTCAGGTCAACCACTCCTTGCGGCGACTCGTCGGCCATGCTGAACTGGACGATGTCCACCTCGGCAGCGGCCAGTGCAGCAGCCACCTTGGCCAGCACCCCTTTGCCATTGTTCACCGTGACCACGATGCCGGTCTCGAAAGATCGCACAGGCTCATCGGCCCACTCCACGGCCATGAAGCGATCACTGTCTTTGTGAATGAGCTTGGTGGCCACCTGGCATTGGCTGGTGTGAATGGTCAAGCCCTCGCCGCGCCCGAGGTAGCCGACAATGTCATCACCAGGGATCGGGCGACAGCAATCGGCGAAGCGCACCGATGTGGCCTCGCTGCCGTCAATGGCAACGCTGCCCTGGGCCACGGCATCTCCGGCCACGAAACGCTCGCGCGTGAGCAGCAGGGCATTGGGCTTTTCGCCTGAATCAACCAGCAACTTGGCCAGGCGCTTGGCCACAATGCTGGCAATGCGCCGACCCAGGCCTATTTCCACCAGCAAGTCGGCGCGGGTACGGTTACCGCTAAAGCGCAGCAACTTGTCCCAGATGGCGACCATCGGACCCTGCTCATCGGGCAGGTGCTCAATGCCCTCGGCGCGTAGCGCTTGCGACAGCATTTTTTCACCCAGGAGTTGCGAGTCGTCCTGCGCCAGGGTGCGCAAATACTGGCGAATTTTGGAGCGTGCCCGCGCCGTACGAACAAAACCCAGCCAGGCCGGGTTGGGATGGGATTTCGGGGCAGTAATGATCTCGATCACATCGCCGTTTCGCACTTCGGTGCGCAGCGCAACCGGCTCGTTGTTGACTTTGGCCGCCACCGCCAGGTCGCCCACGTTGCTGTGAATCGCATAGGCAAAATCGACCACCGTGGCACCGCGAGGCATGGCCATGATCCGGTTTTTCGGGGTAAAGACATAGACCGCATCGGGAAAAAGATCGACCTTGACATGCTCCCAAAACTCGGTGGCGTCGTGTGTTTCGTTGCCGATGTCGAGCAGGGATTGCAGCCATTTTGAGCCCAGGCGATCAGGATTGGTATTGGCCTCGTCGGGACTTTCCTTGTACAGCCAATGCGCGGCCACCCCCGTCTCGGCCACCAGGTGCATGGCTTCGGTGCGCACCTGAAACTCCACATTGATGTTGGAAGGCCCCACCAAAGTGGTGTGCAAGGACTGGTAGCCGTTGATTTTGCTGATGGCAATGTGGTCCTTGAACTTGCCTGGCACCGGTTTGTAGAGCTGGTGCAACAACCCGAGCGCGGTGTAGCAGTCGATCAGGCCGGGAACGATAACGCGAAAACCATAGATGTCAGTGACCTGGGCAAAGCTCAGGTTTTTATCGTCCATCTTGCGGTAGATCGAATAGAGGGTTTTTTCGCGGCCCGAGATACGCACCGCCATGCCATGGCGGGCAAAGGTGGCCTCCAGGTCGGCTTGCACTTTTTGAATCAGGTCACGGCGGCGCCCGCGCGCCTTGGCCACCGCTTTGCTCAAAATGGTGTAGCGCCAGGGTCGCAGGTACCTGAACGACAGGTCTTGCAACTCCCGGTAGGTTTGGTTGAGCCCCAGCCGGTGGGCAATCGGGGCGTAGATTTCCAGCGTTTCAGAGGCAATGCGGCCCCACTTGGCGCGTGGCGCGTCGGACAGGGTGCGCATGTTGTGGGTGCGGTCAGCCAGCTTGATCAAGATCACGCGCACATCGCGCGCCATGGCCAGCAGCATTTTGCGAAACGACTCGGCCTGGTTTTCTTCGCGCGTATTGAAGTGCAGTTTTTCGAGTTTGGTCAGACCGTCCACCAGTTCGGCCACAGGGGCGCCAAAGCGTTCGATCAGGTCGGTCTTGGTGACCGCGCAATCTTCCATGGCATCGTGCAGCAGCGCGGCCATCAGCGCCTGGGCATCAAGCTTCCATTCGGCGCATTGGGCCGCCACCGCAATCGGATGGGTAATGTAGGGTTCGCCGCTGTTGCGCAGTTGCCCCAAATGCGCCTCATCAGAATAACGGTAGGCCGATTTGACACTGGCCAGGTCGTCGGCACTGAGGTAATCGAGCCGATTGGTCAGGCGCGCGAAACTTGCCGCCGCCGCATTCGACTCGGCAGCACTCAAATCCTTGGACTCGGGCTTGCCATGGCTGGCTGTTGACGGTTTCGGGCTGGTTGTGGCACACATGCCGTAAATATAGCGCGCCGGATGCAATTTTGACCAGCACAAACAAAAAAGCACCGCATGCGGTGCTTTTGATGGTGACGCAAGGCCGGCTGCCTTACAAGGGTACTTTCTTCAGCATCTCGATGCCCACCTTGCCGGCGGCAATTTCACGCAGGGCGGTCACGCCCGGCTTGTTCTTGCTCTCGACCTTGGCAGCGTGGCCATGGCTGAGCATGCGGGCACGGTAGGATGCCGCCAACACCAATTGGAAGCGGTTAGGAATCTGCAACAGGCAGTCTTCAACAGTGATACGGGCCATGAATTCTCCAAAAACAGGTGGGGGCACTGGTAGTGCGTTTCATCAAAAGGCTTACAAAATGAAATTGAAGGATTTTTCAGTCAGGCTAGGCGGGAGGAGGCGCAATAGCCGTAGCTATTGCAACGACGAACAACGACGCATGGCTGGAAAAGACCAGATTTCATGTAAGCATTTTGGTGAACCGGACTACTAGGCAATATGCAGTGCTTGAAAGGTGTCGGCCCTGGCGCGGCGCTGCGCCAGATACTTGAGCCGCTGTGAATGCACAATGCATTTGAGGTCGAACACGGCGCGGTCAAACGACTCGTTGATTATAACGAAGTCGAACTGCGACACCTGCGCCATCTCGGCCGCGGCGTTTTGCAGTCGGGCATCAATGACCTCGGCGGCATCTTCGCCGCGGCGCTCCAGGCGCGAGCGCAACTCTTCCCAGCTTGGCGGCAAAATGAAAATGGTGACCGCATTGGCAAATATTTTCTTGATTTGCAGCGCCCCCTGGTAGTCAATTTCCAGGATCACGTCCGAGCCCTGCGCCATACGTTCTTCAATGGCTTTTTTCGAGGTGCCGTAGCGGTGGTTGTGCACGTGCGCCCACTCCACAAAAGCATTGGCCTGCACCATGGCATCAAATTCGGGCTCGGAGACAAAAAAGTACTCTCGGCCGTGCTTCTCCTGGCCACGCGGTGCCCGCGTGGTGTGCGACACCGACGGCCGCGCCTGGGCGTCGATTTCCAGCAAGGCCTTGACCAGGCTGGACTTGCCAGCACCGCTCGGGGCGGCCACAACAAACAGATTTCCGGGGTAGTCGATCACAACAGGGCTCTTATGAAAAGGTCAGTAACGGGCTTATTCTATGTTTTGCACCTGCTCGCGCATTTGCTCGATCAGAACCTTCATGTCCACCGAGATATGTGTGAGCTCCAGCGCTGCCGACTTGGAGCCCAGCGTGTTGGCCTCGCGGTGCAACTCCTGGATCAAAAAGTCGAGCCGCTTGCCGATTTCGCCTCCCTTGGCAATCAGCCGCTCCAGTTCGTCCAGATGCGAGCTCAGCCGCGTCAGCTCTTCGGCTACATCGATACGGATGGCAAACGCGGTGGCTTCGGCCAGCGCCCGGTCTTGCGCGGCCTCGGGCAAAGCGCCACCCTCGACCATGCCCATGGCATCGCGCCAGCGGTCCAGAAAACGCTGGCGTTGCTGGGCCACCAGCTGCGGCACCAGCGGCTCGGCTTGCGCTGCCAGGCTGCGCAATTGCGCCATGCGATCCGTCAGCATCAGGGCCAAGCGGGCACCTTCACGCTCGCGCGCTGCCAGCAGCGCCGCCAGCACCTGCTCGGCCAGCGCCAGCAGGTCGGCCTGCCAGTCGCGCTCACCCACCGCGCTGCCCGCTGTCAGGCGGATCACATCAGCCACGCTCAGGGGTGTGGCCAGCGGCAACCAGGCCTTCACGCTGTCCTGGATCGTGTTGAGGCGTTGCAGCAGCCGGGTGGATGGCTCGGCCACCTCATTGGCGACATGGCTTTCCAGCGCGGCGCGCACCTCCACCTTGCCGCGTTTGAGGCTGCGCACCAGCAGCTCGCGCAGGGCCGGCTCAAAGCTGCGCAATTCGTCGCTGAGCTTGAAGGTCAAATCGAGATAACGGCTGTTCACCGACCGAATTTCAAGACCCAGCCGCGCGCCTGACCCCGTCGGAGCGTCGGTTACCGGGGAAGTTGTGGCGGGCTTGTGCTGCGCGCTGGCATAACCCGTCATGCTGTAAACTGACATGGCAATCATCCGTTGAGTTGAATGGTGTCAAGAATAACCCGGTTCCAGCAACAACCGATGTCCGCTCTCTTATAAATATGGCCAACCCAAAACCATCCGCATTAACGCCGGGTACCCTGATCGGGGGTTACCGGGTGATCCGCCGGGTCGCAGCCGGCGGTTTTGGCGTGGTTTATCTGGCGACCGGAACCGATGGCCAGCTGGTGGCCATCAAGGAATACCTGCCCGCCTCGCTGGCCTCGCGCGCACCGGGGCAATTGCAGCCGCAGGTGGCGCCCGACAAGCTGTCGCTGTACCGGCTGGGCCTGAAAAGTTTTTTTGAAGAAGGGCGCTCGCTGGCGCAAATCTCCCACCCTTCGGTGATCAGCGTGCTGAATTTTTTCCGGGAAAACGAAACCGTTTACATGGTGACCAACTTTCTGGAAGGCGCCACTCTGCAAGATTTCATTGTGACGGCCCGCAATCTCAGGCAAGCCAAGGTCTTTCGCGAATCCACCATCCGCTCGCTGTTTGATGAAGTTCTGCGCGGCTTACGCATTGTCCACCAGCACAAAATGCTGCACCTCGACATCAAGCCGGCCAATGTTTTTATCACCGACGACAACAAGCCCGTGCTGATCGACTTTGGCGCCGCGCGTGAAGTGCTGAGCAAAGAAGGCAACTTCATCCGCCCCATGTACACCCCCGGCTTTGCCGCGCCGGAGATGTACCGGCGCGACACCACTATGGGTCCGTGGACCGATATTTACGCCATCGGTGCGTGCATGTTTGCCTGTATGCACGGCTTCCCGCCCAGTGATGCGCCACAACGCGCACCCGAAGACAAAACCATCAAGACCTTGAAGCGCCTGCAAGGTGTTTACTCCGATGACCTGCTGGAAATCGTGCATTGGTGCATGGAGCTGAAGCCGCAGAAGCGGCCGCAGACTGTTTTTGCCTTGCAAAAGGAATTGAACCGAACCGGGGCACGGCGCTACACGCAGCTGACCATGGGCGACAAGCTCAAGCTTCAGTTTGACAACGTGATGACCAACACCAAAAAAAAGGTCCTCATGGTCACGCAAATAGGCAAGAACTTCTGATGCTGTTTTCAGTCTTCCAGCTGAGCCGCCAGGGGGGCCGCAAGGCCAACCAAGACCGCATGGGTTATTGCTACACCCGTGACAGCGCCGTGCTGATGCTGGCCGATGGTCTGGGCGGACACCCCGAAGGCGAAGTGGCTGCGTTTTTGGCGATTGAAACCGTGGCGGTCATGTTTCAAAAAATGGCCCAGCCCAAACTGGAGGATGTAGCCGACTTTCTGGACGACGCCATGATGGCGGCGCATCTGCGGATTCTCAACTACGCGATGGACAAGGGCATGCACGATTCGCCACGTACTACCCTTGTGGTGGCGGTCATCCAGTCGGGCCAGGTCAGATGGGTCCATTGTGGCGACTCGCGGCTGTACCTGGTGCGCCGGCATCATTTGCTGGCGCGCACCCAGGATCATTCGTTGGTCGAACGCAGTCGCGGCCTGCAGGACACTGCCCGAGCCGAGATCAACCGCAATGTCTTGTTCACCTGTCTGGGCTCACCCGTCAAACCCGTCTACAGTATGGCCGAGCCTTTGACTTTGCAACAAGGCGACAAACTCATGCTCTGCTCTGATGGCTTGTGGTCCAGCCTGCCCGAACAGTACATTGTCAGCGAGCTGAGTCAAAAAACCGTAGAACACGCGGTGCCCGACCTGGTCGAACAGGCGCTGCTCAAGGCGGGCCACCGCAGCGACAACGTCACCTGTTTGGCGCTTGGCTGGCAAACACCCGACGACCCAACAACCATACCGGACGACTTCGCCGACACCACCGGCCAGACACCTGCGTTTTCACCCAAGGACAAACCAGCCGGAACCAGCACCCCACTCGATTTGAGCTTTTGACATGACCCCATACCAAAGAACCGGCGCCCGCGCCGCCAACGCCCTGCGCCCGGTCACCCTGACCCGCAGCTACACCCGCCACGCCGAAGGTTCGGTATTGATCGAATTCGGCGACACCAAGGTGCTCTGCAACGCCTCGGTGCTCGACAAGGTGCCGCCGCACCAAAAGGGCAGCGGCCAGGGCTGGGTCACCGCCGAATACGGCATGTTGCCGCGCGCCACCCACAGCCGCAGCGACCGCGAGGCCGCGCGCGGCAAGCAGAGCGGGCGCACCCAGGAAATCCAGCGCCTGATCGGCCGTGCGCTGCGCTCGGTGTTTGACCTGACGCTGCTGGGTGAGCGCACCCTGCACCTGGATTGCGACGTGATCCAGGCCGACGGCGGCACCCGCACCGCCGCCATCACCGGCGCTTTTGTCGCCGCGCAGGACGCGGTCAACGGCTTGATTTCCGCAGGCAAGCTGGCCCGATCCCCCATTCGCGAGGCGGTGGCAGCCATCTCGGTGGGTATCGTGCAGGGCACGCCGCTGCTCGACCTGGAGTACACCGAAGACGCGGCCTGCGACACCGACATGAACGTGGTCATGACGGCCAGCGGCCATTACGTGGAGGTGCAAGGCACCGCCGAAGGCGCCGCTTTCAGCCGCCTTGAGATGGACGCGCTGCTGGCATTGGCCGACCAGGGCATTCGTGAACTAATTGCCTTGCAGCAGGCCGCACTCAACGGGGAGGCACGCGCATGAAGATCGTGCTAGCTTCCAACAACGCGGGCAAGCTGGCCGAGTTACACGCCATGTTTGCGCCGCTGGGCTTTGAGCTGGTGCCGCAGGGTAGCCTCGGCATTCCCGAGGCCGAGGAGCCATTTCACACCTTCATTGAAAACGCGCTGGCCAAGGCGCGCCATGCCGCCCGGCACAGTGGTCTGCCCGCCGTGGCTGACGATGCCGGTTTGTGCGTGGATGCCTTTGGCGGCTTGCCGGGCGTGCAAACCGCGTTTTACGCCACCCGGTTCGGCTACCCCAAGAGTGACGACAACAACGTGCGCGCGCTACTGGAGCAGATGCAAAACATCGACAACCGGCGCGCGGCGCTGGTCAGCACGCTGGTGGCGCTGCGCTCGGCCGATGACCCGGAGCCGCTGGTGACGGTGGGCCGGGTGGTGGGCGAGATTGCCCGTGAGCCTGTGGGTTCCAACGGCTTTGGTTTTGACCCGGTGATGTTCATCCCCGAGTTTGGTTTGACCTTTGCCCAATTGCCGGTCGAAATCAAGAACGCGAACAGCCATCGGGGGCGGGCCGCGGCGGCCATGGTGGCTTTGATGCGCGAGCGCTGGTTGTGAGGCGTCAAATACCGAAAACCGTTTGAACAAAACCCGCGAGGCAGGCCCTTTGGGCGGCTTGCCTCTACTGGAGTACCAGAAATCGTCAGCCCCCCAAAGGGCCTACCTCGCTGGACGCTCGTTCAAGAACATCGGTCGCCAATCGTTATTGGGGCTGCTGGGCTACCGGACTCCTGGCCCCAAAAAGCCTTTGCAAGCGCTCCGCCCTCTCGGCGCGGCAGCCCGATGGGGTGATTGCCGATTTCTGGTACCCCAGTATGAGGCGGTCGCCCCATCGGGCTGCCGCGCAGCACACACGCCAAACACCTTGAACCTTCTTATCTCGCGGCCGAATCATGATTCCGATCCAAACTGACGCATCCGAGCAAAGCCTGACCTCCAGCCCGCGTGACATCCAGCATTACATGCGCCCCGGCACACTGCAACTGGGCAGCCTGCCACCCTTATCGCTGTATGTGCACCTGCCCTGGTGCCTCAAAAAATGCCCGTACTGCGACTTCAACTCGCATGAAATGCGCGCCGCCGAACTGCCCGAGCAACGCTACATCGACGCGCTGATGGCCGATCTGGAGGCCGCGCTGCCACTCATCTGGGGCCGCAGCGTGCAAACCGTGTTCATGGGCGGTGGCACGCCCAGCCTGTTCTCGCCGCAAGCCATCGACCAGTTGCTGGCCGGTTTTCGGGCCAGATTGCGGCTGGCGCCGAACGCCGAGATCACACTCGAAGCCAACCCCGGCACGTTTGAGAAAGACCGCTTCAAGGCCTACCGGACGGCCGGTGTCACGCGCCTGTCGGTAGGCGTGCAAAGCTTCGACGACGACTTTTTGCGCGCGCTGGGCCGAATCCATGATCGCGACCAGGCCATCGCCGCGGTCGAAGAAGCAGCGCAGGCGTTTGACACCTTCAACCTTGATTTGATGTACGCCCTGCCCGGCCAGACGCTTGACCAGTTGCGCGCCGATGTGACGACTGCGCTGGCGCTGGCGCCGCGCCACCTGTCGATTTACCACCTCACCATCGAACCCAACACCTACTTTGCCAAGTTCCCGCCCGCCGCCGTAGAGGACGACATGGCCGCCGACATGCTCGACCTGATCACCGACCTGACCGGCGCGGCAGGCCTGCAGCGCTACGAGGTCTCGGCCTACGCCCTGCCCGGCCACGCCAGCGTGCACAACCTGAACTACTGGCAGTTTGGCGACTACCTGGGGCTGGGTGCGGGGGCCCACAGCAAGCTCAGCTTCGCCCACCGGGTGGTGCGCCAGGTGCGCGCGCGCAACCCCGAGTTGTACATGACTCAGGCACTGGCCGGGCAATGCGTGGTGCAAGACGTGGATGTCAAGCGTTCTGAGCTGCCCTTCGAGTTCATGCTCAACGCGCTGCGGCTGGCGGGTGGCTTTGATATTGGTCTGTTTGCCGAGCGCACCGGCATGCCGCTGTCTGCGCTGCAAGCCGGCCTGCAACAAGCGCAGACGCAGGGTTTGCTGGTTGTGAATGGCACGCACGTCCAGCCCAGCGTGCGTGGTTTTGACTTTTTGAACGACCTGCAAGCGCTGTTTTTGCCAGCTGTGAGTCAACGTGAAAAAGCATCGTCATTGCGAACGAAGTGAAGCAATCCATGACTCCCAGTTGCATGGATTGCCACATCGCTGCGCGACTCGCAATGACGCCTGTCTTTCATTATTTGGGCTGGCGGCAAGCCCTGAGCAGCGTGATGCCACCGTCTGAAGGCATCCAGTCGGCCATGGGCTGGCAGCGGCCTTGCACGCAGACCTCGTAATCGGGGGTGAATTCCGAGCGGGTCAGGCGCAGCTCGGGTGGCTTGGTGATGGCTGGCGTGTAGTGGTACCAGCCCTGGCGCAACACCGCATCAGGCGGCGGCTCCATGCCGGCCGCCGAGCCGCGCACCCGGGCCTGCGCCGCGTGCAGCATCGGTTGGCCGCTCACCACATCCGGCCGCACCGCGTAGTCTTCTTCCCAGCGCACTTTTTCAATCGAGTGGGTCCAGGCCAGCGTGAATCCGGTCACCGGCACAAACACAGCAGGCGCGCCCTGCAAGGCAGCCGCCAGGCTCAGGCAAATGCCCAGGCTGCTCAACCTAGATTCCTCAGCTGACCGCTTGAAAACTTCGATAATGCATTGAACTGATTAGAAAAAGTGACTTCGATCGCGTTCACCTTTTGGGTGAAAGCGCTACGCGAGCGATTGTGCCGCTGGCAGCGTGCCTGGGGTCGTTGCTTCTCCTTGCGGGCAGTAGCCCGCTGCGTCGTCGCGCCTACCCAGACACGCCACCAGCAGCCCACTCGGACGCGTCCAACTGAGGCATCTAGGCTCAAAGGCAAAACCCCAAGCCATCGCGGCGCGGGCGCCGCTCCCACACAACAGCCGTCACATCAAGAAATGCCTGCCCGGTATTTTGCAGGAGGTCCGCCCTCGGGCCGATAGCAGTCCGGGCCAGGTTTTCCATAGCTTGCTGCAGGTCAAATTGATGCCGCATTCAACGCACGCGGCTGCGCCAAAGGTGCCAGGCGATGAACGCGGCGATCAGGCCCAGGCCCAGTTCGTCGGTCAAGGGCAGCGCCACCACCAGCAGGCTGGCCGAGCCAATGGCGACCACGCGCTCCACCGGGTTGAGCCGCGTCACCAAAAAGCCGATGGCGCCCACGCCCCACATGGCAATCGCCACCAGCGCCTTGAAGACGATCCAACTCGTGTCGAGCCAGTCGCCGCTTTGCAGCATCAGTGCCGGGCTATAGACCGCCATGAAGGGCACGATGAAACCGGCAATGGCCACCCGCAGCGCCTGCATGCTGATTTTCAGGCCACTGGCGCCGGCAATGGGTGCTGCCGCAAAGGCGGCCAGCGCCACCGGCGGCGTCAGGTCGGCCATGATGCCGAAGTAAAAGACAAACATGTGCGACACGATCAGCGGCACACCCAACTGCAGCAACACGGGTGCGGCCAGCGAGCTGGTGATGATGTAGTTGGGGATGGTGGGAATGCCCATGCCCAGCACCAGACAGGTCAGCATGGTCAGCAGCAGCGCCAGAAACAAGCTGTTTTCGCCCACGGCAATGATGTAGCCGCCCAACTCTGCTGCCACACCGGTCAGGTTGATCATGCCGATGATCACCCCCACCAAGGCGCAGGCAATCGCCACCGGCAGAGCGTGGCGTGCGCCGTCCATCAGGGCAATCACGGCCAGTCGCCGGGCATCAGCGCCGGTGCGGCGAATGAAACTCAGTGCAATCAGCAGGGCAATGATGACAAAAAATGCGCCCACGCCAAACTGGAAAAAGCCCGCGCAGGCAAAGCCGAGCAGCACCCAGGCCAGCGCCCGCAGCGGCGTGCGCTTGACGCCGCTGATCACGGCGGCGCCAAAAATCAGAATGGCGGTCAGGCCCAAGCCCACCGTGCCGGAAAACAGCGGGGTGTAGCCTGAAAACAGCAAGCCGACCAGCCCCGCCAGCGGCAGCAGCAGGTACCAGCGCTCGCGCACCGCCGTCCAGGGGTTGGGGCAGTCCTCCTTGGCCATGCCTATCAGGCCCTTGTTTCCGGCTTCCAGGTGCACCATCCAGAACGCGGTGACAAAGTACAGAATGGCCGGAATCAAGGCGGCCTTGACAATCTCGATGTAAGGCACGTTGATGGTTTCGGCCATGATGAAGGCCACCGCGCCCATCACCGGCGGCATGATTTGCCCGCCCATGCTGGCCGTGGCCTCCACGCCGCCGGCAAACGCCGGGCTGTAGCCAAAGCGCTTCATGAGCGGAATGGTGAACTGCCCGGTGGTGACCACATTGGCCACGCCCGAGCCGCTGATGGTTCCCATCAACCCCGATGAGATCACCGACACCTTGGCCGGGCCGCCGCGCGTGTGGCCCACGGTGCCCAACGCAAAGTCGGTAAACAGGCGGATCATGCCGGCTTGCTCCAGAAAGGAGCCAAACAGAATGAACAGAAAAATGTAGGTGGATGACACGTAAGTGGGCGTGCCGTAAATGCCTTCGGTACCAAAACCCAGGGTGCTGACAATCTGGTCCAGCCCGAAGCCGCGATGGGCCAGCGCCCCCGGCAAGTGCTCGCCGAACATGCCGTAGAGCAGGAACACACCGCAAATCAGCGGCAAGCCCCAGCCCATGGCGCGCCGGGCGGCATCAAACACCAGCGCCACGGTAACCACGCCCACCACCCAGTCAAACGTGGTGAGCTCGCCCGAGCGCTGGGTCAGGTCGGCCTCGAACACCCATTGGTACACGCCAAAGGCAAAGCCACTCAGGCCCATGCCCCAGCCAATCCCCCGCCACAGGGCCGAGCGCCCGTCCATGGGCTGATGAATGGCATAGATCATCAGCAAGACAAAGCCGACGTGGATGGCGCGGATCACCTGGCTCGACAGCGGGTGAAACGCCGCCATCCACAACTGGTAGCTGGAGAAGAAAATGGCGATCCAGAACACGGCACCGGTCAGGGGCGCGTGCGCTCTCTCGTTGGCGTCGGCGCCCGGACTGGTTTCGTTCATGGGCTGGGTCATGCGGCTTGACTGGCCCTTTTTGTGCGCTTACTTGATCAGGCCGACTTCCTTGTAATAGCGCTCAGCGCCCGGGTGCAACGGCACCGGCATGCCCTTGATGGCGTTGTCGCGCTTGATGGCCTTGGCCGCATTGTGGGCAGCATACAAGGTGTCGATGTTGTCGTACATGGTCTTGGCCATTTGGTAAGCCAGCTCGTCAGACACGCCCGCATGTGTCACCAGAAAATTGGGGATGGCGGCCGTGGGAACATCAGCGGTCTGACCAGCGTAGGTATTGGCTGGAATGATGGACGGCTGGTAGGCGGCGTCGCCCACCTTGGTGACCACGTCAGCGGGCACCGGAATCACCACAACCTTGATCGAGGTGGCGAGGTCGCGGATGGAGGCCACACCCAGACCGGCCGATTGCAAGGTGGCATCGAGCTGGCGGTTTTTCATGAGCTCAACCGACTCGCCAAACGGCAAGTATTCCACCTTGCCAAGGTCGGCGTAAGACAGGCCGGCCGCTTTCAGGATGGCACGGGCATTGAGTTCTGTGCCCGATTTGGCGGCACCCACCGAGATGCGTTTGCCCTTGAGGTCAGCCAGTGTGGTGATGCCGGAGTCAGCATTGGCCACGATCTGGATGTAGTTGTTGTAGGTGGCAGACAGGCCGCGCAGCTTGTCGAGCTTGGTCTTGAAACCTGCCTCTTCAACCCCTTGCCAGGCGTTTGACACCGAGTCGGCCAGCGCCAGCGCCAGCTCACCACGACCCGCCTGCAGCAGGTTGAGGTTTTCGGCCGAGGCCTTGGTGACTTGCGCCGTGGAACGCACATTGGGAATGGCTTTGGCATACACCTGCGACAGCGCCACGCCCAGCGGGTAATAGACGCCGCTCTGGCCGCCGGTGAGGACATTGACAAATTGCTGCTGTGCCAGGGCGGCGCTACTGATGAGAGCTGCGCCCAAAGTCAGGGCGAGGCCGATTTTTTTGATAAGACGCATGGGCATCAATCTCCAGTCAGTAAGTTTTGAAAAACGACAAATATGAGTGAGCCTTCATTGTATGCTGGTGTTTTCCCCCGGATGGCAGGCTTTTTGCGTTGACTCGGTGCCAAGCGCTCCCGCTGATGCAAATCAAGTACGATTCTCCCTTTGCCAACCCTCCCCAGGAAACCTGTCATGCACGCTACTGCCCTGTCAACCTTCCGCTTCCCCGCCAACACCTGCATCCCGCAAGCGCAGCCCAAGTCGCACGAGGCGGTGACAGAGCAGTCTCCCGGCACCGAGGTCATGACCGACCTGGCCAGCGTCAAGGCGGCCACCATCGACCCGCACCTCTCGCTGCAGCAGGCCGAGCAGGCCATGATCCACCAGGGCGTGCGTTCGCTGTTTGTGGTGAGCGGTTTCCCGTGTGTCGATGGCCTGATCACGCTGGCCGACCTGGTGGGCGAAAAGCCGATGCGACTGGTCAACGAGCGTCACGTGCTGCGCCAGGACCTGTCGGTGGCCGATGTCATGACGCCGCTGGCCATGCTCGATGCGCTGGACTACGACGAACTCAAGTCAAGCACCGTGGCCCAGGTGATCGCGACCTTCAAAAAACTCAAGCACAGCCACCTGCTGGTGGTGCAGGCCGCCACCAGCCAGGGCCCGGCGCGCATCCGCGGCCTGATCTCACTCACCCAACTCGAGCGTCAACTGGGCCGCGCCCTGCCTGAGGCGATGCCACAACCCTGATCGACCATGAGCATGACCACGAACACCACCGACACCCAAGCTTTGGGACTGCAGGCCAAACAGGCCTCTGCCCTGATGGCCAAAGCGCCAGCCGCCGTCAAAAACGCGGCTTTGCGCAAACTCGCCGACCTCTTGCGCGCCAACGTCGATGCGCTGCAAATCGACAACGCCAAAGACCTGGATCGCGCCGTAGCCGCAGGGCTGGCGGCGCCGATGGTGGACCGGCTCAAGCTCACCCCCAAGGTGATCGAAACCTGCGCCCAAGGCTGCGAGCAACTCGCCGCCATGGCCGACATCATTGGCGAGGTCACCGCACTGCGCCAGCAACCCAGCGGCATCCGCGTGGGCCAGATGCGCGTGCCCATTGGCGTGTTTGGCATGATCTTCGAGAGCCGGCCCAACGTCACCATCGAAGCCGCCAGCTTGAGCATCAAAAGCGGCAACGCCTGCATCTTGCGCGGCGGCTCGGAAGCCATCGACTCCAACAAGGCGCTTGCCAAGCTGGTGCAACAGGCACTGATTAATGCCGGCCTGCCCGCCAACGCGGTGCAGCTGGTGCAAACCACCGACCGCGCCGTGGTAGGCGAACTCATCACCCTGCCGCAGTATGTCGATGTGATCATTCCGCGCGGCGGCAAGGGCCTGATCGAGCGCATCAGCCGCGATGCAAAAGTGCCGGTTATCAAGCACCTCGACGGCAATTGCCACACTTATGTCGATGACCCGTGCGATCTGGCGATGGCCGCCCGCGTGGCCGACAACGCCAAAACCAACAAATACAGCCCGTGCAACGCCACCGAAAGCCTGCTGGTGGCGCGCGGCGTGGCGGCGCAATTTTTGCCGTTGATTGGCGCCATTTATGCGGCCAAGGGCATCGAGATGCGCTGCGACCCCGAAGCCCTGGCGCTGCTGCAAGCCTGCCCCGACAAGATGTTGTTGCAGCCCGCACTGGAGTCCGACTGGTTCGAGGAATACCTGGCCCCCGTCATCAGTATCAAGGTGGTGACCGGTGTGGATGAAGCGATTGCCCACATCAACCAGTATTCCAGCCACCACACCGACGCCATCCTGACGCGTGACCACATGCACGCCCAGCAGTTTTTGCGCGAGGTCGATTCGGCCAGCGTCATGGTCAACACCAGCACCCGTTTTGCCGACGGTTTTGAATACGGGTTAGGCGCCGAGATCGGCATCAGCACCGACAAGTTCCACGCCCGCGGCCCGGTCGGCATCGAAGGCCTGACCTCGCTCAAGTACGTGGTGCTGGGCGAAGGGGAAGTACGCAAATGAGCCTTGGTGCGACCCCTTAAAATCAACGCCCACACTTAGCAAGGTCTCCTATGGTTCCGCACCTGATTACTGCCCTGACGGGCCCCATCAACGAGCTGGAGCAGCGCGTGCTCGACTCCATGCCCGCCATCGAGCGCTGGTTCCGACTCGAATGGATGGAGCACACGCCGCCGTTTTACAGCTCGGTGGACGTGCGCAACGCCGGCTTCAAGCTGGCCCCGGTGGACACCAACCTGTACCCCGGCGGCTGGAACAACCTCACGCCCGAGATGCTGCCGCTGGCGGTGCAGGCCGCCATGGCAGCCATCGAGAAAATTTGCCCCGAGGCGCGCAACCTGCTGGTGATCCCGGAAAACGGCCAGCCCAGCAGTTTTTACCTGGCCAACCTGGCCCAGTTGCAGCGCATTTTCAACATGGCGGGGCTCAATGTGCGGCTCGGCTCGATTGACCCCGCCATCAAGAAAAACACCACGTTCGAGTTGCAAAACGGCGACAAGGTGACGCTCGAGCCGGTCACCCGGACCAAACGCCGCCTGGGCCTGAAAGACTTCGACCCCTGCACCATTTTGCTCAACAACGACCTGAGCGCCGGTGTGCCCGGCATTCTGGAAGAAACCTACGAGCAATACCTGTTACCGCCGCTGCACGCGGGTTGGCCGACGCGGCGCAAGAGCACGCATTTCAAGTGTTACGAAGAAGTGGCCAAGCGCCTGGGCAAGTTGCTGGGGGTGGACCCCTGGCTGATCTATCCGTTGTTCGACCGCTGCGAAGCCGTTAACCTGGATCAGGAAAACGGCCTGGAATGCCTGCAAAGCCAGGTCGACGTGGTGCTGACGCGCGTCAAACGCAAGTACAAAGAGTACGGCATCAAGGAAAAGCCCTTTGTGGTGGTCAAGGCCGACCACGGCACCCACGAGCTGGGCATTGTCACCGTGCGCGACGCCCGGGACATGCAGGCCTTGCGGGAACGCATCCAGACCTTGAACCGGGGCCGCAAAGCACCGTTTTTGCCACACGACTTCATGGTGCAAGAAGGTGTGCTGACGCAGGAGCGCGTCAACGATGCCGTGGCTGAGCCCGTGATCTACATGATGGACCGCTACGTGGTGGGCGGCTTCTACCGGGTCCACGCCAACCGTGGCATCGATGAAAACCTCAACGCGCCCGGTGCCGGTTACGTACCGCTGGCCTTCGAGCACAGCACCCAGTTGCCGCAGCCCGGCGTCAAACCCGGCGCCAGCGTGCCCAACCGCTTCTACATGTACGGCGTGGTCGGGCGCCTGGCCATGCTCGCCGCCAGCTACGAGCTCGAAGCCACCGACCCCGACGCGCAGGATTTCGAATAGCCCGCGTTTCTGACGCAAAATAGCGACCCCTCACGACACGGAGCCCGGCGGTCTGACACCCCCGGGTGACTATTTGGCAATTTCTCAATCATCACTGCGCGCACTCACCCTGGGTGCCATTGGTGTGGTCTATGGCGATATCGGCACCAGCGTGCTGTACGCCGTCAAGGAAGTGTTTGGCTCCGGTCACGTGCCCTTCACCACCGACAACGTGATGGGCATTTTGTCGATCTTTTTCTGGACACTCACGGTCATCATCTCGCTCAAATATGTGACGCTGGTGCTGCGCGCCGACAACAATGGCGAAGGTGGTCTGGTGGCCATGTTGGCGCTGGCCTCACAGTCGGTCAAAGACAAACCCAAATTGCGGCGCGTGCTGCTGTATGTGGGTATTTTCGGCACCTGCCTGTTTTACGGCGATGGCGTGATCACCCCCGCCATTTCCGTGTTGTCCGCAGTGGAAGGCCTGGAGGTGGTGTCGCCCAATTTCAAGAAGGCGGTGATTCCGCTCACGCTGCTGATTTTGTTTGGCCTGTTTGCCGTGCAAAAACGCGGCACCGCCGACATCGGCAAGTTTTTCGGGCCCATCACGCTGATCTGGTTTGCCTGCATTGCCGTGCTGGGCGTGTCGCACATCTTTCACAACCCCGAGATTCTGTGGGCCCTGAGCCCGCACCATGCTCTGGCTTTCATGTGGGCCAAGCCGCTCACCACCTTCATCATTCTGGGCGCGGTGGTGCTGTGCGTGACCGGCGGTGAGGCGCTCTACGCCGACATGGGTCACTTTGGCAAAAAACCGATCCGCCTGGCCTGGTTTTGCATCGTCATGCCGAGCCTGACCCTGAACTATTTTGGCCAGGGCGCGCTGCTGTTGAGCAACCCCGAGGCGGTTAAAAACCCGTTTTTCATGATGGCGCCCGACTGGGCTCTGCTGCCGCTGGTGGGCCTGGCCACGCTGGCCACCGTGATTGCCTCACAAGCGCTGATCACCGGCGCGTTTTCGGTCACCAAACAGGTCATTCAATTGGGCTATTTGCCACGCTTTCAGGTGCTGCACACCAGCATCAAGGAGACCGGCCAGATCTACATGCCGTTCGTCAATTGGGGGCTCTTTGTGTTGATTGTGCTGGCGGTCATGCTGTTCAAGTCATCAAGCAACCTGGCGGCTGCCTATGGCATTGCCGTGACGCTCGACATGCTGATCACCACGGTGTTGACCTTCTTTGTGAGTCGCTACGCCTGGCGTTACTCGCTGCCGATGTGCCTGGCGATCACGGGCGTGTTTTTTGCGGTGGACCTGGCATTTTTCAGCTCCAACCTGCTCAAGCTGATCGACGGCGGCTGGTTCCCCTTGCTGATTGCCGCTGGCGTGTTCACCCTGATGCTGACCTGGAAGGACGGCCGACGCCTGATGAACCAAAAGCTGGCTGCCGATGCCATCGACCTGACCGGTTTTCTGGAAGCCGTGTTTGTTACCCCGCCCACCCGCGTCGCCGGCACCGCGGTGTTTTTGACCGCAGCGCCCGGCACCGTGCCCAACGCCATGCTGCACAACCTCAAGCACAACAAGGTGCTGCATGAAGTCAACCTGTTCGTTACGGTGGTGAACCATGAGGTGCCCTGGATCGGCATGGACAAGCGCCTGGAACTTGAACCGCTCGGGCACGATTGCTGGCAAGTGGTGGTGAACTACGGTTTCAAGAACGACCCCAATCTGCCACGCGCCCTGCAGCTGATCAAGCGCCGCGGACTGGAGCTCGAACCCATGAGCACCAGCTATTTCCTGAGCCGCGACACCATCGCGCCCACGCTGGGCGGCGGCATGGCACACTGGCGCGAAAAACTGTTTGCCCAAATGCACCTCAACGCCAGCGGCGCGGCCAGCTTCCTCAAGCTGCCCAGCAACTCGGTGGTGGAATTGGGCAGCAAGATTGAAATTTAAATACCTCAGGCTTTTCGGTCATGGCACTGAAGTCGCATCAGAATATAAATGAATCCCGTCATCGCGAGCCAGCCGTATCTGGCACGATACCGCACACGGACCTTGAACAGAGACTTCGTCATCGCGAGCGAAGCGTGGC
>NZ_JACUUE010000214.1 GCF_014859475.1 Rhodoferax sp.
CAGCCGAAAGCGTCACTTTAGGTGCAGAAGAGGCCACGGGCGCCATGCCGCCAGTCCCCAGAATAGTATCTTGCCCGCCGCCGCCGCAAGCGACCAGAAAAATGCTCGGAACCGGCGCCATGAGCCATGGCAGTGGCCTGAAATTAAGCCGTGATTTGTTCATATGCCTACCTCTTGAGTTGATCCAAAAACTGACTGCAGCCGGGTCAACACGGGTTGACTGGGCACTGTTGCGGTGCATCACCCCAAAGGCAGGCTGCATTGCAGGTTTCAGTATCAATAGCTGGCGGTGCCGTGTCTGTGTGCTGAACCACACAAGGGGGAAAGAGGGAGGTCTTTGATGGCAGCTGAAGGGAGGATTGATTATTCGCAATGCGCTGCCGATGGGCAGGGCTACTCTGAAAAAAGAGATTTTTTTGTTGTCACTTTCAACCAGGAGATGTCATGAAGACCGATGCAGAGATCAAGAAAGACGTGCTGGCCGAGTTGTTGTGGGACCCGCTGATTTCCGAAACCAAAGTTGGTGTTACGGTCAAGGAAGGCGTGGTCACATTGACCGGACACCTTGACAGTTATGCCGAAAAAGTGGCGGCCAAGCGGGCCACCGAGCGTGTCAGTGGTGTCAAGGCGATTGCGGTCGAGCTCGACGTGATCCCGAGCGGCGTGCACCAGCGCACCGACACCGAAATTGCGCTGGCCGTGGAGCACGCGCTGGGCTGGAACACCTCGGTGCCGCAGGGCCGCGTCAAGGTGGCGGTGGAGAAGGGCTGGGTCACCCTGAGCGGCGAGCTTGACTGGAACTTCCAGCGCCGCGCGGTGGAGCGCATGGTGCGCCCGCTCAAGGGGGTGGTGGGCATCACCGACAACATTGCGCTCAAAACGCTGCCGATCCCGCTCAAGCTGTCCGAGCGCATTCAGGACGCGCTGACGCGCCAGGCCATGCGCGAAGCGCGGCGCATCGATGTCATCGTGGAGGGCAGCGAGGTGACCTTGCGCGGTCATGTGCACTCGTGGGCCGAGAAGAATGCCGCCGAGGGCGCGACCTGGTCGGCACCCGGTGTCAGCCGCGTCAACAACCAGTTGACGGTTGAGGCGCAGTTGTGAACCGCGGGACTGGCTGCCATGCGACCCGCTGATTCGCATGCCTGGATGCTGACGCAAGCCGTCGAGCTGCTGCAGGGTGCGCATCGGCTGCACCGGCAGTTTTTCCAGTTGGGCCGCTCCGGCGACGTGCCGCGCTGGGAGCCGCCGGTGGACATGTACGGCGACGAGCAGCTGCTGTGCCTGCTGATTGCGCTGCCGGGTGTCACGCCCGAGCGGCTTGACGTGCGACTGGAGCAGCAGGTGCTGGTGGTGTATGGCGAGCGCTCGCTGGCCGCCGATTTTGGCAACGGCACGATCCTGCAACTCGAAATACCCTATGGCCGCTTCGAGCGCCGTGTGCTCTTGCCCCATGCCGACTACGCCGTGGCCGACATGTTGTTGCAGAACGGCTGTCTGCGCCTCACGCTTGAAAGAGAATCATGAAGCTGGTCGAGCCCTCTTCCGACATGCCTGAGCCGCAGCCTGCATTGCCGGAAGATGCCATGGTCATCGTGCCGGTGCGCAACATGGTGCTGTTTCCCGGCATGATCATGCCCATCAGCATTGGCCGCGAGCGCTCCATCAACGCGGCCCAATATGCCGTGCGGGCCGAGCTGCCGGTCGGCATCCTGATGCAGCGCAACCCCGAGGCTGATGCCCCCACGCCCGACGACCTGGCGCCCATCGGCACGGTGGCCGCCCTATTGCGCTACGTCACCACGCCCGACGGGTCGCACCACATCGTGTGCCAGGGGCAGCAGCGCTTTCGCGTGCTGGCGTACCTGGACGGCTTTGATTTCATGGTGGCGCGCGTCGAGCGCATGGCGGATGCCGGTGGCGAGGACGACCGCGACATCGAAGCCCGCTTTGTCCAGCTCAAGGAGCGCGCGGTGGAGGTGCTGCAACTGCTGCCCAAGGTGCCCCAGGAGATGCTGCAGGCGGTGCAGGATGTCGAAAGCCCTGGCATGCTGGCCGATCTGGTGGCCGGTTATGTTGACATCAAGGTGGCAGAAAAACAGGAACTGCTCGAAGAAGTTGACCTGCGCGCGCGGCTTGACCGCGTCATCGACATGCTGGTGCACCGCATCGAGGTGCTGAACCTGTCGCGCGACATCGACCGGCGCACCAAGGCCAGCATCGGTCAGCGCGAGCGCGAATTCCTGATGCGCGAGCAGATCAAGGAAATCCAGAAAAAGCTGGGCGAGGACGGTGGCGACAGCGCGGCCGAACTGGCCGACCTGCGCAAGGCGATCGATGAGGCTGGCATGCCCGAGGAGGTGGCCAAACAGGCCAAAAAAGAACTCAAGCGACTGGAGCGCATGTCGGACAGCTCGACCGAATATTCGATGGTGCGCACTTACCTGGACTGGCTGCTGGAAATCCCCTGGAAAGCCCCCGAGCCCGATGCCATTGACGTGACCCAGGCGCGCCAGGTGCTTGACGACGACCATTTCGGGCTGGAGCAGGTCAAGAAGCGCATTGTTGAATTTTTGGCGGTGCGCAAGCTCAAGCCGGGCGGCCACGGCCCTATTCTGTGCCTGGTGGGGCCGCCGGGCGTTGGCAAGACCTCGCTGGGCCAGTCGATTGCACGCGCGCTGGGGCGCAAGTTTGCCCGGGTGTCGTTGGGCGGCGTGCACGATGAGGCCGAGATTCGCGGCCACCGGCGCACCTATATTGGCGCGCTGCCGGGCAACATCATCCAGGCGCTCAAAAAAGCTGGCACCCGTGGCTGCGTCATGATGCTCGACGAAATCGACAAAGTCGGCACCGGTGTGCACGGCGACCCGTCGGCGGCGCTGCTGGAGGTGCTCGACCCCGAGCAGAACAACACGTTCCGCGACAACTACCTGGGCGTGCCCTACGACCTGTCGCAGGTGATCTTCATTGCCACTGCCAACGTGCTCGACACCATTCCCGGGCCGCTGCGCGACCGCATGGAGGTGCTGCACCTGGCCGGTTACACCCAGGAGGAAAAGCGCGAAATCGCCAAGCGCTACCTGGTGCAGCGCCAGCTCGAAGCGACCGGCCTCACGCCGGCGCAATTCACGCTTACCGATGCCGCGCTGATGGACATCATTCGCCACTACACGCGCGAGGCCGGCGTGCGCAATCTGGAGCGCCAGATTGGCGCCGTTTGCCGCCATGTGGCGGTGCGCATTGCCGAGGGCAAGGCCACGGCGCAAACCATCGACGCGCCCGACCTGGGCGAGATTCTGGGCCAGCCCAAGTTCGAGAACGAGGTGGCCTTGCGCACCGGCATGGCCGGGGTGGCCACCGGGCTGGCCTGGACGCCGGTGGGTGGCGACATTTTGTTCATCGAGGCCAGCCGCACGCCGGGCAGCGGGCGTTTGATCCTGACCGGCCAGCTTGGCGATGTGATGAAGGAATCCGCCCAGGCGGCGCTGACGCTGGTGAAGTCACGGGCACTGACGCTCAAGCTGGCGCCTGACGCCTTTGAAAAAGTTGATGTGCACATCCATGTGCCTGCCGGTGCGGTACCCAAGGACGGGCCCAGCGCCGGGGTCGCCATGTTCATCGCGCTGGCCTCGCTGTTTCTGGATCAGCCGGTGCGAAGCCAGGTGGCCATGACCGGCGAGATCAGCCTGCGCGGCCTGGTGATGCCGGTCGGCGGCATCAAGGAAAAAGTGCTGGCGGCGCTGGCCGCGGGCATCAGCACCGTGATGCTGCCCGCGCGCAACCGCAAGGACCTCGAAGACGTGCCGGAGCAGGCCAGGGCGCAGCTCGAATTCATTTTTCTCGACGACGTGGAGCAGGCCTTGCAGGGCGCCATTGACATGGCCCTTGTGCAGCAGCCAGCCTGAATAAAAGCGCCCCGCCATGGCAACTTTCGCCCGTCATTGCGAACGCAGTGACGCAATCCATGACCCCGGAAGTCATGGATCGC
>NZ_JACUUE010000030.1 GCF_014859475.1 Rhodoferax sp.
TCACTTCGTTCGCAATGACGGCTACTGTCGCAATGACCGGACTGCTCATGGCAAGTGCCGACAGGAACACGGCCTCTATAATCTCGCTTTACCAGCTTCCCGAGTTCAAAGCTCACTCTGACATGACCAAATTTGTCTTCGTCACCGGCGGTGTAGTGTCTTCCCTTGGCAAGGGAATTGCCTCCGCTTCCTTGGCTGCGATCCTGGAATCGCGCGGCCTCAAAGTCACCCTGATCAAGCTCGACCCCTACCTGAATGTGGACCCCGGCACCATGTCGCCGTTCCAGCATGGCGAAGTGTTTGTGACTGACGACGGTGCCGAAACCGATCTTGATTTAGGCCACTACGAGCGCTTCATTGAAACCCGAATGAAGAAGTCAAACAACTTCACTACGGGTCAAATCTACAAAAGCGTGCTTGAAAAAGAGCGCCGCGGCGACTATCTGGGCAAAACGGTGCAGGTCATCCCACACGTGACCAACGAGATTCAGGATTTCATCAAGCGCGGTGCCGGTTTTGGCACCCCCGAGGCGGTCGATGTGGCTATTGTGGAAATTGGCGGCACCGTGGGTGACATCGAGTCGCTGCCCTTCCTGGAAGCCGTGCGCCAGCTCAGTCTGCAACTCGGTGCCAACAACACCGCCTTTGTGCACTTGAGCTACGTGCCCTGGATCGCTGCTGCGGGCGAGCTCAAGACCAAACCGACCCAGCACACCGCTAAACAGTTGCGTGAAATCGGCATCCAGGCAGACGCGCTGCTGTGCCGCGCTGACCGTCCCATTCCTGAAGAAGAGCGGCAAAAAATCTCGCTGTTTTCCAACGTTCCCATCTGGGGCGTCATCTCGATGTGGGACGTCGATACCATCTACAAAGTGCCGCGCATGCTGCACGAGCAGGGTCTTGATGGCCTGATCTGCGACAAGTTGCGCCTGAACACGCCGCCGGCCAAGCTCAAGCGCTGGGACGATCTGGTCTATGAGACTGCGCATCCACAGGGCGATGTCAACATCGTCATGGTGGGCAAGTATGTCGATTTGAGCGACAGCTACAAGTCGCTCAACGAGGCGCTGCGCCACGCCGGCATGAAAAGCCATGTGCGCATCAAAATCGACTACATCGATTCGGAAACCATCACGCCTGACAACGTGGCGCGACTGGCCAAATTCGATGCCATTCTGGTGCCGGGCGGGTTTGGCATTCGCGGCGTGGAAGGCAAGATTTGCGCGGCCTGCTTCGCCCGCGAGCACAAAATACCTTACTTGGGCATTTGCCTGGGCATGCAGGTGGCCACCATTGAGTTCGCCCGCCACGCGGCCGGTCTGGACAACGCCAACAGCACCGAGTTTGATGCCGCCACGCCGCACCCGGTAATTGCCCTGATCACCGAGTGGAAAGACGCTGACGGCAGCATCAAGACCCGCAACCACGACTCCGACCTGGGCGGCACCATGCGCCTGGGCGCGCAAAGCTCCGACGTGGTCAAGGGCACGCTGGCACACAAGATTTACGGCGACGTGGTTACTGAGCGCCATCGCCATCGCTACGAGGCCAACGTCAATTACCTGGACAGGCTGCGCCAGGCCGGCCTGGTGATCTCGGCGCTGACGCAGCGCGAGCATCTGACCGAAATCATTGAATTGCCGCAGGACGTGCACCCCTGGTTCATGGGCGTGCAGTTTCACCCCGAATTCAAGTCCACGCCGTGGGATGGACACCCACTGTTCAACGCCTACATCCGGGCAGCGCTGGCGCATCAGAGCAGCGTTAGCACCTTGAAGGCGGTGGCCTGATGAAGCTGTGCGGTTTTGATGTTGGCCTGACGCAGCCATTTTTTTTGATCGCCGGGCCCTGCGTCATCGAGTCCGAGCAATTGCAGATGGACACCGCCGGCACCTTGAAGGAAATCACGACAAGCCTGGGCATTCCTTTCATTTTCAAGAGCAGCTTTGACAAGGCCAACCGCTCCAGCGGCAGCACCTTTCGCGGCCCCGGCATCGACAGGGGCCTGGAGATTCTGGCCAAGGTCAAACGCGAACTGGACTTGCCCATACTCACCGACATCCACTCGGAAGATCAGATTGCGCAGGTGGCAGCGGTGGTGGACGTGCTGCAAACCCCCGCCTTCTTGTGCCGCCAGACCGACTTCATCCGCGCCGTGGCCCAATCCGGCAAGCCGGTGAACATCAAAAAAGGGCAGTTTCTGGCGCCCGGCGACATGAAAAACGTGATCGACAAAGCGCGTGCTGCAGCCCGTGAAAAAGGCCTGCAAGAAGACAACTTCATGGCCTGCGAGCGCGGTGTGAGTTTTGGCTACAACAACCTGGTGAGCGACATGCGCGCGCTGGCCATCATGCGCGACACCGGCGCCCCGGTGGTGTTCGATGCCACCCATTCAGTGCAATTGCCTGGCGGCCAAGGCACCAGCAGTGGCGGCCAGCGCGAAATGGTGCCGGTATTGGCGCGGGCGGCGGTGGCGGTCGGCGTGGCGGGCTTGTTCATGGAAACGCACCCTGATCCTGCCAAAGCCCTGAGCGATGGCCCCAACGCGGTGCCACTCAAACACATGAAAGCCTTGCTGGAAACCCTGTTGGCGCTGGACCAGGTGACCAAGCAGCACGGCTTCCTGGAAAATCATTTTGCAGCATGAGTAGCAGCGCATGCTTTTACCTATTGAAACTTTTTAACGGAGGAAATCCATGAGTGCAATCGTCGATATTGTTGGTCGTGAAATACTGGACTCGCGTGGCAACCCCACGGTCGAGTGCGACGTATTGCTGGAGTCCGGCACCATGGGCCGCGCTGCCGTGCCGTCTGGTGCCTCCACCGGCAGCCGTGAGGCCATTGAACTGCGCGATGGCGACAAAAGCCGCTACCTGGGCAAAGGCGTGCTCAAGGCGGTCGAGCACATCAACACTGAAATATCCGAAGCGGTGCTCGGGCTTGATGCGTCTGAACAAGCCTTTCTGGACAAAACCCTGATCGACCTGGACGGCACCGAGAACAAGAGCCGCCTGGGCGCCAATGCCATGTTGGCAGTGTCCATGGCGGTGGCCCGCGCCGCCGCCGAAGAATCCGGCTTGCCGCTGTACCGCTATTTTGGCGGCATGGGCGGCATGCAGTTGCCAGTGCCGATGATGAACGTGATCAACGGTGGCGCGCACGCCAACAACAGCCTCGATTTGCAGGAGTTCATGATCATCCCGCTGGGTGCGCCCAGCTTCCGCGAAGCACTGCGCTACGGCGCCGAAGTGTTCCACGCCCTGAAGAAAATCATCCATGACAAAGGCATGAGCACGGCGGTGGGCGACGAAGGCGGTTTTACCCCCAGCGTGGAAAACCACGAGGCTGCCATTCAATTGATCTTGCAAGCGATTGATCAAGCCGGCTACACCGCGGGTGAACAGATCGCCATCGGCCTCGATTGCGCCGCCAGCGAGTTTTACCAAGACGGCAAATATCAACTGAAAGGCGAAGGCCTGGCGCTCGATGCCCAAGCATGGACCGACATGCTGGCCACCTGGGTCGATAAATACCCGATCATCAGCATTGAAGACGGCATGGCCGAGGGTGACTGGGACGGCTGGAAAATCCTGACCGATCGCCTGGGCAAGACGGTGCAAATTGTGGGTGATGATCTTTTTGTCACCAACACCAAAATCTTCAAGGAAGGCATCGACAAAGGCATTGCCAATTCGATCCTGATCAAGATCAACCAGATTGGCACTTTGACAGAAACGTTTGCCGCCATCGAAATGGCCAAGAAAGCGGGTTATACGGCCGTCATCAGCCACCGCTCTGGTGAGACCGAAGACGCCACCATTGCCGACATTGCGGTTGGCACCAACGCTGGTCAGATCAAGACCGGCTCGCTCAGCCGCTCGGACCGCATGGCCAAATACAACCAGTTGCTGCGCATTGAAGAAGATCTGGGCGAGATTGCCAGCTATCCTGGGCGCGCGGCCTTTTACAACCTGCGCTAAGGTCGGTCATGGGCTCGCGTTCCGTGATGTTCGCCCTGATTGCACTGCTCGTGATGGTTCACGCGCAATTGTGGTTCGGGCGCGGCAGCATTTCGAACGTGGCCCAGTTGCAGGCGCAGCTCAAAACGCAATTGCAGCGTAACCAGCAAGCCGAACAGGCCAACCTGCAGCTTGCCGCCGAGGTGCGGGATTTGAAAGAAGGTTTGGAGATGATCGAGGAAAAAGCCCGCATGGAGTTGGGCATGATCAAGGTCAACGAGATTTACGTTCAAATCGCCAAACGCTAAGCGGACTTAAAAAATTTTCGGCACAACACACTTTACCCGCACTACAATGTTTTTGCCTGCCGTGTTTGCCGGGTTCTATATTTCTCTGAACCAATGCTCTTGTAGCTCGGGCTTGGAATATTGTCCTGTTGGCGTGATCATCTCGCGTCAGATGAACCCAAGACACCGACTGACCTCGCCCACCTGAACCCCGGTTCAGGATGCGAACCCGGCAACATGCGCAGGCATCCTACCCACCTCTTCCCCCATGCACTTCGACCCCCTGTTGATCGTTGAATTGGCAACACTTGGCTTGTGCACCGGCTTTCTGGCCGGGCTTCTGGGCATTGGCGGCGGCATGATCATGGTGCCGTTCATGACCATCATCCTGACCAATCGCGGTGTGGCGCCTGAGCTCACCGTCAAAATGGCCATTGCCACGTCGATGGCAACCATCATGTTCACGTCGATCTCCAGCGTCCGGGCGCACCACAAACGCGGTGCCGTGCGCTGGGACCTGGTCAAAAAACTCGCGCCGGGCATTATCCTGGGCGGCATGGTCGCCAGCCTGGGCGTTTTCACTTTGCTCAAAGGCTCGTCACTGGCCATATTTTTTGCGCTGTTTGTCAGCTTTTCTGCCACCCAGATGTTTCTCGACAAAAAACCGTCGCCAAGCCGCCAGATTCCGGGTACCGCCGGGCTGCTCGCGGCGGGTTCAGTCATCGGTTTTCTGTCGGGTCTGGTCGGCGCAGGCGGTGGCTTCATCAGCGTGCCGTTCATGACTTGGGTGAATGTGGCCATTCACAGCGCCGTTGCCACCTCTGCGGCGCTCGGCTTTCCCATCGCCTTGGCCAACACCATGGGCTTTATTGTGAGCGGCTTCAATCTGACACACTTGCCGCCCTACTCGCTGGGTTACATCTGGCTGCCGGGCCTGGCGGTCATTGCCAGCTGCAGCGTGCTGACAGCGCCCTTGGGTGCCAAGGCGGCACACACGCTGCCGGTCAAGCGCCTCAAGCGCGTCTTTGCCAGCATCTTGTATGTGCTGGCAGCCTATATGCTTTACAAAGGCTTGCTGACTGCATAGCGTCATTCGCCCATTTCAAGACATTCGAGACAAAAAAACCGCCAGTGCATCACACTGGCGGTTTTTTTGATTAAAGCAAGATCAGGCGGTTTCGCCGTAAACCGAAACGTTGATGTCAACCAGCACATCGGTGTGCAGTGCCACGCTGACCGTGCTGTCGCTGACCGTCTTGATTGGGCCACTGGGCATGCGCACTTGTGACTTGGTCACGGAAAACCCTGACTTGGTCAGTTCTTCGGCGATATCGGCGTTGGTTACGGAGCCAAACAGGCGGCCATCCACGCCGGCTTTTTGCGTGAGTTTGCAGACATGACCGGCGAGCTTTTCACCGATCGCCTGGCATTCGGCCAATTTGGCAGCAGCCGCTTTCTCGAGTTCGGCACGGCGTGCTTCAAACTCTTGCTTGGCCGATGCCGTGGCGCGACGGGCGCGGCCCGACGGAATCAGGAAATTGCGGGCATAACCGTCCTTGACACGAACGATCTCACCCAGGTTACCAAGGTTCACAACCTTGTCGAGCAGAATGATTTGCATGGTTGTGGTCCTTAGATCTTGTGCTGGTCGCTGTAAGGCAGCATGGCCAAAAAGCGGGCACGCTTGATGGCCGTGTTGAGCTGACGCTGGAAAATAGCGCGGGTACCCGTCAAACGCGCGGGAATGATCTTACCGTTTTCGGCAATGAAATCACGCAAGGTGTCAATGTCCTTGTAGTCGATCTCTTCAACGCCAGTTACCGTGAAACGGCAAAAGCGCTTGCGCTTGAAAAGCAGATTTTGTGCGGGGCGCTTGGGGCGCTTGTCTTTGTTGTTGAAACGTTTTGGTCCGGCCATGATGGACTCCTTAAATTTTAAAAAACTTTAACTTTGAGCAAATTCTTGAACATGAAACACCAGTTGTTTGGTGCCACGTGGAGAAGCCAAAAAACCCTTGAAGAGCCAACTGCTTCCTATTTCCTGTTGGGCCAATCGCTCAGCCACAGAACCAAATGACACGCACTTCAGGAGTGCCTTGACTTGTCTTACCTGACTGGCTTCAAGTGCTTCGGAGGCATGCTCCAGAAGACAATTTAAAGCCGGCACACCAGAGGGCGTATAACGCATGGTGCTCGATTCGACAATTTGCGCCGTCAAAACCAGTTGGTTAACGGCAAGGTTCGCACTCGGTGTTGTCACTCAAGAAATTTAAGCCTGGAATTCGGCTTGCTGCGTTTTGCGAGCATCTTCACGCTCAACGGTCTTCATCATGGAAGACGGGCCGGTTTCAGCCTTCTTCTTCAGAACCGTCAAATGGCGCAACACAGCATCGTTGAACTTGAAGGCATGCTCAAGTTCAGCCATGACCGCTTGGTCAGCTTCAATGTTGACGCACAGGTAATGGGCTTTGGCCAGCTTGTTGATCAGATAGACCAACTGGCGACGACCCCAGTCCTCGACACGGTGCACTTTGCCACCGCCGGCAACAATCATGCCTTTGTAGCGCTCCAGCATGGCTGGAACTTGTTCGCTCTGATCCGGATGGATCATGAGGATGATTTCATAATGACGCATTGAAACTCCTTTTGGATGAACCTCTGGTGAGGCAGAAAACCGCCCTCAGCGTCTAATTGAGGTGCGGTAAGGTAACCCGGGATTATAGTCACATATCAGGCTTTTCCTGATCATTGGATCATTGAGGGACAGCGGCAACAGAACTCCGAGTCATCCAACTGAGGATCACAGTCACCACAAGGCCGGCGCCAACACCAAAAACACCTGCCGAGACAGGCTCGATGTCAAACCAGAGGCCGGAGCCATCCAGTGACAGCAGCGCCCTGACTGCGGGAATATTGATCACCATGTAATAAAGCGTTAAAAACAGCCCCGTCAACATGCCCGCAACAGCGGCAAAACGCGTCACACCCTTCCAGAAAATGCCCAGGATCATGACCGGCACAAAGGCAGAGCCTGCCAGCGAAAACGAGGCAGAAACCAGGAACAAGATATCGGCAGGCCGCTGTGCCGCCACATAGGCGGCAATCAAGGCCACCACGAGCAGCGCAAACTTGGACAGCATCACGCGCCGAACCGACCCGGCGCGGTCCGTGTTTTTCCAGTAAAACAAGTCATGCGCCAAGGCGTTGCCAATGGTCAGCAACAGGCCGTCGGCCGTGGACAAAGCCGCCGCCAAACCACCCGCCGCAACCAGACCGGACACCACATAAGGCAAGCCGCCCAGTTCTGGTGTGGCCAGCATGACGATATCAGGGCCCAACTGAAGCTCGGAAAACTGCAAGATGTGGTCGCCGTTGATGTCGCTCACCGAAATCAGGGCCGGATCCAGTTTGGCCCATTGCGCAATCCAGACCGGCAGATCATCAAAGGACAAGCCCACCAATTGGCTCATGACTTCGTACTTCACCAGAACCGCCAGTGCGGGCGCAGAAAGGTACAAGAGGGCAATAAAAAACAGCGACCAGGTCACCGAATTCCTGGCCTCGGCCACCGTTCGCGTGGTGTAAAAACGCGTCAGCAGGTGGGGTAACCCGGCGGTGCCGATCATCAGGCAAAACATGAGAGCCAAAAAATTGCGCCGCGACACGTCGAACAAGTCTTGTTCTTCAGCCGTTCCGTCCGGATCACCGGCAAACGGCTGGGTATGCAGGGGCATGCCCGCCAGCGGTTGGGCGCGCGCCAGATTTTCCTGCATGGCCTGAGTCCAGCGCTCGCGGGCAGAGGCTTCATTGCGCGGCAATGCAGCCAACTGGCGCTTGGCCGTCACAATGACCGACTCGTCTGCTTGCGCTGCGATCAAGCGTTCGATCATCTGTTTCTGGTCCTTCTTTTCCAGCTCGAGCGAGGCGGGTAATTGCCGCAATTTGAGCTCATAGTCTTTGGCGCGGCGTTGGTATTCCAGGATGACCTGTTGTTCATCAGGTGCGGTGACCAAACGCAATTCAAGCTCTGCTATCTTGGGCAATTGCTGACCATAAACCACGGCGGCCATCGGATTACCCAACTGCTTGTAGGCGAGCCAGGAAACGGGAATCAAAAATGCAACGATGACCACCACATATTGGGTGACTTGCGTCCAGGTCACGGCGCGCATGCCACCTAAAAAGGAACACACCAGCACCCCGCCCAAACCCAGCAAGATGCCGATTTCAAACTGGACGCCGGTTAATCGGGAGGTGATCAGGCCCACGCCATAAATTTGCGCCACCACATAGATGAACGAACACAACACCGCCGACCAGGCAGCAATGATGCGGGGCCAGCGTCCGCCAAAACGCAGGCCAAAATAATCCGGCAGGGTGAAGAGATTCAACTGCCGCAGGTAAGGTGCCACAAAGAGCGCCACCAGACAGAAGCCGCCAGTCCAGCCCAGCACATAAACCAAACCGCCCGGATGTGCGCCCGAACCTGAAAAACCCTGCAAATACAGACCGCCTGCCATGCTGATGAACGAGGCGGCGCTCATCCAGTCGGCAGCCACCGCCATGCCGTTGTACATGGCAGGAATTCGCCGTCCCGCCACGTAATACTCTGACGCGTTGGACGTGCGTCCGTAAATACCGATCAAGGCGTACAGGAAAACGGTGGTGAAAAGAAAAATGGCACCCACCCAGATTTTCCGCAACCCGGCCTGCTCGGCCCAAGCCAGCGCCAGGATGAACAAAATCAGCAGGACCACGAAAGTGGCAAAACGGCGATGGATGCGCTGGTTGTAGGCGCTGACCGCGTCAGAGACCGCGCGCGCGTGCCCGTCCCTGCGGTTGGCAACCCAGGCAAAGACCGCCACCACGCCGATAAAGACGATGACGCTGCCCTGCGCTGCAAACCAGTAGGCAACGGGCCAACCCGCCACGACTTGCTGCAAATCGTGAGCAAAAAAAACAATACCAAAAGAAGCGGCAAACCAAACCAGCAACAGCCAGCCGTGCCAACCCATCAGGTTGGCAGAAGGCGGGTTGCCGCTTGAAGGCGCTTCGGTGTCAGACATCAGAAGATGTTGGCAACCCCAGGTGCTTGCTGGAAGGACTGCTTACTTGCCTTGCGCAAGATTTTGCCAAGTCGCCACCACCGTGTCAGGGTTCAGGGAAATCGACGAAATACCCTGCGCCATCAACCAGCGTGCAAAGTCGGGATGGTCACTGGGACCCTGACCACAAATACCAATGTATTTGTTTTCTGCCAGACAAGCCGTGATCGCCAGGCTGATCAAGTTGGTGACTGCGGGGTCGCGTTCATCAAAATCCTTGGCCAGCAGCTCCAGACCCGAGTCGCGGTCAAGTCCCAGTGTCAGCTGCGTCAGATCGTTGGAGCCAATGGAGAAGCCGTCAAAAAATTGCAGGAACTCCCTGGCCAGAATCGCGTTGCTCGGGATTTCGCACATCATGATCAATTTCAGATCATCAAGACCGCGCTTGAGCCCCTGTTGCGCCAACAATTCGGTTACTTTTTGCGCCTGTCCCAAGGTGCGCACAAAGGGCACCATCACCTGCACATTGGTCAGGCCCATGTCGTTGCGCACGCGCTTGAGCGCTTCACACTCCATGGCAAAGGCCTCGCCAAAATCGGCGCTGATGTAGCGTGCGGCACCACGGAAACCCAGCATCGGGTTTTCTTCTTCGGGCTCGTAACGGCTGCCACCAATGAGCTTGCGGTACTCGTTGCTCTTGAAGTCCGACAGGCGAACAATCACCGGCTTGGGCCAGAAAGCTGCGGCAATGCTGGCCACACCTTCGGCAACCTTGTCCACATAGAAAGCGCGTGGCGAGGCATGGCCCCGCGCCACCGACTCAACCGCCTTTTTCAGGTCGGAGTCGATGTTGGGGTAATCCAGGATGGCCTTGGGGTGCACACCAATGTTGTTGTTGATGATGAACTCAAGGCGTGCCAGACCGACACCGGCGTTGGGCAATTGGCAGAAATCAAAGGCCAGTTGCGGGTTGCCGACATTCATCATGATCTTGGTATCAATCTCGGGCATCTGGCCGCGCTGCACCTCGGTGACCTCGGTTTCCAGCAAGCCATCGTAAATGAAGCCGGTATCGCCCTCGGCGCAACTGACCGTAACCAGCATGCCGTCTTTCAGCACCTGGTCGGCGTGGCCGCACCCGACCACCGCCGGGATACCCAGCTCGCGCGCAATGATGGCAGCGTGGCAGGTGCGCCCGCCACGGTTGGTAACGATGGCAGAGGCACGCTTCATGACCGGTTCCCAGTTGGGATCGGTCATGTCGGTGACCAGAATGTCACCCGCCTGCACGCGGTCCATCTCGCTGAGGTTGTGTACCACCTTGACCGGGCCGGTGCCAATTTTTTGTCCAATGGCGCGACCTTCGACCAGCACGGCGCCCTTGCCCTTGAGTTTGTAGCGGTGTTCGACCTTGCCAGCCGCCTGGCTCTTGACGGTTTCGGGACGCGCCTGAAGGATGTACAACTCGCCGTCGATGCCGTCCTTGCCCCATTCGATGTCCATCGGACGACCGTAATGCTCTTCGATCACCACGGCGTAGGAAGCGAGTTTTTGCACATCGGCGTCGGTCAGTGAATAGCGGTTGCGCAACTCGGTGGGCACATCGGTTGTTTTGACCAGGTGGCCGTTAGCTGCTTTTTCTTCGGGTGTAGAAAACTGCATCTGGATCAGCTTGGAGCCCAGGCTGCGGCGAATCACGGCCAGCTTACCGGCTTTGAGCATCGGCTTGTGCACATAAAACTCATCCGGATTCACGGCGCCCTGCACCACCGTTTCACCCAGGCCGTAGCTTGAGGTGATGAACACCACCTGGTCAAAGCCAGATTCGGTGTCAAGGGTGAACATGACGCCGGCGGCACCCAGGTCGGAGCGCACCATGCGCTGCACGCCGGCACTCAAGGCCACATGCTCGTGGGCAAAACCCTTGTGCACGCGGTAGCTGATGGCGCGGTCGTTGTACAGCGAAGCAAACACCTCACGCATTTTGTGCAGAACTTCGTCGATACCCGTCACGTTCAAAAATGTTTCTTGCTGGCCGGCAAACGAGGCATCGGGCAAGTCTTCGGCGGTGGCCGATGAGCGCACGGCAAAAGAAGCCTTGTCGTTGTCGCCGCACAGGGTGCTGAATGCCTGGCGGATTTCCTTTTCAAGGTCGGCAGGAAACGGCTGCGACTCGATCATGGCGCGAATCTCGGCACCGGCCACAGCCAGCGCGTTGACATCGTCGGTGTCGAGTGTGCTCAGACGGGCGTTGATTTTGTCGGCAAGGCCATCAAAAGCCAGAAATTCGCGGAACGCATGCGCCGTGGTGGCAAAACCGGTGGGCACTTTCACACCGGTTGGCAAATTGGAGATCATTTCGCCCAAACTGGCATTCTTGCCACCGACCGAATCAACGTCGGTCATTCGCAAATCTTCAAAAGGAACAACCAGGGCGGTCGCTGCAAATCGTGCTGTCATGAAAAAACTCCAGAAGTTAAAAAATCGGCTTTGATGACGTGCAGGTAGATCTGCACCTCATGGCGAGGCAAACGGATCTGCTTGTTGCTTGACTTGTCGAATCGTTTTGCGCCCTGAGAATTTGGTCGGATAATTATTGTAGGCTCTGACTCGTCCGAAAATTTACCCAAAGATTCTCTCACCATGCCCAATCGCACCGTATTCTTTGTCTCCGATGGCACCGGCATTACCGCCGAAACCTTTGGCCACGCCATCCTGAACCAGTTCGAGGTTGACTTTCGACGGATTCGCATGCCCTTTACCGACACGGTCGATAAAGCGCACCAAGCGGTGCGTCAAATCAACCAGGTCGGCGCCCTGGAGGGCAAAAAACCGCTGGTGTTCACCACCCTGGCCAACGAAGAGGTCATGACAGTGATCAGCCAAGGCTGCCAAGGCATGCTGATGGACATGTTCGACACCTTTGTCCATCCGCTCGAGCAGGAACTCGGCATCAAGTCCAACCACCGTATCGGCCGCTTCAGCGATGCCAGCAAAAGCAAGCAATACCAGTCACGCATTGATGCCATCAATTTCTCGCTCGACCATGACGATGGCCAGTCGCATCGCGACCTGGCGGGTTCTGACGTGATTTTGGTGGGTGTCAGCCGCAGTGGCAAAACACCCACCTCGTTGTACCTGGCCATGCAATACGGCCTCAAGGCTTCCAATTACCCGCTGATCCCTGAAGATTTTGAACGTCAGGACCTGCCCCCTGCCCTCAAGCCGTTTCAAAAGAAATTGTTCGGCTTGACCATTCAACCGGAGCGACTGAGCGAAATCCGCAACGAGCGCCGACCCCACTCCAAATACGCCTCGCTGCAAAACTGTCGCAATGAAGTCAGAGAAGCCGAGGCCATGATGCGCCGCTCAGGCATCAAGTGGTTATCTACCACCACCAAATCCATCGAAGAAATTGCCACCACCATTCTGCAAGAACTTCGAATCGAGCGCTCGGCCTACTGAAGCCCCAGCGCCGCAATGCCCGCGCGCGCAATTTGCGCATCTTCGGTTGATTGCACACCACTGACACCGATGGCACCCAGACAGTGGCCGTCTTTCATGATCGGCACGCCACCTTCGAGCATGCCGGACAAGGCAGGCACGCTCAGGAAAGAGCTTCGGCCGCCATTGATCTGATCCTCGTAAGCTTTGCTTTCGCGCCGACCAAGTGCCGCCGTGTTCGCCTTGGCCGGTGCAATGTGAGCCGACAGCGCGGCTGCGCCATCGAGCCGTTGCAACCAGAGCAGATGGCCGCCGTCATCCACGACCGCAATCGTCACCGGCCAGTTGTTTTTGAGGGCCTCGGCCTCGGCCGCTGCGGCCATGATTTTGAGGTCTGACAGTTCGAGCACTGGTTTGGTTTGCATGATTTGGTTCCGTGTAAATAGGCGGTCAAGCATAACGCGGCGTGGGCACCGGTTTGCCTGCATGACGGGTTAAAGTATCCTCACGAAAAGTAGGAACATGACTCAAGTTGATTCCCTGCAACAGCAGTTTGCACCCTAGAATCCACAACTGTTGTTTCACCGTAACCCACGCAAGGAGTTTGAACATGACTGAAAACGTCCATTCCATTGAACGTAGCCATGGCTTTGGCGCCATAGCGCAAGAACGCAATAAAGTCCTGCGCAATACCTATTGGCTGCTGGCCATGAGCCTGGTTCCCACCGTGCTGGGCGCATGGCTGGGTGTTGCCAGCGGCATCACCCAATCCCTGAGTGGCGGCATGGGCCTGATCGTGTTCCTGGGTGGCGCCTTTGGCTTTATTTATGCCATCGAGAAAACCAAGAACTCGGCTGCCGGCGTGCCGGTGCTGCTGGGTTTCACCTTCTTCATGGGTCTCATGCTGTCGCGCATCATCGCCATGGTGCTCGGTTTCAAAAACGGCCCGGAACTGATCATGACCGCCTTTGGTGGTACCGCCGGTGTCTTCTTTGTCATGGCCAGCCTGTCCAGCGTCATCAAGCGCGACCTCTCGGGCATGGGCAAGTGGCTGTTTGTGGGCGCACTGGCCATCATTGTCGGCGGCATCGTCAACGTGTTTGTCGGCTCGACCGCCGGCATGATGGCCATTTCGGTGGCTGCCATTGGCGTCTTCAGCGCCTACATGCTGTATGACCTGAAACGCATTGTGGATGGCGGCGAAACCAACTACATCAGCGCCACGCTGGCACTCTACCTTGACATCGTCAACGTGTTCCAGAGCTTGTTGATGCTGCTGGGCATCTTCGGCGGCGAGCGCGACTGAGTAGCGCCATACTCGGCAAAAAAGGCTCCTTTGGAGCCTTTTTTTATTGGTCGCGTGGCTAGCCGATGAGGTCAAAGACCGCCATGCTTTCAACGTGGGCGGTGTGCGGGAACATGTTGACCACGCCCGCACCGCTGCAGCGGTAACCCGCCTGGTGCACCAGCAAGTCCGCATCACGGGCCAATGTTGAAGGGTTGCAGCTGACGTAAACAATGCGTTTGGGCGGGTGCCAGCTTTGCAACCCAGGCGTGGCCGGTTCTTCTGAAAGCCCCAGCCTTTGCTGATGCAAACCGGCCAGCGCACGCACCAGGGCAAAGGCGCCCTCGCGTGGTGGGTCCACCAACCATTTGTCGGCAATGCCATGCTGGATCAGCATCTCCGGCGTGATTTCAAACAAATTTCTGGCGACAAATTCAGTCGCAGCCAAGAGTCTGCCCGACGTGGCATCAATTTTGTTCTTCAGGTAATTTTCACGCGACCTGGCCACCAGCGCTTCGCTGCCCTCGATGCCCAGCACCTCGCGCGCCTGGGTCGCCAAGGGCAAGGTGAAATTGCCCAGACCGCAAAACCAGTCAATCACACGCTCGTCGGGTTTGGCATCGAGCAGGCGCAGGGCGCGCGACACCAGCACCCGGTTGATATGCGGATTGACCTGCGTGAAATCGGTGGGTTTGAACGGCATGGTGATGCCGAACTCGGGCAAAGCGTAACTCAGAGACTCACCACCCTCGTCGAGCAAGCACACGGTTTCCGGCCCCTTGGACTGCAACCACCACTGCACGCCTGCATGCTGCTGGGCGAACAAGCGCAAACGGGCCAGATCAGCGTCGCTCAAAGGTTCAAGATGGCGCAACACCAAAGCCGTCACGCTGTCGCCACAAGCCAATTCGATTTGCGGACAGGTCTCGACCGCTTCGAGCGAGCCGATCAGCGCGCGCAAGGGCAGCAACAGGTCCGAGACGTGCGACGGCAGGACCTTGCACACCTGCATGTCGGCCACGTAACGACTTTTGCGCTCATGAAAACCCACCAGCACTGTGCCCTTTTTTTTCACAAAGCGCACCGACAGACGGGCCCGGTAGCGGTAGCCCCAGGCCGGGCCTTCGATGGGCCGAAAAATGGTCTCTGGCTTTAGTTTGCCCAGATGCCACAAGCTGTCTTCCAGCGCGCGCTGCTTGACCGCCACCTGCGCCGCCACATGCAAATGCTGCATCTTGCAGCCGCCACAAGCCCCCGTGTGCAAACCAAAGTGGGGACAATGGGGTGGCACCCTTTGCGAAGATTCCTGATGCACCGCAATGAGCGTGCCCCGCTCCCAGTTGTGCTTGGTGCGGTTGATGTTGGCGCTGACAAATTCAAAAGGCAATGCGCCGTCGATGAAGACCACTTTGCCATCAGGCTTGTGGGCCACGCCCTGCGCCTCCAGGTCGAGGGATTCCACGTACAGCCAATCGGCGGGCACGACGGGCTTGTCGGCTGCAGGATCAGTCGGTTCGGTCATTGAATTCAGTGCTTGGGAGTGCCCGGTTGGCGTGCTGGACACAGAGGAAGGCTTTACTTGGCGGGCAAATACTTGGCAGGGTCAACCGGTTTGCCTTGGCGACGCACTTCGAAGTGCAACTTGACGCGATCCGCATCGCTGTTGCCCATCGCGGCAATTTTTTGCCCCTTGAGCACAGCCTGATCTTCTTTCACCAGCAGGGTCTGATTGTGGGCATAGGCCGTCAGATAGACATTGTTGTGTTTCAGGATGATCAGATTGCCATAGCCGCGCAAACCAGCACCCACATACACCACGCGGCCATCGGCAGCAGCGACAACGGGGTCACCCGCAGAGCCGCCAATGTCCAGCCCCTTATTCTTGACCTCGTCAAAACCGGCCAGCACGATGCCATTGGCGGGCCAGACCCAGTTGATTTCAGTGTCCGTTGCCGGCACGGGCGTGGCACTGGACTTCACCGGGGAAACTGGAGTGGGTGCGACAGCAGCTGGCTTGTTCAGGCTACCGGCACTGACGACCGGCTTGGTCACAGCCTGAACCACAACCTCCTGGGTTACCGGCGGCACGATGCGCAAAATCTGACCCACTTCAATGCGGTTGGGATCTTCCAGTTGGCTCCACAAGGCAATATCACTCGGACTCTGGCCATTTTCCAAGGCAATGCGTGTCAGCGTGTCGCCCGGTTTGACGGCGTAATAGCCCGGCTTGCCCGCATTCTCGAAGCCCTGGGGTTGCTTGACGAGTACCTCAGTGCCAACAGGCGCGCTGCTCCCGGCCATGCGCTCCTCCACCGGCGCACGGTTAGTGGTTCTGGTACCGCAGGCTACCAGCGTCAACAGCACACACGTCGATACCAACGACAAACTCAAGCATCTTTTCAAACCCGTCATATCTACCCCCATCATGCAATGCCCGATTTTAAGGGGACAAAGTAAACGCCCTCCATCACGGTCTGAACCACAGCTTGTGGTGTTTTGTCGATCACCAGCAACACCTGTTTGCCCGCGTTTGCAGCGCCGGCAGACACCGGCGCCACCAGCCTGCCACCCACGGCCAACTGGTCGATCCAGGCCTGCGGCACCGCCTCGCCGCCGGCTGCCGCAATGATGCCCGCATAGGGCGCGCCCCTGGCATAGCCCGGCGTGCCGTCGCCAAACAGCAAGTGCACATTGGCCAGCCGCAAATGGCGCAGGTTGTCGCGCGCTTTGTCATGCAAGCCGCGCAGGCGCTCGATCGAATACACCTCGGTGCACAGCAGGCTCAGCAGCGCCGCTTGGTAACCGCAACCAGTGCCGATTTCCAGCACCCGTCCCAGGCGGCCGGGTCGGCCCTGGTGCAGCAGTTCCAGCATCCTGCAAACCACACCGGGTTTGGAAATGGTTTGCCCCAGGCCAATCGGCAAGCTGGTGTCCTCGTAGGCCTGGTTCACCAGCGCGGTATCGACAAAACGGTGCCGCTCGATGCTGCCCATGGCCTGCAATACGGCAGGAATCGACATGCCCTGTTGCGCCAGCTTGGCCACCATGTTTTGGCGCACTGCGCTGGAATCAAGACCCACGCCGTGGACCACATGGATGGCTTGCCTTTGGTCGGCAAGCTGCCGTACTTTGATGGCTGGCCGCGCAGCTGGGACCGACTCAGTGCGCGACTCAAGCTTGGCCGGAAAGCCGGGCCGTTGCCTGGTGCCGCTCGGGTTGGACAGCGCCATCAGTCCACCAGATCAGCCAGTTTGACCGCTGTTTGGGCCCAGTAACTTAAATGGTCATGGTCGGTCAGATCGACTTTGAGCGGTGTCATGGCAATATGGCCCTGCGTGGTGGCAGAGAAGTCGGTGCCCTCGGCCTCGTCCTTGACTGAGCCCGCCGCGCCAATCCAGTACATGGTCTCGCCGCGTGGACTCATCTGCGTGATCACCTTCTCGGCAGAATGGCGCCGGCCCAGGCGGCACAGTTTCAAATGGCCCATCTCGGCCAGCGGCAGGTTGGGGATGTTGACGTTGAGCAACCAGGGCGTGCTGCCAATCAGGTTTTGCTGTCCCATTTGCAGCACCAGGTCACGCGCCTTGACGGCTGCTGCATCCAGATTGCGCCAGTCGCGCTCAACCTGGGAGAAAGCAATGGCCGGGATGCCGAACAGATACCCCTCCATGGCGGCACCCACGGTACCGGAGTAGATGGTGTCGTCGCCCATGTTGGCACCGTTGTTGATGCCCGCCAGCACCAGGTCGGGCCGGTAGTCGAGCAACCCGGTCAGGGCGATGTGCACGCAGTCGGCCGGCGTGCCGTTGACATAGCGAAAGCCGTTGGGCGCGTGCTGCACATACAGCGGCGTGTGCAGCGTGAGCGCGTTGGACTTGGCGCTGTTGTTGTGCTCCGGGGCCACCACCTCGACGGTGGCCACGTCCTTGAGCGCTTCATAAAGCGCCACAATGCCGGGCGCCCGAAAGCCATCGTCGTTACAAATAAGAATTTTCATCATGGTGCCCAATTAAACTCGAATTTTAGGATGCTAACGCCCCCTGTGCCGCCGTTCTGCGGCTGCCCAAAGGCCGCCTGTAGCACAATCCCTGCTCAACCATAAGGAGCGTTTCATGAATGCTATTGTCTGGATTGTGCTGGCGCTGGTCGTGGTCTATGCGATCACTTTGTACAACAGCCTGGTGAACGTAAAAAACGCCGTGTCCAAGGCGTGGGCCAACATCGACGTGCTGCTCAAGCAACGCCACGACGAGCTGCCCAAGTTGGTGGACACCTGCAAGCAGTACATGCAATACGAGCAGAGCACGCTCGAAAAAGTCATTCAAGCCAGATCGCGCGTGGCAGAGGCGCAACAATCGCACAACATGGGCGCGCTGGGGTTGGCCGAAGGTGCCTTGCGCAGCGGTTTAGGGCAACTGTTTGCGCTGGCCGAGTCTTACCCCGAGCTCAAGGCGAACGCGCAGTTTTTGCACCTGCAGTCACGCATCAGCGGGCTGGAAAACGCCATTGCTGACCGGCGCGAGTTTTACAACGAAAGCGTCAACATCAATAACGTGGCCATTGCGCAGTTTCCAGGCGTCCTGGTGGCCAGGGCGTTTAATTTCAAGGCTTTCGATCTGTTGAAGTTTGCCGCCACCGAGCTCAAAGACGTGGACATCGGCGAGCGCTTCAAGGCCTGACGCCATGCTGGTGCGCGGCTTGCGCGGCTTGCAGCACCTGGGGCTGAACCTGACCGGACTGGTCAGTGCACTGTATTTTGGTTTGATTGCCGGGGCGGTGCAGTCAGGCCCTGGGGCGCAGGCGCGCTGGTGCCTGGCAGGCATGGCGCTGCTGGCGGCTGTGGCCTGGCTGGGCAACCTGCGCCGCGCCCGGGCCATTGCCGAGATGGCCACCTCGCGCATTGGCTCGGCGGCACAGGGTTATGTCGAACTCATGGGTCGCGCCAGCGTCAGCCCGGAACACCTCATCGTTACCCCGCTGGGCGGCATTGCCTGCATCTGGTACCGCTACCGCTTGTATTCAAGGGACAACGCCAAACGGGAGTGGCGCCAGATCGACAGTGGTGTGAGCAGCAGCACCTTTGACATCAGCGATGCCACCGGCGTGTGCACAGTTGACCCTGACCATGCCGAGGTGGTGGGTGCCGAGGTGCGCACCAGTTACCCAGGGCAGGACAAGCTGGTGGAGGAGTGTCTTTTTGGCGGCGGCCGGATTTACCTGCTGGGCGACTTTGCTACGCTGAGCGGATCAAGCACTGTTTTGAGCCTGCGCGAAGACGTGGTCTCGCTGCTGACCAGTTGGAAGCAGGACCCCGCCGACTTGCACCGGCGCTTCGACCTGGATCGCAACGGCACCATCGACCTGCATGAATGGGAGCAGGCCCGCCAGTTGGCCACCCGCACGGTGCAGCGCCAGCACCGCGACATGCGCCAGCAGCCGGGCGTTCACCTGCTGCGTGCACCCCGTGACGGGCGGCTGTTTTTAATTTCCGCCCTGTCACCCCAGGCGCTGCGCAATCACTTTTTGCGCTGGACCGCTTTTCATTTTTGCATCGGTCTGACCGCCACCGCCGGCTGGTTTTACCTGGCGTGAGGCAAACCAGTCGGGGTCACGACGGAATGATGAACTTGGACTCTTCGCGCAAGCGGCCCGGGCTGTCGAGCGATTCGATGATGAAGTGAATTTCATGCGAACCGGGCTTGTCGGCCTCTGGCGGCACCTGGACCCGCACCGCAACCCAACGCGCCTCGGTGGACGCAATGCTGACGGTATTTTCCGACATGATTTGGATGCCCGGGAGTCCTTCCACCGAAATCTTGTAGCGCTGGTCGGCTTCAGTGGCGTTCATCACCTGAATACGGTACACGTTTTCGACCTTGCCGGCCTCGACCACACGCGCCATCACGCCCCGGTCGCGCACCACGTCGGCCTTGAACGGCGTGCGCGTGGCCAGGCTGACAAAAATGGCCGTCACAATCGCCAGCAGGATAGCGGTGTAAATGAGCACCCGTGGACGGAACACCCGTTTCACGGTCTGCTCTTTGGTCCAGTGGTTTTTCATGGCGTTTTCGGTCGAGTATTTGATCAGGCCACGCGGATAGCCCACCTTGTCCATCACCGTATCGCACACGTCAACGCAGGCACCGCAGCCAATGCACTCGTATTGCAGGCCGTTGCGGATATCGATGCCCGTGGGGCACACCTGCACACACAAACTGCAGTCCACACAAGCGCCCAGGTTCAGGGTGCTGAGGTCGGCCTTTCTGGAGCGGGCACCGCGTGGCTCACCGCGCTCGGTATCGTAGGTCACGATCAGCGTGTCGGTGTCAAACATGGCGCTCTGAAAGCGCGCATACGGGCACATGTGCTTACAAACTTGTTCGCGCATGAAACCGGCGTTGCCATAAGTAGCAAAGCCGTAAAAGAAGACCCAGAAAAATTCCCAGGCCGCCAGCTGGCCGCCCAGAAAAGCGCCGACCATCTCGCGCATCGGCACAAAGTAGCCGACAAAGGTAAAGCCGGTCCAGAAGGCAAACGCAATCCACAAAAATTGCTTGCCCGCCTTGCGGGCGAATTTTTCGGCCGTCATCGGGCCGTCGTCACGGCGCATGCGGGCCGACCGGTCACCTTCGAGCTTCTTTTCTATCCACAAAAAGATTTCGGTGTACACCGTTTGCGGGCAGGCAAAACCGCACCATAAGCGCCCTGCCACGGCGGTGAACAGGAACAGCGACAAGGCCGAGATGATCAACAAGCCGGTGAGGTAAATAAAATCTTGCGGGTACAGCACCAAGCCAAAAATGTAGAAGCGGCGCACGCTCAAGTCAAACAGCACCGCCTGGCGCTGACCCCACTCGAGCCAGGGCAGACCGTAGAAAATGATTTGCGTCACCCAGACCATGATCCAGCGCCAATTCGAGAAAACGCCCGAGACGCTGCGCGGGTAAATTTTTTGAGGCGCCGCATAGAGCGACACCAATTCCTCGTCTGGCTCCGCCACGGCAATGGGGATCACCTTTTTGGGTTCTTTTTCTTCAGGGGTCATGCTGGGAGTCCTCAACAGGTAGAGACGGGGCACGGGCATCCGGACCCCGGTTGATTTTAGTAATTTCGCAATTGGCTGAATTAGCAGCTTAGCCTTTTTCCATGACAGCAACTTGACTACCAAGTTGCCCGGTAACGCATGGCCAACAGCCGCGCGGGCATCAGGCCAGTCGATAATGCAAAAGATACAACGCACATTTCAACCCGCAAACCCCAAACTCAGGAGCACAGCATGGCAAAAGGTCAACAAGGCAACAACAAAATGGTCAAGAAACCCAAAAAGGACACCTCGCCGCCCAAGCCCGTGTCGGCTGACGCGGTGCGCCCCACCGTCACCACCGTGGTGCCGGTTCGCGGCAAGCTGAAAAACGCCCCACGCTGATTAGCGTCATTGCCGCTTTCCCGTCACTGCGAACCATCCCGGACATTGCGAGCCATCCGAATCCGACCCGATACCGCACACGGACCTTGAACAGAGACTTCGTCATCGCGAGCGAAGCGTGGCGATCCATGACTTCCGGGGTCATGGATTGCGTCACTTCGTTCGCAATGACAACGTTCTTTCACGTGAATGACTTATCCGCAGGCTGCAAATTGCACGTGCTTCACGCGGATAACGCCCTGCTGGTGCTGGACAAGCCCGCCGGCCTGTTGAGCGTGCCTGGCAAGGGTGCCGACAAGCAGGACTGTCTGAGCAGGCGGGTGCAACGGCGCTACGCCGACGCGCTGGTGGTGCACCGGCTCGACCAAGCGACCTCAGGCTTGCTGGTGATGGCACGCGGCGCAAGCGCGCAGCGCGTCTTGAGCGAAGCCTTTGCCAGTCGACAAGTCCACAAGCGTTACGTAGCGGTGGTGGATGGTTTGCTGGAGGCACCTGAAGACGCATGGGCCGAAATCGATTTACCCATTCTGCTGGACTGGCCCGACCGGCCCAGGCGCATCATCGACCCGCAAGGCAAACCCAGCCGCACGCGCTGGCGTGTGCTCGGCCACAATCTTGCAGAGCAAACCACACGCCTCGAACTGGAGCCGGTGACCGGCCGCTCGCACCAGTTGCGGGTGCATTTGCAAGCCATTCAACATCCCATCCTGGGTGATGCCTTGTACGGCACGCCAGCCAGCCTTGCCAAGGCAGAGCGCCTGCTGCTGCACGCCACGCGGCTCGAACTGACCCACCCCGTCAACCAGCAGACTATGGTGTTTTCCAGCGAACCACCGTTTTGACCACCCGGTGCACCCGCTAAGGTTGGCCGCCTCATCCCGCCCACGGATCAAGGAAAATTTGACCACCATCAACTCAGCCACCCAAACATGACAAGCCATCTCTACATCATCACCGGCGCCTCACGCGGCATGGGCCTGGCCATGGCCGAGCAACTTTTGCATCCAGAAAACCGCCTGCTGTGCATCTCGCGCCATGCCAATCCCACACTGACCCTGGCAGCCAACCAGCGCGCCTGCCTGCTGGAACAATGGGCAATGGACCTGTCAGCCACCGAGCCAGCCGCCAGCCGACTCAAGGCATGGCTGTGCGGCCTTGACCCAGCCCAAATCACAAGCGTCACCCTGATTAACAACGCCGGCGTGATCCCGGCCGTGGTACCGTTGCGCGACAGTGATCCAGCAGAATTGGCGCAGGCACTGCGCGTGGACCTGGAAGCCCCGCTGCTGCTTACGGCAATCTTTCTGAACGCGACAGAGGGCTGGACCGTGCCACGCAAGGTGCTCAACATTTCCTCAGGCCTGGGACGCCGCGCCATGGCATCGCAGGCCGCTTATTGCGCAGCCAAGGCCGGCATGGACCATTTCACCCGCTGCCTGGCGCTCGATGAGGCGCAGCGCCCCAACGGTGCCCGGGTCTGCGCGCTGGCACCCGGCGTCATCGACACCGACATGCAGGTGCAGCTGCGCAGCGCCGATACGGCCGCTTTTCCAGACCAGGCCGCCTTTGCACAACTCAAGGCCGCCGGGCAACTCAGCACGGCCAGCGACGCTGCCAGGCGCGTTCTGGCATGGCTGGCGCGCCCCGACTTTGGCCAGCAAGCCGTGGCCGATGTGCGCGACGC
>NZ_JACUUE010000215.1 GCF_014859475.1 Rhodoferax sp.
TCACTTCGTTCGCAATGACGATGAGATTCGCCATGACGGCTCATCAGTTGGTCTCAGGTTTCAAAACTCGCCATCTGCGTCGAGCTGCCGCGCACCGGGTCGTGCGGGCCGAGGTCTGAAAAACTGACGCTGTAGCCTTGGCGCTGCGCCACACCATTGGCCCAATCCTGGAACTGGGCACGGGTCCACTCAAAGCGGTGCCCCGGATGACGTTTGCACCCTGCCGCCATGCCGTGCAGCACGTTGTATTCCTGATTCGGCGTGGTCACCAACAGCAGCCGCGGGTGCATGCCGGCAAATACCGCGCGCTCGACCCGGGGCAGATGGCCGGGGTCGATGTGCTCGATGGTCTCCAGCATCACGGCGGCATCAAAGCCTTTCAGCCCGGCATCCACTTCTTCAAACGAGCCCAGGCGCACACTCAAGCGCGGCTCGGGGTGCAGCCAGTCCAGGCCAAGCGCAGATCGCGCATCAGCCAGCGCGCGTTGGTCGATGTCGATGCCCAGCAGTCGCACAAACTGCGGGTGTTCGCGCAGGCGCAGCAGCAGCTCGCCCGGCCCGCAACCGAGGTCAAGCACGCTGGTGGCACCGCTACTGAGCAGCGCGCGCACCACTGCGTCCAGGCGTTCTATGTGCAACAGGGTGGACATGACTGATTTTTTTACTGAAACGCCACCTCGGCGAAGCTGCGCAGTTTGCGGCTGTGGAGCTGGTCGATGCCTTGTTCGCGCAGCAACTCCAGCGCGCGCATACCGATGCGAAGGTGCTGGTCCACGCGCTCGCGGTAAAAGGTGTTGGCCATGCCGGGCAGCTTGATGTCGCCGTGCAGCGGTTTGTCGCTGACGCACAGCAGGGTGCCGTAGGGCACGCGAAAGCGGAAACCGTTGGCGGCTATGGTGGCGCTTTCCATGTCGAGTGCCACCGCCCGGCTCTGACTGAAACGGCGCTGCGGGCCGTTGTCGGGCAGCAGCTCCCAGTTGCGGTTGTCGGTACTGGCCACGGTACCGGTGCGCATGATGTGTTTGAGCGCCAGGCCCTTGAGTTGCGTCACCTGCGACACCGCCGTGGCAAGCGCCACCTGCACCTCGGCCAATGCCGGAATCGGCACCCACAACGGCAGCTCTTCGTCAAGCACATGGTCTTCGCGCACATAGCCATGGGCCAGCACGTAGTCGCCCAGTTGCTGGCTGCTGCGCAGGCCGGCGCAGTGGCCCAGCATGATCCAGGCGTGCGGGCGCAGCACGGCAATGTGGTCGGTAATGGTCTTGGCGTTGGCCGGGCCGACACCAATGTTGACCATGCTGATGCCGCTGCCGTCGGCTCGCACCAGGTGGTAAGCAGGCATTTGCGGCAAGCGGGGCGGCGCTTTGCCTTGAGCCGTCATCGCGAGACGCGCAGCGACGGCTACTTTTTGCGTGACCACGTTGCCCGGCTCGATAAAGGCGATGTATTCGCTGGCGCTGTCCTGCATGGCCGCATGACCCAGCGCGATGAATTCGTCAATGTAGAACTGGTAATTGGTGAACAGCACAAAGTTCTGGAAATGCTCTGGGCCGGTGCCGGTGTAGTGGCGCAGGCGCTGCAGCGAGTAATCCACCCGCGGCGCGGTAAAGAGCGACAAGGGCAGAGGTTCGCCGGGCTTGGGCTCGAAGGTGCCGTTGGCAATGCCGTCGTCCATGGCGGCCAGGTCGGGCAGGTCAAACACGTCACGCATCAACTGGCGGCGCTGCGGGCTCAGGCTGCCCTCCACATGGTCATGCTCGGCAAAGGAAAAATGCACCGGAATCGGTTGGTTGCTGGTGCCCACCTCCAATGCAACGCCATGGTTGTCGAGCAGCAGGGCAAACTGCGCCAGATAATAGGTGGCGAACAGGTCGGGCCGGGTCAGGGTGGTCTCGAAGCGGCCTGGGCCGGCCACAAAACCATAGCTCAGACGCGCTGATTCCCTGGAGGCCTGGCGTGTCACGGTGTCGGTCTGCACGCGCACAAACGGGTAGCAGGCGCGCGCATGGCCGGGCAGGTCTTCGCCCGCCACGTAGCGCTGCATGGCCTGGCGCAGGTGGGCAATGCTGTTGTCATAAATCAGCCGAACCTGCGCCAAAGCCGCATTGGGGTCGGTAAAGCGCATGGGCGCGATGAAAGCAGGCAGGTAAGACATGTGCGCATTGTTCCACGACCGGGCGACACTGGCGCGGCCGGGCGTTTGGCAAAACTGCCATACTCTGCGCCTGCGAATCCGACAAAACCTTAGTCATGCTGAAATTTACCTGTTGCAACGAAGTCCGCCAGTTTTCCGAAGCCCCCCAAGCCCAATTGCTGCGCGGCATCCAGCGCGGTTTTGAGCGCGAATGCCTGCGCATTGACCGCGCCGGCCAGCTCGCCAAAACGCCGCACCCAAGGGCGCTGGGCGCCAAACTGACCCACCCCTGGATCACCACCGACTACGCCGAGGCGCTGCTGGAGTTCATCACGCCACCGTCGAGCGCGCCGGGTTTTCCGCTGGAATTTTTAAAAGACATTCACCGTTTCAGCGCCCAGCAGCTCGAAGGCGAGTTGCTCTGGGCCGGCTCCATGCCGTGCAAGATTGGCACCGACGCCGACATTGCCATTGCCGACTACGGAAGCACCAACGCGGCGCGCTTCAAGATGGTCTATCGCGAGGGCCTGGGGCTGCGTTATGGCCGCGCCATGCAGACCATTGCCGGGGCGCACTACAACTGGTCGCTGCCGCAAGCCTTCTGGCTCAGCCTGCGCGACTGCTGCGGCGGCGCGGCCAACTTGCAGGACTTCATCGACCAGCGCAGCTTTGGCCTGATCCGCAATTTCCTGCGCTACGGCTGGCTGGTGCCCTACCTGTTTGGCGCCTCGCCGGCGGTGTGCCAGTCGTTCTTGCAGGGCCACCCCAGCGACCTGACCGAACTGGTGCCCGGCACCCTGCACGGCGCCTATGCCACCAGCCTGCGCATGAGCGACTTGGGCTACCAGAACCACGCGCAAGACCAGCTCAACATCAACTTCAACTCGATGGCTGAGTACACCGATGGGCTGGAAGCGGCCATCCGCACACCCGACCCCTATTACACCGAGCTCGGCGTGCGTGAGGGCGCGCACTGGAAGCAGCTCAGCGACAGCCTGCTGCAACTGGAGGCCGAGTTTTATGCGCCCATGCGGCCCAAACGTGTGGCTCCTGATGGCATGCGCCCGGCCAAGGCGCTGCGCACGCTGGGCGTGCAGTACCTGGAGATGCGGCTGTTCGACCTCAACCCGTTCATTGACATCGGCATTGCGCCCGAGCAAAGCCTGTTTGCCGACGTGCTGATGCTGATGTGCCTGTTTCGCGCCAGCCCGCCCATCACCAGCCGTGAGCAAGGCGAAAACGACGAAAACAAACACCGCGTGGTCACGCGTGGCCGCCAGCCCGACCTGCAACTGCTGGTGCACAACCACGAGCAACCACTGCGCACGCTGGCGCATGAATTGTTTAACGACATGGCGCCGTTTGCCGCCATGCTCGACAGCGCCTACGGTGGCCAGCGCTACCAGGCGGCCATGCAGGAGCTGCGCCTGCGCATCGACGAGCCAGAGCGCACGCCGTCAGCCCAGGTGCTCGAGGCCGTCAAGCGGCACGGCGGCTATTTCAACTTTGCCTTTGCGATGTCCACGCGCCACACCCAAAGCCTGCAAGCCACCGCCCTGCCAGCCGAAACCCTGGCCAAATTCAAAGCCAGCGTGCAGCAGTCGCTCGCGGCGCAGCAGCAGCTGGACGCGACGCCGCAAGAGCCCTTTGAGGATTTTGTGGCGGCTTACTTTGCCTGATCGCAGCAAATAGAACCGTCATTGCAAAAGTGACCGTCATTGCGACTTTCGTCCGTCATTGCGAACGCAGTTAAGCAATCCATGTCCCCGGACTGCATGGACTGCCGCGCTACGCTTTCCATGAACAGC
>NZ_JACUUE010000216.1 GCF_014859475.1 Rhodoferax sp.
CGAAAACGTCACCAACAGGGCGTAGCTGGCCGCCAGCATGAGCAAGACGCCAGCCACCCGGCTTTGCCAGCGCCGGGCCGCAAAGGTCAGCACCATCAGGAACGGCATGGCGGCAGCCAGGTAGCCGTCAACATAGGCGCCGCCGGTATGGCCGGCCGAAAACGGGCCGGTCACGCGGTAACCGTCGGCAAAGTTCCAGAGTTCGCTGAAGGCCAGGCGCTCCCACACAATCACCGCCACCGTCAGCCCAAGCCCTGCCACCATGCCCCATGCAAAGGGGCGGCGCGCATCGATGCCGGCCGCGCCAAAGCGCCTGAACAAGCCAATGAACAATGCCGCCCACACCGCGCCTTTGACAATGCGCAGGGCGTTGTAGGGGCTGAAGTAGCTGTTGAATGAGTTGGTATCTGGCAAGCCTGCGGCCTGCAAGCCCAGAATGGCGCTGATGACAAAGCTCAGTGCGACCAGGCCACCCACCAGTGCTAGGGCAAGATCGGGCTTGAGCAGTTTGAGGGATGGCGCGGGAGCACGGTTGTAGGCCACCGCCAGGCAAATCAGCAAAAGGGCGTCGAATTCGTCCAGAAAAAAGCGCCCGCTCCAGGGCGCGAGGTCAAACACCGGCAAGGCTGCAGGAATGATGACAAAGGCCCAGATGGGGCGATACCAGACGGCCACCGCAGAGGCAGCCAGCACCAGGCCCACCAACCAGGGAAAGGCTGGGAAGTTGAACACCCAGATGGCGGTTGCCAGCAGGCATAAGAACAGCCAGATGGGTATAGGGTGCAGGGAGTCAGGGGGCATGGATTGCCACGGCGCTGGCGCTCCTCGCAATGACGCGGTGGAACCCGTCATTGCGAGCGAAGCGCGGCAATCCATGACCCTTGGCATCGTGACCCGGCGCAGCAGCGTGACCGTGAACCAGCTGGCCGCGCTGGCCAGCAGCAAGTTGGTCAAATCAGGGTGCGAGGGCGGCAAAAAGAGTTTGCCCAATTCAATACAAGTTGCCAACGCCAGGGACACAACCAGCGCAAACCCGGGCGTACGCCGATGCGCCCACGCCAAGACCCCAATCGGCACATAAGACAAACTCACCGCAGCAAGGCTGAACAGCGCTTTTGCCTCGGTGGTGTAGTAGTGGTAGTAAAAAGGGATGACGCTGAGCTGCTCAAGCTGCCCCTGCGCCACGCGCAGACCCTGCCAATGGGTGGTGAGCCAGCCATTGATCTCCAACATGGCCAGCACATAGGCGGCAACCAAGGGCAGCGTGTAGCGGCGCAGGCCTGTGCTGATGTTGTCTGCCGTCCACCGCGCGCTGTACCTGGCAAGCGCCAACCCGGCGCCAAGGCCCAAGGCTCTGGTCAGCACCGACATGCCTTGCGAAATGCCCGAGGCAATGAAGAACTGCGCGGTTTCAATCAAGATGCCCAGCGCCGCACCCAGCAGCACCGCTTTGGCATAACCCGGCACACGGTGCGCACTGAGACGTGCCAGCAAAAAGCCAAAGGGCAGCGTCAAGGCCGCCTCAGCCAGCATTTGCAGGCCCAGCAGCATGGGCCTGGGGCTGTTGCCGGCCAGCCACCAGCCCCAACTGTCAGAGTCAAATTTTGCCTGCACCTCGATCCCCGACAGCAGCAAGTCATACGGGAAAAGCGCAAAAGCAATGTAGGCAACGGCGTAGCCCTCCAGGGCAAGTTTTTTAAGCCGCTCCGTATCGCCAAAAAATGACGCAAACAGCGACCGCAGCCAACCCGTAAACCGTGCCGCCAGCGCCACGCCGATCAGGCTGCCGATGCCTTCGGCAATAAGGTCGTTGAGTGAAACCGTGCGTGGCGGGAAAAACAACTGCGTAAATTCAACCGCAACCGCCAGTGCCATTGAAAAAGCAGCGGCCACCATAAACAACAAAACGCGCGGTAGCCTTGAATACGACTGCAGCAGCACCGCCGCAGTCAAAAACCCGACCGGCACATAAAGCACGCCATTGGCAACCCAGTCGGCCCGCGAGGCAACGCCAAGGGTCAGAAACGGGATATTCCTGAACGCCTGAACCGCGTCAGCCAGCGAACGATCCACATACTCCAACGGCACCAGACTGCCGTAAACCACAAACAGCACGTAAAGCACAAACAGCCACGCCACCGCCGAGTAGCCGGTGCGGCTGTGCGGGGGAGGAAGTGTCATGGCTGGGGGTGGGTTAGCATGCTGGCATTATTAACCGGGCCTCATGGATTGTTTCACTGCGTTCGCAATGACGCAGCCTTTGGTCAAAGCCCGTTTGCGGTGTCTCGGGGATGTCAATTATTCGTTTATACTGGAATTTAATTCCAACATAAACGCCACAAATGTACCCACGCACACTTTCAAAAACTATTCACGCGATCAGTGACAGCTTTCCTGTCTTGATGGTAACTGGCCCCCGGCAAGTGGGTAAAACGACCCTGCTCGAAATTTGCGCCAAAGGGGGCACGCAGGCGCCGCGGGCTTACGTGACGCTGGACGACATGGATGCGCGCGCATTGGCGCGGCGCGACCCTGCGCTTTTCTTGCAAACCTGGCAGCCGCCGCTGGTCATTGACGAGATCCAGTACGCGCCTGAGTTGTTCAGTGCCATCAAGATCATGGTGGATCGGGATAAGCGCAATGGTCTGTTCTGGCTCACTGGGTCGCAAAAGTTCGAGCTGATGCATGGCATTACCGAGAGCCTGGCGGGGCGGGTGGCGATTGTTGATTTGCTCGGGTTGTCACAAGCGGAGCTGGATGGGCGCGCTGTCTTGTCGCAGCCTTTTGTGCCCACTGCGCAATGGGTCTCCGCTGCCCGCGCCGCCAGTGCCAATGCGCCCAAGCCGCTGATGGCGGTTTTTCGGCAAATCTGGCTGGGTTCGTTCCCCCGGCTTGTTGCGCAAGGGGCCAAAACGCGGGACTTGTTTTACCGCTCCTACATCCAGACCTACATTCAGCGCGACGTGCAGGATGTGCTGAAAGTTTCCGATCAGCTGGCGTTTAACCGCTTTCTGGCGGCAGTGGCGGCCAGAACCGGGCAGTTGCTCAACTACGCCAACCTGGCACGGGATGTGGATGTTGACAACAAGACCGCCAAGGCCTGGTTGTCGGTACTGGAGACTTCTGGCCTGGTCTTTTTGCTGCAGCCGTATCACACCAATCTGACCAAACGGATGGTCAAAACGCCCAAGCTTTATTTTCTCGATACGGGTTTGGCGGCTTATTTGACCAAGTGGCCTGATGCCGCCTCTCTGGAAGCAGGTAGCATGTCGGGCGCGATGCTGGAGACCTGGGTGGTCAGTGAGATCGTGAAGAGCTATTGGCACAACGGCCTGGAGGCCAACCTCTACTTTTACCGCGACACCGACCAGCAGGAGGTGGACTTGTTGATCGAGTCTGGCGACACCTTGTATCCGGTAGAAATAAAAAAGACGGCGTCGCCCTCACAAAACGCCAGGCGCCAGTTTGCCGTGCTCGACAAACTTGGCAAGACCATTGGACCGGGAGCAGTGCTGTGCCTGGTAGAGCGCGATACTCCCTTGTCGCAAAGTGTCACAGCGGTGCCGGTGGCTTACCTCTAAACAGGACAGGCTTCCTGCCTGCTTACATCGCAAAATTGCGCGCATAGGGGTGGATTGCCACGCCGCTTCGCGCCTTTCCATGAACAACCCCGTCATTGCGAACCCCGGCCCCGTCATTGCGAACCCCGGCCCCGTCATTGCGAACGAAGTGAAGCAATCCATGCACCCGGAAGTCATGGATCGCCGCGCTACGCTCGCGATGACGAAGTCTCGGTTCAAGGTCCGTGTGCGGCATCGGGCCTGATTCGGGGGGCTTTCCATGAACAGCCCCGTCATTGCGAACGAAGTGAAGCAATCCATGACCCCGGACTGCATGGACTGCCGCGCTACGCTCGCAGTGACGGCT
>NZ_JACUUE010000217.1 GCF_014859475.1 Rhodoferax sp.
AGCTCCATCAGCCTGGTGACTGCGCTCGGTGCGTCGTTGGTGTGCAGCGTACTAAAGACCAGGTGCCCGGTGAGCGCCGCCTGCACCGCCATCTCGGCGGTGGCCTGGTCGCGAATCTCGCCGACCATGATGATGTCGGGGTCTTGCCGCATCAGCGCGCGCAAGCCTTCGGGAAAGCCGAAGTCAAGCTGCGGCTGCACCTGGGTCTGGTTGAACGCCGGCTCGATCATCTCGATCGGGTCTTCCACCGTGCTCACGTTGACCTCTTCGGTGGCGACGCGCTTCAGCGTGGAATAGAGCGTGGTGGTCTTGCCCGAGCCGGTGGGGCCGGTCACCAGAATGATGCCGTTGGGGCGCTTGACCAGCGCCTCCCAGCGCTGCGCGTCGTGCGCCGAGAAGCCCAGCGCATCGAGGTCCTTGACCGTGGTCTCGGGGTCGAAAATGCGCATCACCATCTTTTCGCCAAACGCGGTGGGCAACGTCGAGATGCGCATTTCGATCTCGTCACCGCTCGGGTTGCGCGTCTTGATGCGGCCGTCCTGCGGGCGGCGTTTTTCGACCACGTCCATGCGCCCGAGCAGCTTGATGCGTGCCGTCATGGCAGCCAGCACGCCCATCGGCATCTGGTACACCGGGTGCAGCACGCCGTCGATGCGAAAGCGGATCACGCCCTGCTCGCGCCGTGGCTCCAGGTGAATGTCGCTGGCGCGCTGGTCAAAGGCATATTGCCAGAGCCAGTCCACCACCTGCACCACGCTCTGGTCGTTGGCGTCGAGCTGCTTGTTGCTTTTGCCCAGTTCCACCAGTTGCTCAAAGCTGGAGCCCGCGTTGCTGCCCGCCTTGCTGGCTGAACGCACCGACTTGGCGAGCGCAAAAAACTCGGCGGTAAAGCGGGCGATGTCCTGCGGATTGGCCAGCACGCGGCGCACGCTGCGCCTGGCCTGGCGCTCCACCTCGGCCACCCAGTCGGTCAGATACGGCTCGGCGGTCGCCACTACCACCTCTTGTGCGCTCACCTGCACCGGCAATATTTTGTGGTGCTCGGCATAGGCCGGGCTCATGATGTCGGCCACCTTGGCCACATCGACCTTGAGCGGGTCGATGCGCAAATAGCCGAGCCCAGCGCGCGGCGCCAGCCATTGCACCAGTGCCTCCATGCCCATGGCCTTGTCGTCGCTGGCGCGGTGCACACCGACGCTGGTCAGGCGCAGCAGCGGGTGCTGCACGCTCTCGGCCTGGGCGCAACGCGACTGGATGCGCTGCGCCTCCGGCGCCGTGATGAGGCCGTCGGCCTGCAGCCACTGCACCAGGTTGCGCCAGTCCAGCGGACCCTGGGCTTGCTGCACTGGGGATGTCGCGGGCGGGCGCTGCATCATGACAGCATGGGCTTGAACACCCGCACCCATTTGCTCGCTGGCAGGCCCCATTCGAACTCGATGCGGTCGGCGCGCGCCATCAGCACATCGCGCTTGGGCCGGCTTGGCGTGTGCTGCGCCAGCACCACGGTGTTGCCTTCGCGCGTGGGTTTGAAGGCCCAAATGGCATCCTTGCCAAAAGCAGCCGACATCTTCTCGACGCTGCGGGTAAAGCTCGACGCGCGGCCAAACAGGTTCACCGTCATGCAGCCCTCAGGCGTCAGCAGGCGCCGGCAGTGGTTGTAAAACGGCAGGCTGTCGAGCACCGGCGCGGCGGCTTCGTGATCGTACAAATCCACCTGCAAGGCATCGACAGTGCCCCACCATTTAGGGTTCTGGATTTCCTGCGCGGCATCGGCCAGCACCACCTGCAGGCGGGGGGTTTCTGCCGGCAGCTTGAACCAGCTTTTGCAAGCTGCCAGCACCTTCGGATTGAGCTCGATGGCGGTGGTTTGCATGCGCAGTTCCTTGGCGCAGAACTTGGTGAGAGAGCCTGCACCCAGACCCAGTTGAACGGCTTGGCGCTCTTTCACCGACTCGGGCGGCACAAACAGCAGCCAGGCCATCATGCGCTGGATGTACTCGTGCACCAGGGCATTGGGCGCGTCCAGGTACATCGAACCCTGGATCCATTCGGTGCCAAGATGCAGGTGGCGCATCGGGCCATCGTCCGAGAAATTGACTTCGGGAAGTGCGTGGGTGTGTTTTTTCAAGATGCGGCCTGCTTCATACTATTTATTGAAATGAATTTCAACCATGAAAATTTATAAAACTCATCAAGATCAACAACTTGAAATTTTTTAACGCGGTTTTATTCTGCATTTATAAATTTTTATCCTGCATTTTCTCTGCAAGAACCCAGCGAGGCGCCTTGCGTGGTCCGGTATTCTTGATTCTCCCGGCACGCCTCATGTTGGTCAGGAGATTGCTGATTCTGTTGTGTTTTTGGACTTCATCCAGCGCATCGCTCAGCTTGCCAAAAAGCAAGGTGTTTATCTCAAGGCGATTAGCGGCTCCAAACTGGGAAAGATAGTCCAACACCAACTTGGCGTAAAACGCGTCGTCTTGTCCACGCGTGTTAATGTAATTTGCTTTGGCGGCAGTGGCAGACGCCACAACTGCAGACACGTACAGATGCGGCTTGCGTCCCTCAATCAATTTGGCACGGCGCAAGCGACTCACCACTAAATCATCTATCGGCAAGCTTTTTTGAACGCGATCCAAAGCCAAAATATCTTCCAGCGGCAAATTGGTTTTCTGAATCAACATACGGCTGTAGGCCACATCGACGACCGCGCCGTAAAGCGTCATCTTGACAGCCCGGGGCTCTGTCAGGTCGTAATCGGGCATGGGGAAATACCGCCGTGCCTGACCCACATGCATTTCGTGAATGCCATAACCCATGGTGTCAATCATGTTCAACTCAGCCATGGCCTGCGTCAAGAACGGATTACGGTAGCGCCTCGGGGTTTTATGGACACGGCCACTGCGCGCGTAATCCTGGTGCGCAATGCAGTTGTGCAGCGCCTCCAGCACAATCTTGCGATCGTACTTGGCCACCTCCACAGGCACCAGTTGATCGTCGGGCAATATGCGCAAGGGCACATTACGGATCTTTTGGTACAACTCGGTCGTGGTCAGCAAAAACGGCGGCGCAAAGTGCAAATAGGCTCGCTCTGGACCTTCGAGCTTCCAGGTAATTTGCGCAGGGTGCGGTGATAGCCGGTAAGCTGACTCCGCCTTGCCCAGCAGTAACAAGGTGGCGCGGGTAATGTGTCCATTTTGAGTGAGCCGCGCACGGTCCAAAAAAACCGCGTCGGGCCAGGCCGTAACGTCTTCCGCCGTGAACCGATTGGCATATTTCCTGGCAAAAGATTCCCGCGCTTTGGTCAGCGCCTGGGTATCCAGGTCTGCCAAGGTAGCGCCAGCAACCACTTGCGCAGTCCAGTCAGCTGCCCCCACCTGCCCGCGCAGAGCGTCTTGCTTATCCAAACCCAGATGAGTCAGACTTTCACCGGAACGTGCGTAGTAATGCCCTTTCCAGGCGATGGGCATCCCTTGCGGAGCAGCCGGTATTTCCAGCAACAGAACCCGGCCCTGTGCCGTTTGCAGCTCATGGATATCACGCAGCGTGATGCTCGGCTCGGTACCTTCGGAGATTTGCATTTTCAGGCTGTGCAGTCGCTCAGGCTCTGGCCTGTAGTTTGTACCCACCACGGATCGGCTGGCGTTGTCAACACCAAATACCAACCAAGCCTTTTCTTCATCACGGAGATTCGCTTCGTTTGCCAACGCGGAAAAGTACTTGCCGATATCTGACGTGGAATACCCGTCGCCCGCACGCTTGAACTCCACCACCTCGCCCTCCCAACGGGCAATCAAGTGGCGCAGCAGCGCGTCTAAAGTTGGCTTACCCATGGTTAAGCCCTCAAGACCTCTTGACTGCGGTGCCAAGGTGCTGGTGGCGCATCGGGCCATCGTCCGAGAAATTGACTTCGGG
>NZ_JACUUE010000031.1 GCF_014859475.1 Rhodoferax sp.
CTTCATCATGGCCTTGGTGTAGTCGGCTTCTCCCACACTCACGCCGCCGCTGGTGATGATGGCATCGGCCTGCAGGGCGGCCTGCACAAAGGCGGCCTCCAGCGCTTCGGGTTGGTCGCGCACCACACCCATGTCGATCACCTCGCAGCCCAGGCGGGTCAGCAAGCCAAACACGGTGTAACGGTTGCTGTCATACACGGCCCCCTCGCGCGACGGCTCGCCCAAGCTCAGGATTTCGTCACCGGTCGAAAAGTAAGCCACTTTCAGGCGGCGTAACACCGGCACCGTGGAGATGCCCAGGCTGGCCACCAGCCCCAGCGCGGCGGGGGTGAGCAAGTCGCCTTTTTGCAATGCCGGCTGGCCTTGCATCAGGTCTTCGCCAAGGCAGCGACGGTTGTCGCCGGCTTGCAGCACGTTTTTGGGCACCGTGACCTGGTCGCCCAAGAGGCTGGCGAACTCTTGCGGGACCACGGTGTCCAGGCCCGCGGGCATGATGGCGCCGGTCATGATCTTGACACACTCGCCCGGCTGAACCGTGCCGCTCCAGGCTTTGCCGGCCAGCGCGGTGCCGATGACTTTCAGACTGAGCGCTGCGTCGGCAGTGAGCTGGGCGCCGTCAAAGGCATAGCCGTCCATGGCCGAGTTGTCGTGCGGCGGCACGCTGATGGGGCTGATGATGTCGGCCGCCAGCACGCGCCCAAGCGCGCCGAAGATGTCGGTTTGTTCCACTTCGGTGACCGCTTCAACCAGCTTGGCCAAAAAGCTGTTGACCATGTCGGCGCTCAGTGCCTGCGGGTCGTAGCCGGCGAGTTCACTGGCTATTTGTTCTAGAGATTTCATGCTGCACGGCTTTCCAGTTGTTGCAACTCGGCCAGCGTGTTGGCGTTGAAAAAGGCCTGCGGGTCGTCGCCGGGTGCATCAAACGCCACCACGGCGGTGGGGTGCAGGGCCGTCCAGGCGTCAATTTTGCGGCCGCCGTCCTGGGTGAAGCGCACCAGGCTTTCCAGCAGTTCGGTGCGCAGCAGGCAAAAAACGGGTTGCGCGCGTACCTGCATGCGGCCGTCTTTGCCGGCCTCGGGGGCAGCCGCCATGGCGATGTCGGCGTCTTCGGCCTCAAGGGCTGCCGCCAGGCGCTGCGCCAGGTCCAGTGGCAGCAGCGGGGTGTCGCAGGGCACCGTCAGCAGGTAAGGGCTTTCGCAGCGCTCCAGCCCGGTCAGAAAGCCAGCCAGCGGACCGGCATAGTCGGCCAGCACATCGGGCCAGACCGGCACGCCAAACGACTCGTAAGCAGCCAGGTTGCGGTTGGCGTTGATCATGACCGCGCCCACGCCGCCGCCCATTTGCAGGCGTGTCAGGGTGTGCAGCGCCAGCGGCAGGCCCATGAAGTTTTGCAAGCCCTTGTCCACCCCGCCCATGCGCGAGCCGCGCCCGCCCGCCAAAATGAGCGCTGTAATGTCTGTTGAATTGATCATCGTGTTTTCTAGCCTCCGATATAGCTCATTTCGACCCGTTTCACAGGGGCGCCCGAATCAAAGGGCATCTGACTGCGCTGTTCGGAATAATTGTCAGCTCTGGCCTGCCAGATGTGGCCGACGGCGCTGGCCAGGTCGGCATCAGACGCCTGGCCGCGAACCAGGCTGCGCAGGTCGTAGCCTTGAGAAGCAAACAGGCACAGGTACAACTGACCCTCGGTGGACAGCCGGGCGCGGTTGCATTCGCCGCAAAAAGCCTGGGTCACGCTGCTGATCACGCCAATTTCGCCGGCCGCCGGGTCGTGCCGGCCTGTAGCGTCGGCATAACCCCAGCGCGAGGCGGTCTCGCCCGGGTTGCTGGGTTCAAGCTGCACCAGCGGCAGCTCTGACCCGATCAACTGCACCACTTCGGCGGAGGGCATGACCTCGTCCATGCGCCAGCCATTGGTGGCACCCACGTCCATGTACTCGATGAAGCGCAGCACCATGCCGCTGTCTTTAAAGTAGCGCGCCATTGGCAGAATTTCCTGCTCATTGGTGCCGCGTTTGACTACCATGTTGATCTTGATCGGCCCCAGGCCCGCGGCGCGCGCTGCGGCAATGCCTTCGAGCACGTTGGCCACCGGAAAATCGACGTCGTTCATGCTGCGAAAAACCGCATCGTCGAGCCCGTCCAGGCTCACGGTGACGCGTTGCAACCCGGCGTCCTTCAAGGCCCGGGCTTTGCGCGCCAGCAGCGAGCCGTTGGTGGTCAGCGTCAGGTCGAGCGGCTGCCCCTCTGGCGTGCGCAGGCTGGCAAGTTGCGCCACCAGTTGCTCAAGGTTTTTGCGCAGCAGCGGCTCGCCACCGGTGAGGCGAATTTTTTGCACCCCGTGCGCCACGAAGATCCGGGCCAGACGCGTGATTTCTTCAAAGCTCAGCAGGTCAGCATGTTTGAGGTAGGGGTAGTCGGTGCCAAAAATCTCCTTGGGCATGCAGTAGTTGCAGCGAAAGTTGCAGCGGTCGGTGACGCTGATGCGCAGGTCGCGCAAGGACCGGCCGCGCGTGTCGGCCAGCAGGCCGTTGGCATGCAGACGCTTGGCCGGATCAACGCTCGCAGGGGGTACGGCCAGGCCGGTGGGCCGCACATTCATCAGGGGGATGACGCGGTGGGTGTCTCGATCAGTCATTGTGTTCATGCAGGCTTTTGCCTTAAGTGGTGGCGAATTTTGGCATGAATAAAAAAACCCGCCGAGGCGGGTTCTTCTTATTGGGCTACTTACCGTCTAGGCGCCGTGGATTTTCATCATCACCGGCACGATCAGCAGCGCCACGATGTTGATGATCTTGATCAGCGGGTTGATGGCCGGGCCGGCGGTGTCTTTGTAGGGGTCGCCCACGGTGTCGCCGGTCACGGCGGCCTTGTGCGCCTCTGAGCCTTTGCCGCCAAAGTTGCCGTCTTCAATGTACTTCTTGGCATTGTCCCAGGCGCCGCCGCCAGTGCACATCGAGATTGCCACAAACAGACCGGTCACGATGGTGCCCATCAGCAGACCGCCCAACGCGGCCGGGCCGAGGATCAGACCGACCAGGATCGGCACCACCACGGGCAGCAGGCTCGGGATCATCATTTCCTTGATGGCCGCGGTGGTCAGCATGTCAACGGCGGTGTCGTACTCGGGCTTGGCCGTGCCTTCCATGATGCCCTTGATGTCGCGGAACTGGCGGCGCACTTCCACCACCACGGCACCGGCAGCGCGACCCACGGCTTCCATGGCCATGGCACCGAACAGGTAGGGAATCAGGCCGCCGATGAACAGGCCAATGATGACCATCGGGTTGCTCAGGTCGAAGGTGATGTGCGTGCCATACACGTCAAGCTTGTGGGTGTAGTCGGCAAACAGCACCAGCGCGGCCAGGCCGGCCGAACCAATGGCATAACCCTTGGTGACGGCCTTGGTGGTGTTGCCCACAGCGTCCAGCGGGTCGGTGATGTCGCGCACGCTGCTGGGCATCTCGGACATTTCGGCAATGCCACCGGCGTTGTCGGTGATGGGGCCGTAGGCGTCGAGTGCGACCACGATACCGGCCATGCTGAGCATCGAGGTGGCGGCGATGGCAATGCCGTACAGGCCGCCGAGCGCGTAAGCGGTGTAAATGGCCAAGCAGACGAACAGCACCGGCCAGGCGGTGGAGCGCATCGACACACCCAGACCGGCGATGATGTTGGTGCCGTGGCCGGTCGTGGAGGCTTCAGCGATGTGCTTGACCGGCTGGTATTGCGTGCCGGTGTAGTACTCGGTGATGACGACCAGCGCGGCGGTCAAGATCAGGCCAACGGCGCAGGCACCAAAGAGGGCCATCTGGCTGCCGGATGCCTTGATCGCATTGTCAGGAATCAGCCACTGCGTGACAAAGAAGAAGGCGATCAGCGACAGCACGCCAGCCACAGCCAGGCCCTTGTAAAGTGCCGGCATCACGTTTCTCATGCCGGGCGTGGCCTTGACAAAGAAGCAGCCAATGATGGATGCCACGATCGACACCGCACCGAGCGCCAGTGGATAAACCACCGCATTCATGCCGGCGCTGGTCAGAAGCAGCGCGCCCAGCACCATGGTGGCGATCAGCGTGACGGCGTAGGTCTCGAACAGGTCGGCGGCCATACCGGCGCAGTCGCCCACGTTGTCGCCCACGTTGTCGGCAATCACCGCCGGGTTGCGTGGGTCGTCTTCGGGAATGCCGGCCTCGACCTTGCCGACCAGGTCGGCGCCGACGTCAGCGCCCTTGGTGAAAATGCCACCGCCCAAACGGGCAAAGATGGAGATCAGCGAGGAGCCAAAGGCAAAACCGATCAATGGGTTGAGCATTTGCGCCAGATTCTTGTCAGGCGTCAGGTTGCCGTTGCCGATCAGGAACCAGAAGAAGCCGGTCACGCCCAGCAGGCCCAGGCCGACCACCAGCATGCCGGTGATGGCGCCGCCCCGGAAAGCCACGTCCAGTGCCGGGCCAATGCCCTTGGTGGCGGCCTGGGCTGTGCGCACGTTGGCGCGCACCGACACGTTCATGCCGATGAAACCGCAGGCGCCCGAGAGCACCGCACCGATGATGAAGCCGACCGCGCTCAGGCCGTCCAGAAATACGCCAATCAGGATGGTCAGCACGATGCCAACCACAGCAATGGTTTTGTATTGTCGAGCGAGGTAGGCTGCCGCACCGGTTTGAATGGCGGTGGCAATTTCTTGCATCCGGGCATTGCCTGCGTCCTGGGAAAGAATCCAGCTTCGGGCCCAAAAGCCGTAGCCGACGGCGATCAAGCCGCAGATAAGCGCCAAGATCAGCGCTGAGTTGCCTGCCATGAATGTATCTCCTGTCTGTTGTTTCGCGAGGTGGTGATGCAACGCATGTCGGCATCACCGCTGCGTTGCTTCCTCACTGTTGTATCTTGATGTACAGCGAGAGTGATTGGGCAACGCGCGGACTATAACGCCAAATCAAAGCCAATTGCACCATCCGCAAGTGGTAAGTAAGTAAAATCGGGGTTAATCCTGACTGTTTCTGCTCTACCTCAAACCATAACCTTTACATAAGGCGAAAACAATGTCTTTAGATAACGTCACCCCCGGCCCAAAAGCTCCCGAAGAATTCAACGTGATCATCGAAATCCCGATGAATGCCGACCCGGTGAAGTATGAAGTGGACCACGACACCCACGCGATTTTTGTCGATCGCTTCATGAGCACGTCGATGCACTACCCGACCAACTATGGCTATGTGCCGCACACCATCAGCGGCGACGGCGACCCTGTCGATGTGCTCGTGATCACGCCCGTGCCCCTGATTCCTGGTGTGGTCGTGACCTGCCGCGCCGTCGGGATTCTTAAAATGGAAGACGAAGCTGGCATGGACGGCAAGGTGCTGGCTGTGCCGATCGACAAGATTTTGTCGCTCTACACCCGCTGGCAAAAACCCGAAGACCTGAGCCCGTTCCGCCTCAAGACCATTGCCCACTTTTTCGAGCATTACAAAGACCTCGAAGCCAACAAGTGGGTCAAGATTCTGGGCTGGGAAGGCCCCGAGTCTGCCAAAAAGGAAATCATGGACGGCGTTGCCAACTACAACGCCACCGAAAAATAAGTCAGTCATGAAGTTGCTGCGCTACGGGCCACCGGGTCAGGAAAAGCCGGGCGTGCTGGACGCTCAGGGTCGGGTTCGGGATTTGAGCGGTGTGGTGGCTGATATAGCCGGCCCCGCGCTGCTGCCCGCCAGCCTCGATAAATTGCGTCGCCTCACGCTGGAAGATTTACCGCTGGTGGCTGGTACGCCGCAGCAAGACCTGCGCCTGGGCGCGTGCGTCGGGCAGGTGGGTAAATGCATCGGCATTGGCTTGAACTATGCCGACCATGCGGCCGAATCCGGCTTGCCGGTGCCGCCCGAGCCGGTGGTGTTCAACAAATGGACCAGCGCGCTGTGCGGGCCTGATGATGCGGTGCAAATTCCGCGTGGCTCGGTCAAGACCGACTGGGAGGTCGAGCTGGCCGTGGTCATTGGCCAGGGCGGGCGCTATATTGAAGAGGCAAACGCGCTGGCGCATGTGGCCGGCTACGCCGTGATGAACGATGTCTCGGAGCGCGACTACCAGCTCAACCGCAGCGGCACCTGGGACAAGGGCAAGGGCTTTGACAGCTTTGGCCCGCTGGGGCCGTGGCTGGTGACCGCTGACGAGGTGCCCGATCCCAACCAGTTGGCGCTCTGGCTCGACGTGGACGGTCAGCGCATGCAAAACGGCAGTACCGCCACCATGGTCTATCGGGTGCCGTTTTTGGTGAGCTACCTGAGCCGCTTCATGAGCCTGCAAAGCGGCGATGTGATCAGCACCGGCACGCCGCCCGGCGTCGGCATGGGACGCAAACCACCGGTATTTTTGCGCGCAGGCCAGACTATCAGCTTGGGTGTGCAGGGGCTCGGGCTTCAGACGCAGCGCACGGTGCAGCTCTGAGTTCCGACTTCAGTGGGCTGTGCTGCGCAAGGTCTGCCACATAGCCCTGAATACCTTCGCGTTCGGCACTTAAATAACGCCCGACCGCCGCCATGAATTGCGGTTGCGCCAGCCAATGCGCGCTGCTCGTGGTGACCGGCAACAACGCGCGCGCCAGCTTGTGCTCGCCCTGGGCGCCGCCCTCAAAACGCTGGTAGCCGTTGGCAATGCACCATTGCAGCGGTTGGTAATAGCAGGCTTCAAAGTGCAGGCAGTCAACCCGTTCCAGCGCGCCCCAATAGCGGCCATAGGCGACACGGTCAACTGCGTGGGTATTTGCCCGACTGGCAGCAGCCACACAACTGGCGTTCAGGGCAATCAAGCTGGCGGCAATGGCCCGGCCACCGCGCTCGGCGATAAATAGCAACCAGTCTTCAGGCATGGTGTTGGCCATGCGGCTGAAGAAGTCGCGGTTCAGGTAGGGCGCGTTGCCATGCTCCAGATAGGTGCGCTCGTAGCACTGGTAGAAAAAGTCCCAGTCCCCCGCGCTGATCTGGCGGCCTTCCCGTATCCGAAAGCTGACCCCGGTGTCTGCCACCTTGCGCCGTTCCTGGCGAATCTTCTTGCGTTTTTCGGCAGTCAGTTGTGTCAGAAATGCATCAAAGTCGGCATACCCCGGCGCGCTGTTGTGCCAGTGAAATTGCACCGTGTGGCGCAGCAGCAGGCCCGAGGCTTTAAAGGCAGCCAGGTCTTCATCAGCGGCAAACAGGCTGTGCAAACCCGAGAGTTGCTGGTGCTGGCACCAGTTCAGCATCAGCGCGGCCAGCTGCTCGCGCCCGGCCTGGCTGCGCGCCAGCAAGCGGGCCCCTGGCACCGGGGTAAACGGCACGGCGCACAGCGCCTTCGGGTAATAGGCCAGGCCGTGCTCGGCGTAGGCATTGGCCCAGGCCCAGTCAAACACGTACTCGCCATGCGAGTGGGTCTTGAGGTACAGCACGCCGGCAGCACACAGTTCGCCCTGGCACTCGAGCAGGAAAAATCTTGGCGTCCAACCGGTGTCGGGCGAGGCACTGCCACTGGCATGCAAGGCGTTCAAATACGCATGGCGCATGAACGGGGTGGCTTGGCGTTGCTTGAATAACAGAGCGTCCCAGGCGCTGGCATCCACGTCGGCAGGCGAATCAAGTACCCGGATGACATAATCGTTTTCAGTGTCTGTTGTTTTACTGTTGATCATTTCCTTGTACTTTTCATGACTCTCAAAATTTATGTTGCCCAACTCAATCTGGTGGTGGGCGATTTGACCGGAAATGCCAAAAAAATCGTAACTGCGGCGCAAACTGCTTACCAGCAGGGCGCGCGCCTGGTGCTGACACCCGAGCTGTCGATTTGCGGCTATGCGGCTGAAGACCTGTTTTTGCGCCACGCCTTCATCAGCGCCTGCGATGATGCCGTGAAAGCGGTGGCGGCTGCGCTTGCTGATTTGAAAGACCTTTGCGTCGTGGTGGGTCACCCCACCGGCGGCGACCAGCGCACCCGCTCGGTGGCGGTGCCCAGCCGCTTCAACGCCGCCAGCGTGCTGTGCGAGGGCCGGGTGCTGGCCAGCTGCGCCAAGCGTGAGCTGCCCAATTACCAGGTGTTTGATGAGCGACGCTATTTCACGCCAGGTACTGGGGCTTGCGTGTTCGAGGCAGGCGAGGCCGGCCACAAGCGCAAGGTGGGGCTGCTGATTTGTGAAGATGCCTGGTATGTCAGTCCGGCGCGCGAGACGGCTCAGGCCGGTGCCGAGCTGCTGGTGGTGATCAACGCGTCGCCATTTCACGTCGGCAAAGGCGACGAGCGCGAGCAGATGATGCGCCAGCGCGTGCTGGCTTGCGGCTTGCCGCTGGTGTATGCGCATCTGGTGGGCGGCCAGGACGAGGTGGTGTTCGAAGGCCGCTCCTTTGCGCTGAACGTGGATGGCTCAATCGCCGGGCGCGCGCCCAGCTTCGTTGAGACCGGTTTGATGGTTGAGGTCAACCAGACATTGGGCGCGCTGCATTTGTCCGCCACGATCGCCCCGCAGCGCACGCCCGACGCCGACTTGTGGGATGCCCTGGTGCTCGGGGTGCGCGATTACATCGATAAAAACGGTTTTCCCGGCGTGTTGCTGGGCTTGTCGGGCGGCATCGACTCGGCGCTGGTGCTGGCCATTGCCGTCGATGCGCTGGGCCGGGAACGGGTGCGCACCGTGATGATGCCATCGCCCTACACCGCAGACATCAGCTGGATTGACGCGCGCGACATGGCTGCGCGCCTGGGGGTGCGCTACGACGAGCTGTCGATCGTGCCCGAGTTTGAGGCCTTCAAGGCCACGCTCGCCGATGAATTCAAGGGCCTGGCCGAAGACACCACTGAGGAAAACATCCAGGCGCGCATCCGCGGCACCTTGCTGATGGCGCTAAGCAACAAATTTGGCAGCATTGTGCTCACCACTGGCAACAAGTCCGAAATGGCGACCGGCTATTGCACCCTGTACGGCGACATGGCGGGCGGTTTTGCCGTCATCAAGGACCTGGCCAAAACCACGGTTTTTCGCCTCGCCCGCTGGCGCAACGCGCACGACCCGTACGGCACCGGGCAGGCGCCCATCCCCGAGCGCATCATCACGCGCCCGCCCAGCGCCGAATTGCGCCCCGACCAGACCGACCAGGACAGTCTGCCGCCCTACGAGGTGCTGGATGCGATTCTGGAGCGCTACATGGAAAACGACGAGAGCATCGAGCAGCTGATTGCCGACGGCTTTGCTGCGGCCGATGTCGAGCGGGTGACGCGCCTGATCAAGATCAACGAATACAAGCGGCGCCAGTCGCCGGTGGGGATTCGCGTGACGCACCGCAGCTTTGGCAAGGATTGGCGTTATCCTATTACCAACCGTTTTCGGGCCTGAGTGCCCGTTCAGCAGCCCGCCTGCTCACTCTCTTTTTCATTGAGGTACACCATGAAACAAATCACCGCCATTGTCAAACCCTTCAAGCTGGAAGAAGTGCGCGAAGCGCTGGCCGAATGTGGCGTGACAGGTCTGACGGTGACTGAAGTCAAGGGTTTTGGCCGCCAGAAGGGTCACACCGAGCTCTACCGTGGCGCCGAATACGTGGTCGATTTTTTACCCAAGGTGAAAATTGAGGTTGTAGTGAAAACCGACGACCTCGAGCGCTGCGTCGATGCCATCGTGAAGGCCGCCCAGACCGGCAAGATTGGTGACGGCAAGATTTTTATCACCGCCGTGGAGCGCGTGGTGCGCATTCGCACCGGCGAGCTCGACGAATCTGCCATTTGACGCAGGCACCCCGTTTGGGCGACTGCGTCAGGCCTTGGGCGGGCTGGTGTCCACCAGTTGAGTGCCGGCCAACGCGTCATGCCAAAACTGCTGGCGCGGATGAAAACGGCTCAGGACGGCCCAAACTGCAATCCAGCCGACAAAAATGACGATGGTTTCACCCGCCCTGAGCTCAAACCCCCAGGACACCACCAGCGGCGGCAAAAACCACAGCCAGCTCCACAGGTAGCGCAACAAGGCGCGGCCCTGTGTCAAGGGTTGGCCCGAGCGGTCCAGCACGCGGATATGCCAGGTTTTCATGGCCAGGGTCTGGCCTTTGGACCACAGCCAGACAAAGTAAATGCCGAAGATGACAAACAAAAATGCCTGTAGCGCGTGGCGGTTGTCCATGGCGTTTTTGGTCTGGCTCAGGGTGCCAAACAGGTAGCCGGCAATAAAGACCACGCCGAACAACAGCATGCCTTCGTAAAGCCAGCAGGCCATGCGGCGGAGCAGGCTGGGAGTTGGGTAGGGAAAGGGCATGGGGTTGGTAGCGTGAATGCAGTTGAGGAGAACTTTCAGCGGAAAAGCGAAATAGGTAAGGCCTGCACAGCGCCAGAAAAGTGTGGAATTATTGCATTGCCAAGTCTTCAGCCGTCGGCGCTGCTTGACAAGTGCCATAATACCGCCTGCAAATTAAAGCAAACGGGTCAAGGTCCGGCGCAAGAATCAGTGCGCTTATGGTTTTGGCCTTAAGTTTTGGCGCAACACCACAAGTGTTTGCAAAGAAGCACCCAAGGTATTTCGTTAGAGAAATTCACAAAGGTTCATCATGGAAATCGCAAAAGCCGAAGTCGTTTCGGTGTCAAACTCATCAAATTCTCATTCTCCTGCCAAGGCCAAGACTGCTGCAACGGCTGCTGAGCACGAACTCCGCGGCGCAGAAATCCTGGTCAAGGCGCTGCAAGCCGAAGGCGTCAAATACGTTTGGGGTTACCCCGGTGGTGCCGTGCTGCACATTTACGACGCCTTTTTCAAGCAGGACACCATCCAGCATGTGCTGGTGCGCCACGAGCAGGCCGCTGTGCATGCGGCTGACGGCTACGCCCGCGCCACGGGTGACGTGGGTGTGGCGCTGGTTACTTCCGGCCCCGGCGTGACCAATGCCGTGACCGGCATTGCCACCGCGTACATGGACAGCATCCCGATGGTGATCGTGTCGGGCCAGGTACCGACCCAAGCCATTGGCATGGACGCGTTTCAGGAATGCGACACCGTGGGCATCACGCGCCCGGTGGTCAAGCACAATTTTCTGGTCAAGGACGCACGCGACCTGGCCGATACCATGAAAAAGGCGTTCCATATCGCACGCAGCGGCCGCCCCGGCCCGGTGGTGGTGGACATTCCGAAAGACGTGTCGTTCAAAAAAGTGCCTTACCACGGTTACCCGCAGACCATTGAAATGCGCTCTTACAACCCGGTACGCAAAGGCCACGGCGGTCAGATTCGCAAGGCCTTGCAATTGTTGCTGGCAGCCAAGCGCCCCTACATTTACACCGGTGGTGGTGTGCTGCTGAGCAATGCCTCGGCCGAATTGCGCCAGTTGGTCGATATGCTGGGCTACCCCTGCACCAACACCCTGATGGGCCTGGGCGCTTACCCGGCCAGCGATCGCAAGTTCTTGGGCATGCTGGGCATGCACGGCACCGTGGAAGCCAACAATGCCATGCAAAACTGCGACGTGCTGCTGGCAGTTGGCGCGCGTTTTGATGACCGCGTCATTGGTAACCCCAAGCACTTTGCCCAAAACGAGCGCAAGATCATCCACATCGACATCGACCCGTCTAGCATTTCCAAGCGCGTGCGCGTCGATATTCCGATTGTGGGCGATGTCAAGGACGTGTTGTCCGAGATGATCGCCATGATCAGGGCCGGCACAACCAAGCCCGATGCCAATGCGCTGGGTGCCTGGTGGGACACCATCGAGGGCTGGCGCAAGCGCGACTGCCTCAAGTATGACCACGGTCAAAACGACATCATCAAGCCGCAGTATGTAGTGGAAACACTCTGGAGCATGACCAAAGACGCCGACACCTACATCACCTCGGACGTGGGTCAGCACCAGATGTGGGCCGCGCAGTATTACCGCTTTGACGAGCCCCGGCGCTGGATCAACTCCGGTGGTCTGGGCACCATGGGCGTGGGGCTTCCTTACGCCATGGGCATCAAAATGGCCAAGCCCGACAGCGAGGTTTATTGCATCACGGGCGATGGCTCGGTGCAGATGTGCATCCAGGAACTGTCCACCTGTCTGCAATACAACACCCCCATCAAAATCCTGTCGCTCAATAACCGTTACCTCGGTATGGTCCGGCAGTGGCAGGAGGTGGAGTACGAAGGCCGCTACAGCCACAGTTACATGGACGCGCTGCCCAACTTTGTCAAGCTGGCCGAGGCCTATGGCCACGTCGGCATGCTGATCGAGCGGGCCTCCGATGTGGAGCCGGCACTGCGCGAGGCGCGCAAGCTCAAGGATCGCACGGTGTTCATGGATTTCCGCACCGACCCCACTGAAAACGTGTTCCCGATGGTGCAAGCCGGCAAGGGCATCACCGAAATGCTGCTGAGCGCGGAGGACCTGTAATCATGAAACACATCATTGCTGTACTGCTGGAAAACGAAGCCGGTGCCCTGTCCCGTGTCGTGGGCCTGTTCTCGGCCCGTGGCTACAACATCGAGTCGCTCACGGTGGCACCCACCGAAGATGGCAGCCTGTCGCGCATGACGATCCAGACCACCGGGTCTGATGAAGTCATCGAGCAGATCACCAAGCACCTGAACCGCCTGATTGAAGTTGTCAAGGTGGTCGATCTGACCGAAGGCGCCTACACCGAGCGCGAGCTCATGATGGTCAAGGTGCGCGCGGTGGGCAAGGAGCGCGAGGAAATGAAACGCATGGCAGACATTTTCCGCGGCCGCATCATCGATGTGACCGAGAAAAGCTACACCATCGAGTTGACCGGCGACCAAGTCAAGAACGATGCGTTTTTGGGGGCCATCGAGCACGGTGCCATCCTGGAAACGGTGCGCACCGGCTCCAGCGGCATTGGCCGGGGCGAGCGGATTTTGCGGGTTTAGTTTTTAGTCAGTTGAGGACAGAGCAAATTTGCTTCGCAAATCTTGGTCTGTCCCGCAAGTTTATTAATTTTTAAACGGAGTGAGCGATGAAAGTTTTTTACGACAAAGATTGTGATCTGAGCCTGATCAAGGGCAAGACAGTAGCCATCATCGGTTACGGCAGCCAGGGCCATGCGCACGCACAAAACCTCAACGACAGCGGTGTCAAGGTGGTCGTTGGTTTGCGCAAGGGTGGTGCATCGTGGGACAAGGTCGGTAAGGCCGGACTGACCGTGACGGAAGTCAATGATGCCGTCAAGAGTGCTGACGTGGTCATGATTTTGTTGCCCGACGAGCAAATCGGCGAGGTCTATACCAACAATGTGGCACCCAACATCAAACAGGGTGCCTCACTGGTGTTTGCGCACGGTTTCAACGTGCATTACAACCAGGTCGTGCCCCGCGCTGATCTGGATGTGTGGATGGTGGCACCCAAGGCCCCCGGCCACACGGTTCGCAGCACCTACACCCAGGGTGGCGGCGTGCCCCACCTGATCGCCATTCATCAGGACAAGAGCGGCAAGGCGCGCGACCTGGCACTCTCTTACGCCATGGCCAATGGTGGCGGCAAGGCTGGCATCATCGAGACCAGTTTCAAGGAAGAAACCGAGACTGACCTGTTCGGTGAACAAGCCGTGTTGTGCGGTGGTGCCGTCGAGCTGGTCAAGATGGGTTTCGAGACCCTGGTCGAAGCCGGTTACGCCCCCGAGATGGCCTACTTTGAATGCCTGCACGAGCTCAAATTGATCGTTGACTTGATCTACGAAGGCGGCATTGCCAACATGAACTACTCGATCTCCAACAACGCTGAGTATGGCGAGTACGTGACCGGCCCCGAAGTCATCAACGCGCAAAGCCGCGAAGCCATGCGCAATGCCCTCAAGCGCATTCAAAATGGCGACTACGCCAAGTCCTTCATTCTGGAAGGCCGCACCAACTACCCATCCATGACGGCACGCCGTCGCAACATCGCCGATCACCAGATCGAAATCGTTGGCGGCCAGTTGCGCGCCATGATGCCCTGGATCGCCAAAAACAAACTGGTGGACCAGACCCGCAACTAACAGCTCGGTGTTTCCAAAGCAAAGGCTACTTCGGTAGCCTTTGTTATTATGGGCGCCACCCCCGGACGACACGATTGGAAGAAGTGAACACACAGAACACGGATCACGCAGATGGTGTGATGCTCAAGAAGCGTCGCAAAGGCATTTACATCCTGCCCAACCTCTTTACACTGGCAGCACTTTTTGGCGGCTTTTACGCCATCGTGATGGCGATTAACGGCCGTTTTGACCTGGCCGCAGTTGGCGTTTTTTGCGCCATGGTGCTCGACAGTCTGGACGGTCGCGTGGCCCGCATGACCAACACCCAGAGCGCTTTTGGCGAGCAAATGGACTCGCTCTCCGACATGGTTTCGTTCGGTGCCGCGCCTGCCCTGATTGCTTATGTCTGGGCGCTCAAGGGCCTGGGCCGCTGGGGCTGGATCGCAGCGTTTGTCTATTGCGCCTGCGCGGCTTTGCGGCTGGCACGTTTCAACGTCAACACAGCGGTGGTGGACAAGCGCTATTTTCAGGGCTTGCCGTCGCCCGCCGCAGCGGCGCTGGTGGCAGGCTTTATCTGGGTCATGAATGACTTGGGCAGTGCCGGCTCGCAATGGGCCTGGCTCATGTTTGTCATTTGTCTTTATGCGGGACTGACGATGGTAACCAATGTGCCGTTTTACAGTTTCAAGGACATCCAGATGAAACGCAGTGTGCCTTTTGCGGTGATCGTGCTGATTGCCATCGGCATTGCCGTCATCAATATCGATCCGCCGATTGTGATGTTTGGCTTGTTCGTCGTTTACGGGCTGAGCGGCTATGTCGTCTATTTCTGGCGCAAGACCAAAGGGATTCCCACCAGCGTTATCAGCACCTCGACCGACGAGCCTGACGAACGCGGCTTGCACAAATGAGGCGCAACGCCGGCCAAAGCCGGGCGAGCCAAGGCGTGGCCACAAGCTGTGCTATATTGAAGCCATGCATCAATTTTCACTATTGCTAACACTGACGTCTTGCGGGCGGAGTGGGTAGCGCGTGATTGCATCAACCCAAAAAGCCCGTTAGCAGCCGCGACGGGCTTTTTTGTTGCTCCAACCTTTTTAATCGCCTTTGAAACAAGCCCAGGAGAAATGACATGTCAGATAAATTGGTAATTTTTGACACCACCTTGCGTGATGGCGAGCAGTCGCCCGGTGCCTCCATGACCCGTGATGAAAAATTGCGCATTGCCCGGCAACTTGAACGACTGAAAGTCGATGTCATCGAAGCCGGTTTTGCTGCCAGCTCCAACGGTGACTTTGAGGCTATCAAAGCCATTGCACACGCCATCAAGGACTCCACCGTGTGTTCTTTATCGCGTGCCAACGACCGCGACATCACGCTGGCAGCCGACGCGGTGCAAGGCGCCAACCGGGCGCGCATCCACACCTTCATCGCCACCTCGCCGGTGCACATGGAAAAAAAGCTGCGCATGACCCCCGAGCAGGTGCTGGAGCAGGCCAAACAGGCGGTGCGTTTTGCCCGCAATCGCGTGGCCGACATCGAGTTCAGCGCCGAAGACGCCTACCGCAGCGAGGAAGACTTTTTGTGCCGGGTGATTGAGGCCGCGATCAAGGAAGGTGCTGGCACCATCAACGTGCCCGACACCGTGGGTTATGCCATTCCCGAGTTGTACGGCAATTTCATCAAGCGTTTGCGCGAGCGCGTGCCCAATTCCGACAAGGCGATCTGGTCGGTGCATTGCCACAATGACCTCGGCATGGCGGTGGCCAACTCGCTCGCCGGTGTCAAGATTGGCGGCGCGCGCCAGATTGAATGCACCATCAATGGTTTGGGCGAGCGTGCCGGCAACTGCAGCCTCGAAGAAGTGGTGATGGCGGTGCGCACACGGCGCGACTACTTTGATCTGGATGTGGGTGTCGATACCACCCAAATTCTGGCTGCCAGCCGCATGGTGAGCCAGACCACCGGCTTTGTGGTGCAGCCCAACAAGGCGATTGTGGGGGCCAATGCTTTTGCCCACACCGCAGGCATTCACCAGGATGGCATCATGAAAGCGCGCGATACCTACGAGATCATGCGCGCCGAAGACGTGGGCTGGACAGCCAACAAGATGATTCTGGGCAAGCTCAGCGGTCGCAACGCCTTCAAGCAGCGCTTGCAGGAGCTCGGGGTGCAACTTGACAGTGAGGCTGAAGTGAACCTGACTTTTGCCAAGTTCAAGGAGCTCGCTGATCGCAAGAGCGAAATCTTTGACGAAGACATTCTGGCTTTGATCAGCCAGGAAAGCGTGGCCCAGAGCCATGACCAGTATGGTTTTGTCTCTTTGTCGCAGCACAGCGAGACCGGCGAGTTGCCGCAGGCCACGGTGGTCATGACCATTGGCGGCAAGGAAGTGACCGGCACCGCCAACGGCAACGGGCCGGTGGATGCCTCGCTCAAGGCGATTGAAGCAAACGTCAAGAGCGGTGCCGAGATGGTGCTGTACTCGGTCAACGCCATCAGTGGCTCGACCGAAAGCCAGGGCGAGGTGACCGTGCGATTGCAAAGCAATGGCCGCATCGTCAACGGTGTCGGCGCCGACCCTGACATTGTGGTGGCGTCGGCCAAGGCCTACCTGAGCGCGCTGAACAAACTCCAGAGTCAGGCCGAACGGGTATCCGCTCAGGTCTGATGGATGCAAATTAGTTTAACAAAGTGTTGCAAGTACTTGCTGTATCAAGACTTTCGGGTTTAAACTGCACTTCCGCCAAGAGGTAGTTTCAGGAGACGAGTTCATGACAACCGCAAGAAGAGGCTTTTTTTCAAAAAAAACAGTTCGTGGTTTCATTTGTCTTTTGAGTTTGTTGAGCTGGTTCGCGTGGTCGCCGCTCGTTTATGCGGCACCTGCCAAGACGCACGTGAGCAAGCAGAAAAAGACAGCGGTTGTGGCCAAGCGTCGCGTCTCGAAACAGTACGCAGCAGCCAAGAGGCATAAAGCACCTGCCAGGGCAGTGGTGGCGGCCAAGCCATCCTTCGGTCAATTGGCAGGTTTGCAGCGCACGCCCGATGACCTCAATCTCAAATCCAGCGTGGCCTTGGTCATTGACCAGGAAACCCAGGAGGTGCTGTTCAGCAAGAACGACGAGGCCGTTTTGCCCATTGCTTCGCTGACCAAGCTGATGACTGGTTTGGTCATGAGCGAGGCCGATTTGCCCGCGGATGAAATGATCACCATCACCCAACAGGATGTTGATACCGAAAAAGGCAGCCGCTCCAGATTGCGCGTGGGCGCCCGGTTGAGCCGGGGCGAGCTGTTGCACCTGGCACTCATGTCCAGCGAAAACCGCGCGGCCCATGCGCTGGGGCGCACCTATCCTGGCGGCCTGCCGGTTTTTGTCCAGCTGATGAATTACAAGGCGCAATTGCTCGACATGAAAGACACCCGCTATGTGGAGCCCACAGGGCTGTCCAGCAAAAACATGTCAAGTGCGCGTGACCTGGCCAAATTGGTTGATGCCGCACATCAACAGCCCTTGCTGCGCGAGCTGACCACATCGACGGGCTACCAGGTATCGGTGGGCAAACATGTGCTGCAATACAACAACACCAATCGGCTGGTCAAGAACCCGAGCTGGGACATAGGCCTGCAAAAAACCGGCTACATCTCGGAAGCAGGGCGTTGCCTGGTGATGCAGACCAAGGTGGCCGGACGGCAGTTGATCATGATATTCCTGGACTCGGCTGGCAAGCTGAGTCGTTTGGGCGATGCCGAGCGCGTTCGTCGTTGGGTCGAGTCCGCAGCCAATACGGCCATCGTCAAGCCAGACGTGCCGCTGATCGGCGGCTGATCAGGCGGCGCTGCTCATCCGGTAGCCAAGTTGGGCCGAAATCTGCTGGGCCGTGGCTTTAAGTTTGGGCCACCAGGTGTCGTCCAGCCGACCGGCCGGGGCTGAAATCGACAAGCCGGCAATCAGCTTGCCTTGGTCATCCAGAATGCCTGCAGCCATGCAGCGCACGCCAAGTTCCAGTTCTTCGTTGTCGCTGGCGTAGCCGTCCCGGCGGACTTTGGCCAGTTCACGCTCCAGAGCCGGTAGTTGCGTCAGACTGTTTTTGGTGTGACCGCTCAGGCCGGTGCGCAGCGCATAAGCGCGCACTTTTTGTGGCTCATCTGCCGCCAGAAACAACTTGCCCACCGACGTCAGATGCAATGGTGCGCGCCCACCAATGGCCCTGATCACCTGCATGCCCGAGCGCTCGCTGTAGGCGCGTTCCACATAAATGATTTCATCGCCCTGGCGGATGCTGAGGTTGACCGGTTGTTGTGTCAGACGATGCAATTCGCGCATGGCTTCGAGCGCGGCATCGCGCACATTGAGCCGGTTTTTCACCAGATTGCCCAACTCCAGCAAGCGCATGCCAAGACGGTAGCTGCCTGCTTGCGGATGATCGACAAAGCGGCCCAACACCAGGTCGTTCAGGATGCGGTGCGCGGTGGACGGATGCAGGCCGGTCTTGGCACTGATTTCCTTGAGCGAGATGGCTTCGTCCTGGGAGGCCAACACATCCATCAGCGTCATCATGCGTTCAAGGACCTGGATGGTCGGTGTGGCTGAAATGGCAGAGTCAATCTTTCGCATGCGGTATCCTGAAATGAAGCCCGATTTTATCTTGTGAAAATTGTCTGAAGATCACGCGCTGGCATCAGCCATGGCATGCCACTGATTCCGGACAAACAACTCGAACGGCTTAAAGCGGGTTTTGTACGACATTTTTCTGCTGTGTGCCACCCAGTAGCCCAGGTAAAGATATTTCAGGCCCCAGGCGTTTGCCTGGTTGATTTGCCAGAGCACGTTGTAAGTGCCATAACACTGGCCTGGCTCGGGCTCATAAAAGGTGTAAACCGCCGACAGGCCATCGTCGAGCCGGTCAATGATCGACACCATTTTGAGCTTGCCGGGATTGCCGCCAGTCGGTGGCTCCCGGAACTCGACCAGCAGGGAATTCACCTGGCTGTCGATCAGAAAGTCCTGGTACTGCGCAGCATCATCGGCATCCATGCCGCCGCCGCAATGGCGTGCCTGCTGGTAGCGCTGGTAAAGCGCAAAGTGTTCCGCCGAAAAAGACGGTGCCATCTGCACGGCTTGCAGGCCGCCATGCCGTGCCCATGCCCGCCTTTGACTGCGGTCGGGCCGGAACGCCGCCACCGGCAGACGAATCGACTGGCACGCCTGGCAATGATCGCAATGGGGCCGGTAAAAAAACAAACCGCTGCGTCGAAAACCGCTGCGCATCAAAGCCGAGTAGCTGTGCGTGTCGATCAGGTGTGAAGGCGTGGCCACCTGCGAGCGCGCAATTTGCCCGTCAAGGTAACTGCACGGGTAGTTGGCGGTGGCATAAAACTGAAGCGTTTTGAGCGCGTTTTCCTGGGACTGATTCACGCTGAATCCGATCTGACTGTGACGAGTTCGCGCCAGTATAGGGGCTGGAATTGCCAGTTGATAGCGGGGTGCTGGCGCAGTGTTTGAACGCGCTCGATAAACTCGGCTCTTGGTATTTCGTGGGCACCCAAGGATTGCAGATGCGCCGTGTTTTGTTGGCAATCAATTTGGCTGATTTTGTGATGGCGGCACAGGCACACGAGGGCAGCAAGTGCAATTTTGGACGCATCAGCCTGGCGGTAAAACATCGACTCGCCAAACACCGCCCCGCCAATGGCCACGCAATAAAGGCCGCCGACCAGTTCACCCCCGACCCAGGTTTCAAGACTATGCGCCAATCCAGCATGGTGCAGGTCAATGTAGGCGTTGATCATGTCGGGCACGATCCAGGTGCCACTCGCACCATGCCGGGGACTCAACGCGCAGGCCTGAATGACGTCTGCGAATGCGCTATCGATGCGAATTTCGCAAGTTGGATCACGGGCAAATTTTTTCAGTGTTTTTTTCAGCGAAGGATGAAGATTGAATTGGTCCACCTCGAGCACCATGCGTGGCGCCGGGCTCCACCACAGAATGGGTTGGCCAGCACTGAACCACGGAAAAATGCCGTTTTCGTAGGCGCGTTGCAGGGTGCCAACCGATAAATCGGCACCGGCACACAGCAAGCCGGGTGCCGCCGTGCCAGCTCCCCAGGCCGTATCGGCTGGCGGAAAAGCATCGCCGCTGGCAAGCCAGGGCAAAGGCATCATCGTTTCGGTCATGGCTTGCTAATATGGGCAGATCGCATGTCTGAAAGCACGATGTTCAACGTTTACAATAGAAAGGTCGGGGCGTAGCGCAGCCTGGTAGCGCATCTGGTTTGGGACCAGAGGGTCGAAGGTTCGAATCCTTTCGCCCCGACCATCATTTTCAAAGCCTGGAAGTTTTTTGCTTCCAGGCTTTCGTTTTTGGTGCTTATGGCATCGGTTTGGTCCCAACATGGTTCAACTTCTTTAGCTGGTAAAGCGCCTCCAGCGCTTCGCGCGGGCTCAAATCATCGGGGTTGATGGCTTCCAGCGCATTTTCCACCTCGCTCATGGTGACGACTTCGGCCACTGCGGGCAGGTCAAACAAATCGATCTGGGCCTGCTGGGTTGACGCCTGTGCCTCCAGAGCTTCCAGCGTCTGGCGCGCCTGGTTCAGCACCGCTGCCGGCATGCCGGCCAGGCGCGCCACCTGAATGCCATAACTTTTGCTTGCCGGGCCCGGCTGGATTTCGTGCAGGAAAACAATGTTGCGCCCTGATTCGGCAGCGCTCACATGCACGTTGATGGCGCCATGGTGCGTGGCCGGGAACTCGGTCAATTCAAAGTAATGCGTGGCAAACAGGGTGTAGGCCTGGGTTTTGTCATGCAGCTGGGTGGCGATGGCACTGGCCAGCGCCAGGCCGTCAAAGGTGCTGGTGCCGCGGCCAATTTCATCCATCAGCACCAGTGAATTGGGGGTGGCCGCATGCAGAATTTGCGCGGCCTCGGTCATCTCCAGCATGAAGGTTGACTGGGCGTTGGCCAGATCGTCGGCCGCGCCAATGCGGGTGTGGATGGCATCGATCGGCCCCAGCCGGCAGCGCTTGGCCGGCACGTAACTGCCCATGCTGGCCAGCAGCGTGATGACCGCAATTTGCCGCATGTAGGTCGATTTACCGCCCATGTTGGGGCCGGTGATGATCTGCATGCGCTGCTTTGGCCCCAGGTGGGTGTCGTTGGCAATGAAGGCGCCGGCGCTGGTCTCGGCCAGCCGGGCCTGCACCACCGGGTGGCGCCCGGCCTCGATGTCGAGGCAAGGCTCTTTGGCAAACTGGGGGGCGCACCAGTCCAGCGTCAGGCTGCGCTCACTCAGGGCACACAGGGCATCGAGCGTGGCCAGCGCGCGCGCCAGCTCAGTCAATGCCGGCACAAAGGGCTGCAAGTCATCCAGCACTTGTTCGTACAGATACTTTTCGCGCGCCAGCGCGCGCTCCTGGGCGCTGAGCGCCTTGTCTTCAAAGGCCTTGAGTTCGGGGGTGATGAAGCGCTCGGCGTTTTTCAAGGTCTGGCGGCGGCGGTAGTCGTCGGGCACCTTGTCGAGCTGGCCTTGCGACACCTCGATGAAAAAACCATGCACCCGGTTGAATTGCACGCGCAAATTGGCAATGCCGGTGCGGGCTTTTTCGCGGGTTTCCAGGTCCAGCAAAAAGCTGTCGCAGTTGGTCTGGATGGCGCGCAGCTCGTCCAGCTCGGCGTCAAAACCAGCGGCGATGACACCGCCGTCGCGCACCAGCACGGCGGGCTCTGGGGCGATGGCGCGTTGCAACAGCTCGGCGCAGCCAAAAGGGGGCAACAGGCTGGCACCCAAGCTTGTCAAATAGGCCTCAAGCCCTTGCAATACCGGCGCGAGCAGAGCAGTTTTTTGCAGTGTGAGTTGCAAGCCGACCAATTCGCGCGGACGCACCTGGCGCAGCGCAATGCGGGCCGTAATGCGCTCGACATCGGTGCTGCCCTTGAGCTTGTCACGCAGTTTGGCCCAAGGCCCGGCACCGGCCGACGGGGTGGGCCCATCACGCAAGGCGGCAATCGCGCCCAGGCGCTGCTGTGCTTCGGTGCGATCGCGCTTGGGCGACACCAGCCAGCTTTTCAGCAGGCGGCTGCCCATGCCGGTCATGCAGGTGTCGAGCAAAGAGAACAGGGTAGGGCTGTCTTCGCCGCGCAGCGTCTGAAGTAGTTCCAGGTTGCGCCGGGTGCTTTGGGGCAGGTCGATGAGTTCACCCGCGCGTTGCACCCGCACGCGCTGGATGTGCGTGAGCGAGCGGCCCTGGGTGTGCTCGGCGTAGGCCAGCAACGCACTGGCTGCCGCTTGGGCTTGCACCAGGTCTTGCGCTTGCCAGGGCGCCAGGCTGGCGGCTTGCAAATGTTCGAGCAGCTTGCGCTGGCCCAGGCCGGCGTCAAATTGCCAGTCAGGGCGCACCGAGATCGACATGGCACCCGTCACGGGCAGGCTGCGCAGGCGGGCCTCGAAAGCCGGGGTGGCACCGGCGCTAAAGATCAGCTCACCCGGCGCAATCCGGCCCACCCAGTCGGCCAGTTCATCGGGCGCGCATTCGGCCAGGTGCACCTCGCCCTGCGTCACGCTCAGCCAGGCCAGGCCGCAACTGTTGCGTGCGCCCTGGTGCACCGCCAGCAGCATCGACTCGGTCTTGTCGCCCAGCAGTTCCAGGTCGGTTAGCGTGCCGGGCGTCACCACCCGCACCACCTTGCGCTCCACCGGGCCTTTGCTGGTGGCGACATCACCCACCTGCTCGCAAATGGCCACCGATTCACCGAGTTTGATGAGCCGTGCCAGGTAGGTATCGACCGCGTGAAACGGCACGCCCGCCATCACCACCGGCGCACCCGCCGACTGGCCGCGCTGCGTCAGCGTGATGTTGAGCAGGCGCGCGGCTTTTTCGGCGTCGGCAAAAAACAGCTCGTAGAA
>NZ_JACUUE010000218.1 GCF_014859475.1 Rhodoferax sp.
CCGGGGTCATGGATTGCGTCACTTCGTTCGCAATGACGGGGCTGTTCATGGAAAGTGAAGCGTGGCGATCCACTGGCGCTGGACTGCTGCGCTGCGCTCGCGGTGACGATGTCTGCGTGATGTGCGTCAAGCGGGCCGGTGCGCCAGGCGGTGTCGAAGTTGTAAATCTGCACATGCGGCAAGTCCAGCGCCACAGCGATGTGGCTCAGGCCGCTGTCCACCCCGATCACGCCGCTGCACGTGGCCAGCGCATCTGTCAGCGCGTCCAGCGGCAGGCGCGGCCACACCTGGGCGAGTGCCAGGCCGTGGGCGATGTCGTGCGCGGTTTGCTGCTCGGCCGGGCTGCCATGCGGCAAGGCCACGCCAAAACCTGCATCAAAGAGGCGCTGCGCCAACGCGCGCCAGTGCACCAGCGGCCACTCCTTGTCGGCGCGCGAGGTGCCATGCACCAGCGCCACCGTGCCGCGCTGCCCCGGCGCAGGCGCCAGCGCCTCGCCACCCGCCTGAATTTGTTGCGCCACCAGGCCAAAAGACAAGGTATCAGGCAGGCGGTAGTGCAAGGCCTGCGCACACAGCTCGCGCGAGCGCGTCACGGCGTGGCTGTGCGCCGGCAGCGCGATGGCTTCATGCGCCACCCAGCGCGCCGGCGCCTCGAAGCTGGAGCCCTCGGTCTGGTTGGCCAGGCCATAACGCTTGCCGCCCGGGCTTAAACGGGCCAGCCAGGCCATCAGGGCAGACTTGGTCAGGCCCTGCAAGTCGATCACCGCGTCGTATTGTTGCTGCTGCAGTTCAGCCTTGAAGGCAGCCCAGGCGCGGCGTGTTTCAAAGCTCAAAGGGGTCTTGCGCCAGCGCCGCAGTTCACAGGCAATGACGCGGTGCACGCCCTGGCAGCGCTGCACCAGCGGTGCAAAACCGCGCTCCACCACCCAGTCGATCTGCGCGTCGGGCAAGGCTTGCAGGATGTCCTGCACGGCCGGCATGGCGTGCACCACGTCGCCAAGCGATGACAGCTTGACGATCAGAATCTTCAATGTGCGGCCTCGTCGGTGACGGCGCCGGGCAACACCTGGTGCAGCAGCGCCATCATGTCGCGCTGGATGCGCGCCAGCGCCTCGGTTGTGTGGCCTTCAAAGCGCAGCACCAGCACCGGCGTGGTGTTGGAGGCGCGAATCAGGCCAAAACCATCGGGCCAATCCACGCGCAGGCCATCGATGGTATTGATGCTGGCGGGTTCAGGGAAGTTAACCGACGCGACCAATTGCGCCACCAGCAGCGGCGGCTGGCCCTCGGCGCATTTCACGTTGAGTTCGGGGGTTGAAAAACTGCTCGGCAAAGCGTTGAGCACGGCATTGGCGTCAGGCGACTGGCTCAGGATTTCCAGTAGTCGGCAAGCGGCATAAGTGCCGTCGTCAAAGCCATACCAGCGCTCCTTGAAGAAAATATGGCCGCTCATCTCGCCACCCAGCGGCGAGTCGATTTCTTTCATCTTGGCCTTGATCAGCGAATGGCCAGTCTTGAACATCATCGGCACGCCGCCCGCAGCCGCGATGGCCGGCGCCAGCTGCTGCGAACATTTCACATCAAACAAAATGGTGCCGCCCGGCGCGCGCTGCAACACGTCGCGGGCAAACAGCATCATCTGGCGGTCCGGGTAGATGGTGGTGCCTTCTTTGGTGACAATGCCCAGCCGGTCGCCGTCGCCGTCAAAGGCCAGGCCAAGTTCGGCGTCACCACTTTTAAGTGCGGCCATCACATCGCGCAGGTTCTCGGGCTTGCTCGGGTCGGGGTGGTGGTTGGGAAAGTTGCCATCGACTTGGCTGAACAGTTCGCTCACCTCGCAGCCAATGGCGCGCAAAATGCCGGGCGCCGATGCCCCGGCAATGCCGTTGCCGCAGTCCACCACGATCTTCATGGGGCGCGCTAACCCGATGTCGCCCACAATGCGCGCGGTGTAGGCGGCCAGCACATCATGCGAGCGAATCTGGCCACCGGCGCGCAGCTCCCAGGTCTCAGACTCCATGATGCGGCGCAAATTTTGAATCTCGTCGCCGTAAATGGCACGCCCGGCCAGCACCATCTTGAAGCCGTTGTAGTCTTTCGGGTTGTGGCTGCCGGTGACCTGGATGCCTGAAGCGCACAGCGTGTTGGCGGCAAAGTAGAGCATGGGCGTGGTGGCCAGGCCAATGTCGATGACCTCTATACCCACATCGGCCAGGCCGCGCATCAGGGCGGCGCTCAAATCGGGCCCGCTCAGGCGGCCGTCGCGCCCCACCGCCACTGCCGTTTGCCCTTCGCGCAAGGCCACAGTGCCAAAGGCCCGGCCCAAAGCCTGAGCCACCGACGCGTCGATGGTACTGGGCACGACACCGCGGATGTCGTAGGCTTTGAAAATTGAAGGTGTCAGGAGCATGGTTTTTCCTCAAGATTTGGCTGACTTCAGAGCGTGCAGCATTGTAGGTGGCAGCACATCGACAGCACCCAGGTGACATTTGCCTCGGCCCGCTGCGCTTATCATTGCCCCCCACCATGAAACACTTTACAGACCCTGTTGCCGAGACTGAGGTCGTCACCACCATCTTCTACACCCCGCTGGGGCTGATGCGCCTGGCGGCCAGCCCGCTTGGCTTGTGCGGCGTCTGGTTCGAGGGCCAGAATCACCAGCCTGATGCCAGCAGTTGGCCCACGGCAAAGGATCACCCGTTGCTGCAACGCGCCATCACGCAACTGACCCAGTATTTTGCCGGGCAACGCGAGCAATTCGACCTAGCGCTGGACCTGACTGCGGGCACGCCCTTTCAGCAAACCGTTTGGCGCGCGCTGCACAGCCTGGCGTTCGGGCAAACCTGCAGCTACGGCGCCCTGAGCGCGCACATTGGCCGACCCACGGCGGTGCGCGCGCTCAGTGGTGCCGTGGCGCGCAACCCGCTGAGCATCGTGGTGCCCTGCCACCGCGTGCTCGGTGCCAGCGGCGCGCTGACTGGCTACGCGGGCGGGCTCGAGCGCAAGGCCGCGCTGCTCAAGCTCGAAGGCGCGCTTTGAATTCCTTGCCCGGTAAAAAACCCTGGTTGACCGAATTTGTGTTGCTGGGCGCCATCTGGGGCGCCTCTTTTTTGTTCACCCGACTTGGCACCGCCGAGTTTGGCGCAGTGCCCACCGCCGGGGTGCGGGTGGGTATTGCCGCGCTGTTTCTGCTGCCCATGCTGCTGGCGCGCGGGCAATGGCCCAGCCTGGCCAGGCACTGGAAAAAAATCTTCTTTCTCGGCATGCTGAACTCGGGCATCCCGTTTTCGCTTTACGCCTATGCGCTGCTGTCGATCAGCACCGGGCTTTCCAGCCTGATCAATGCCACCGTGCCACTGTTTGGTGCCCTGGTGGCCTGGGTGTGGCTCAAGGACCGGCCGCACCGCATGAAGATCTTCGGCTTGCTGATCGGCTTTGTCGGTGTCGCCATGCTGGCCTCGGGCAAAGCCAGCTTCAAACCCGATGCGTCGGGGCTGGTGACCGGCTGGGCGGTATTGGCTTGCTTGGGCGCCTGCCTGTGCTACGGCCTGGCCGCCAGCTTCACCAAACGTTATTTGAGCGGCCAACCCTCGCTGGTGATTGCCACCGGCAGCCAGATCGGTGCCACGCTGGGGCTGGCGCTGCCCACATTTCTGTTTTGGCCGAGCCAGGCACCCGGCGCCACCGCTTGGGCAGCGCTGCTGGTCGTGGGTGTGCTGTGTACCGGCGTGGCCTATGTGCTGTATTTCCGCCTGATCGACAGGGTGGGCGCCGCCGGCTCGCTGACCGTCACCTTTTTGATCCCGGTCTTTGCGGTGTTTTACGGTGTGGTGTTTCTGGGCGAATCCGTCACCGCGTGGATGCTGATCTG
>NZ_JACUUE010000219.1 GCF_014859475.1 Rhodoferax sp.
GGCTCGCAGTGACGGGGTTACCAGTCTTCTTTCACCGCCAGCACCGCATCCTGCCCTGCTGCGGCTTGCGCTGCCAGCCAGGCGGTTAACGTGCCAGCGGCCACCACTGCCAGGCACAGGCCCAGCAGCTTGAGCCAGGGCAGCATCAGGTCCATGGTCCAGTGAAAACTTTGCGGGTTGACCACATGCACCAGCACACTTGACACCACCAGGCCCAGCGCCAGCCCCGTCAGCGCGCCCAGCAGCGTCCAGGCAGCGCCCTCGAAAGCCACCACGGTCAGAATCTGCCGCCGGGTCAGCCCCAGATGCGCCAGCAGGCCAAATTCCTTGCGCCGGGCCAGCACCTGGGCGCTGAAACTGGCGGCCACACCAAACAGGCCAATCGCTATCGCCACCGCCTGCAGCCAGTAAGTGACGGCAAAACTGCGGTCAAAAATGCGCAGCGAGGTGGCCCGAATCTGGCTGGGCGTGCCAAATTCCATCAGCTCGCCGGCGCCGGAACCCATTGTTTCGGCCAGCGCACGCAGCGCCTGTTGCACCTGCGGCGCGTCAGACGGTTGCGCCAACCACAGCGCCAGGTCGTTGGCGCGCTGGTCGCCGGTGAGGCGCTCGAAAATGGTCCGGTCAATGGCAATGGCACCGCTCTGGCGCGAGTAGTCACGCCAGACACCTGCCACAAGATAGCTTGCTTTTGTGGCCTCTCGCGTTTGGGCCAGTGCGTTGAAGCTTCGTTCCAGCAAGGCAAAGGGTTGGCCCGGCACGGCGCCATGCAGGTCCACCACCGCCTCGCTCACGTAAATGCCGATCTGCCCGGCGGGCACCGGCAGCGGCTCGCCCACCAGGGGCAAGTTTTTGGCTGGGTCCGACAACTCGCGGGCGATCAGCGCCACCGGCGGCAGGCTGGGTTTGAGCAGCAGCGACACCACGCGCTGCGCCTGCAACTGCTTGACACCCTTAAGCGCAGCTGCCGCCTGCACATATTCCGGGCTGAAATACACCGTGTCGCTGGCGCCCAGGCTGGCTGCGCTGCGCACATACAAATCGGCGGGCAGCACCTGGTCAAGCCACTGCGTGACCGATTCCCGAAAACTTGCCACCATCACCGTCAGTGCCACCGCCAAGCTCAAAGACGCCACCACGCCACTGACCGCCACCGCCGCCGTCTCGCGCTGGTGCCGGGCGCGCGCCACCGCCAGCAGCGGCAACGTTTGGCGCGCCACCAGCGGGGCGATGCGGTCCAGCAGCAGGCCAATCAGCCAGGGCAGGGCGGTAATGCCGCCCACCAGCAGCAAGGCAACGGATAAGTAAGCCGCCACCGGAATGCCCCACACGGGTGGTGCTTGGCTGAGCGCGGCACCCAGCAGGATCAGCATCAGGCTGAGCCAGTGACTGTGCGGGTTGGTGAGCGCGCCGCCCAGCCCTTTCAGGGTTTGCGCCGGCGGCAGGGCCTGCGCTGCGCGGGCCGGCCACCAGCCGCCCACCAGTGCAGCGGCCACGCCCATGGCACCATAGAGCAGCGCGGCCCAACTGCTGAATTGCAGCGGCGGCGCAGTGCCGGCAAAAAAGCCGCCGCCCAAGTCGCCACCGAGCACGTTCAGCGCCAGCGCTGCCAGGCCTGTGCCCAAGGCAATGCCGGCCGCGCTGCCGAGCAGACCCAGAAAAAGCGATTCCCACAGCACCAGGCTCAGCCGTTTGCGGCCACTTAAGCCCAGCACACCGAGCAGCGCAAATTGCTGTGCCCGTTTGGCCACGCTCAAGGACAACACCGAGAACACCAGAAACGCGCCGGTGAACAGGGCAATAAAAGCCAGCACGGTCAGGTTGACCCGGTAAGCGCGCGACAGGTTGTTGATCTGCGACTGCGCATCACCGGGCACCGTCAGGATCAGGTTGGCGGGCCAGTCGGGGGCGTTTTGCAAGCTGCGGACAAAGTCGTCGCGATTGACCCCGGTCTTTAGTCGCAAATCGATGCGGCTGAGCTGGCCCTGCTTGCCAAACAACTCCTGCGCCGCACCAATGTCCATTACCGCCAGCGCCCGGCCAGTGGCGCGCACGCTACCGGCCACGGTGACCGACAGCAGCTCGAGACCGCTTTGCAGTTGCAGCTGTGGCCCAGCCAACGCTTGCGCGGCCGGGTTCAAAAATACCTGCCCCGGCGCAAACAGCGCGAAGCGGTCGTTTGCGCCCGGGGCGCTGGGGCGCTCGGGCAGCGGCATCAGGTCTGGTGCCACAAAGGCCACCACCAGCGCATCGACCCCGACCACTTTCAGGCTGCGCTTGTCTTCGGGCGTGACGGCGTAGGTGCCTACTTCGAGCACGGGCGAGGCCAGCGCAACACCAGGGTGCCGCGCCACGCGAGCAAACAAGGCCTCGTCAAACTGGCCCTGCACGCCGCGCAACTCCAGGTCGGGCTGGCCGCCCACCGAGCGTGCCGCCTGCGAGAACTCATCGAGCGCGCTGGCGTTGATCAAATGCACCGAAAACGCCAGCGCCACGCCCAGCATCACTGCCACCACCGCGGCCGCGTTGCGCCACGGGTGGTGTTTGAGTTCTTGCCAGGAGAAAGTTTTGAGCAGGTCAAGCATGGGGTGGGGTGCCAGTCACAAAATCAGCAGGGTTGACCGCTGACAAGAATGCCGGGTTCAATCTTTGTAGCCCGCTTCTCTTTGGTGGCGAACCGCCAGAATGGTCACGACATCGCCGTCGTGATGGTACATGGCGACATAACTACTGTGGCCAAAGTCAATCATCCATTCCCGGAATTCGGGAGGTATTTCTTCGATGGGGCGTCCAATGCCTGGCTGAAGTGCAAGCACCTTGACCTCCTGCCGGATGGCCTTGACCGCACTTTTGGCTGCATCGCCATTTTTGCTTGCCAAAAACCGATAAAGGCGCTGAATGTCAAGCAGGGCAGGTGGTGACCAGATCAAACGTGGCATGTGGGCGGTACTTCATCGTGTCCGTCTTCCAGCTTGCCCAGCCAGACATCAGCTTCTGCAGCGGTGACGTGCAGGCCGTTGGCTTGGTAGTCGCTCCATGCCCGCAAGCCGTCTTGTCGGAAAAGTTCGCGCTTTTCTTCGCGTTCAACATACTGGCTGATCGCCTCGCGCATCAACCAGTGTGATGTCCTTTGGCGCGCCTCAGCCAAACGCTGCACGCGAGCTTTGGTTTCCATGTCAATTTTGATGGTCATGGGCTGGGTGGCTGTTGCTGTCATGGTGACCTTCAGTCTGGGATGATGAAGTAATACCTTATCACAGCTTGGGGAAAATACGCGCTGCCAGCTCGCGCATGCGCGCTGCGACCTGGGTGTATTCGCTGTCAGTGCTGCGAACCTTGGCGCGAAAAATGACGACGAACATGTCTGTCTCCTCGGGATGTTTGGGGTGATCTGCGCTGACATCATCCGGGCAGCTGCGCATCGAGCCAGCCGCGCAAGCTGTTGATGAAAGCCAGCGCCTGCACGCGCGGCAAGTCGTCAACCCGCACCACGGCTTCAAGCAGGCGGCCTTTCTTCAAATACATTTGCCGCCCGATGCCGTCGAGCAGCCCGCAGCGCAGCGGCGGTGTCACCCAGCGGCCATCGAGCAACAGGGCGATGTTGCCGCGCGTGCATTCGGTCAGCTCACCGGCCTCGTTGTAGAGCAGGGTGTCGAACACGGCAGGCTCGGTGGGGGCAAAGGCCTCGTAATGGGCACGGTGCGTGGTTTTGAAACGCGTGAACTCGCTGTGTGCTTCATCGAAAGGCTTTTTTGCCAGTTGCAGACGCACCGTTGATGGCGAAGGTGGCAGTGCAAAGGCCTGCGCCTGCGCGCGGCCCTTGTCATCGAGCAGCAGGCGCACGCGCCAGATTCCTTC
>NZ_JACUUE010000220.1 GCF_014859475.1 Rhodoferax sp.
TGAGTTCAATCGAATCGCCCGGTGCGCCCGGCCATTGGCTTCCGTCATAAACTTCGCTTCATCATGAACCAGACCCTTACCCCGAGCCCATTAGAGGCTGCGCTTGCGCTGCAACGAAAAGCCTATTTGGCCCACCCCGTGCCCACACTGGCCGAGCGCAAAGCGGATTTGCGCACGCTGCAGCGTTTTGTGCGCGAGCACAAGGACGCGCTGTGCGATGCCATCAGTGCCGATTACGGCCACCGCTCGCGCCACGAAACCCTGCTGGCGGAGATCGTTCCTGCCGTCGACGGCATCGACCACGCCGCCCGGCACCTGCGCGGCTGGATGAAGACGCAGCGGCGTAACGTCGACCTGCGCACCTTCTTCGGTGCCAGCAACCGCGTGATACCGCAGCCGCTGGGCGTGGTCGGCGTGATCGTGCCGTGGAACTTTCCGCTGAATTTGAGCCTGGTGCCGCTGACGTCGATCTTCGCCGCCGGCAACCGCGCCATGGTCAAGATGAGCGAGAACTCGCGCCACCTGGCGCGGCTGCTGATCGAGCGCATGCCGGCCTACTTTCCGCCCGAGAAGCTGCAGTTCTTCGACGAGACCGGTGGCGTCGGCGTCGAATTTGCCAAGCTGCCCTTCGACCACCTGCTGTTTACCGGCTCGGGTGCCACCGGTCGGCTGGTGATGGGCGCGGCGGCGCAGAATCTGTGTCCGGTGACGCTGGAACTGGGAGGACGTTCGCCGGCCATCGTCTGCGAAGACTTCCCGGTGCGCGTGGCAGCCGAACGCATCCTGTTTGTCAAATTCCTCAATGCCGGGCAGATATGCACCACGGTCGACCACCTGTGGCTGCCGCAGGCCCAGGTGGAAGCCTTCGTGCAGGCGGCGCGCGAGATCGTGCCGACGCGCTACCCCACGCTGGATTCACCCGACTACACATCGATCATCGATCAGCGCTCGTTCGACCGCCTGCTGGCCGCACTGGACGATGCGCGCGAGCGTGGCGCCACGCTGCTGCCGCTGCTGCCCGGCCCGGCCTTTGACGCCTCCACGCGCAAGATCAACCCGCACATCGTGCTGGATGCACCGTCGGAGAGCGTGCTTTGGCAGCGTGAGATATTCGGCCCCATTTTGCCGATCCGCGGCTACCGCTCGCTCGAAGAGGTGGTCGACGCCGTCAACGCCGGCCCGCGGCCGCTGGCGGTCTATCCCTTCAGCCACGACCGAGGCACATTGCGCATGCTGCTGGACCGCATCATGTCCGGCGGCGTGTCGGTCAACGATGCGCTCTTCCACGTCGGTCAGCACGACCTGCCCTTCGGTGGAGTGGGCGAATCAGGCATGGGCCACTACCACGGCCACGATGGCTTCAACACCTTCTCCAAGCTGAGGCCGGTGTTTTACCAGGGGCGCTTTCCGACGCTGAAATTCCTGATGCCGCCCTACGGCAAGCTGGCCGACCGCGTGCTGGCGTTTTTGATCCGCTAATTGAGCCGAACCACCCGCCCCGGGTTCATCAGCTTGAGCGGGTCCAGCGCCTGTTTGATGGCGCGCATCGTTTGCAGGGCCACCGGCGATTTGTAGCGGGTTAAATGGTCCACTTTGAGGCTGCCCACGCCATGTTCGGCCGAAATCGAGCCGCCATGCGCCTGTACCGCGTCGAACACTATTCTGTTGACGTACGCTTCCTGCGCTTGCAAAAACAAAGCAGCATCCTGCTCCTCGGGGGCCTGCACGTTGTAGTGCAGATTGCCGTCGCCCAGGTGGCCAAAGTTGACCAGCCGCACGCCGGGAATGGCCTGCACCAGTTGCGCATCGGTGCTGGCCACAAACGCGGCAAAAGCGGACACCGGCACCGAAATGTCGTGCTTGATGTTGAGCCCCTCCAGGGCTTGCGCCAGCGGAATGCTTTCGCGGATGTGCCACAGGTTGTGCGCCTGCGTGAGGTTCTCGGCCACCACGGCATCGCTCACACAGCCGGCTTCCAGCGCCGCTTCGAGCAAGCCCTCGAACTGTGCCCGGGCATGGGCTTCGGATTCGGCATCGGCACTTTCCAGCAGCACGCAAAAGGCGCTGCTTTGGTACAGCGGCACACGCAAATTGTCAAAATGCCTGGCCACCAGGCTCAGGGCAAACTGGCCCATCAGCTCAAAACCGGTCAGGCTGGCGCCCAGGTGTTGGTGCGCCAGCCCCAACAGTTGCACTGCGGCCTCCATCGAGGGCACGGCGGCCCAGGCGGTGAGCTGCGCCTTGGGTTGCGGATAGAGCTTGAGCGTGGCCGCGGTGATGATGCCCAGCGTGCCCTCGGCGCCAATGTAGAGATGTTTCAGGTCGTAACCGGTGTTGTCCTTGCGCAGCCCGCTCAGGCCCTGCCAGATATCGCCTTGCGGCGTGACCACCTCGAGGCCCAGGCACAGGTCGCGTGCATTGCCAAAGCGCAGCACCTGCGTGCCGCCGGCGTTGGTGCCCAGATTGCCACCAATGGTGCACGAGCCTTCTGCTGCCAGGCTCAGCGGAAACCAGAAGCCTGCGGCCTGCGCCTGCTCCTGCACCGTTTGCAAGATGCAACCTGCCTCCACCGTCATCGTCAGGTTGGCGGGGTCGATGCCACGCACGGCATTCAGGCGCTGCAGGCTCAGCACAATTTGCCGCCCGGATTCGTCGGGCGTAGAGCCCACCACCAGGCCGGTGTTGCCGCCTTGCGGCACGATGCTCAAGCCGCTTTGCGGGCGCTGCGCCAAATAATCAGCGCAGGCTTTCACCACTTGCGCCACCTCTTTGGCACTGGCAGGGCGCACCACGGCCAGCGCCCTGCCTGAGGTGCGCTTGCGCCAGTCTTGGGTCCAGGCGCTAAGGTCGCCCTCGGTTAGCACATGGGCGCTGCCAACGATGGCTTGCAGATCAGAGAGCAGGTTTTGCATGGTCAGGTTCAGCGGGTTCAAAATGTGCGGCGGGTTCAGCGTTCGCAATGGCTGATGCGGCTGCCACGGCGGCGTTTTTCAGGCGCAGGCGCACATGCAGCGCGCAGGCGGTAAACAGCGTCAGGCACAGGGCCACTTCCACCAGGGCCAGATAGTTGCCTGGCGCTGCATCGCTGTAGGCGCGCACCACTCCTTCGGTAAAGTACAGCCACACCAGCAAACTGACCCAGCGGTAGGTGTACATGCGGTTTTTGAGCAAGCCCGCCAGCGGCAGGCACAGCGGCAACACCTTGAGCGCCAGCCAGGAGCCACCCGGACGCAGCGGTGCCAGCAGCAGTTCCCAGGCCAGGCCCAGCACAATCAGCCCCAGCAGGCTGCCAACTGCCAGAATTCGGGTCAAGGCCACGCTGGGGGTGGCTGGTGCTGGGGGTGCGTTCTGGAGTGCGTTGCGGGGAGTGTTCATGACGGTGGCATCATAGCGGCCATGAGCGCATCACCCACAGCACGCACCAACTGGCCCCAGCGGCTGGATGTCTTTTTGAAAGACCTGGCCAATTTTCCCTGGAAAAACACGGCTCACACGCTGCGCGAGCGCTTCGGCGAAGACCATCTGGGCCTGACCGCCAGCAGCTTGACCTTTACCACCACCATTGCGCTGGTGCCGCTGGTCACCGTGGCGCTGGCGGTGTTTACCGCGTTTCCGATGTTTGCCAAATTTCAGGTGGTGCTGCAGCAGTGGCTGATTCAGAGCCTGATTCCCGACACCATTGCGCGCCAGGTGCTGGGCTACCTGACGCAGTTTGCCGGCCAGGCCAGCAAACTCGGTGGTGTTGGCCTGGCGGCGTTGTTCGTCACCGCGTTGGCGCTGATTTTGACCATTGACCGCACCCTGAACGCCATCTGGCGGGTGCGC
>NZ_JACUUE010000032.1 GCF_014859475.1 Rhodoferax sp.
GTGGCGGGCCAGAACAACGTGTGAAAGGTGACGATGTCCTTGCCGATAAAGTGGTACTGCTCCAACTCCGGGTTGCTCATGTAGCTTTCGTAGTCAATTCCGCGCTGGCCCAGCAGGTTTTTCAGCGACGCCAGGTAGCCGATGGGCGCATCCAGCCACACGTAAAAGTACTTGCCCGGTGCGTCCGGAATCTCGATGCCGAAGTAGGGCGCATCACGGCTGATGTCCCAGTCGCCCAGGCCTTCGCTGGTTGAGCCGTCGGGGTTGGTGCGCACGGTGAACCATTCCTTGATCTTGTTGGCCACCTCGGGTTGCAGCTTGCCGTCCTGCGTCCACTGCTGGAGGAATTCAACGCAGCGCGGGTCGGAGAGTTTGAAGAAAAAGTGCACCGAGTTGCGCAGCACGGGTTTGGCGCCCGACAGCGCGGAGTAGGGGTTGATCAGGTCAGTGGGCGCATAGACGGCGCCGCATACTTCGCAGTTGTCGCCGTACTGGTCCTTGGCATGGCACTTGGGGCACTCGCCCTTGATGAAGCGGTCGGGCAGGAACATGCCCTTGTCGGGGTCAAAAAACTGTGCAATGGTGCGCGATTCGATCAGCGAGCCGTCAGGGTGGTCGCGCAGGTCGCGGTAAATTTGCTGTGCCAGTTCGTGGTTTTCCGGCGCGTCGGTGCTGTGCCAGTTGTCAAAGCTGATGTGAAATCCATCAAGGTAGGGCTTGCGCCCGGCCGCAATGTTGGCCACGAACTGCTGCGGTGTGAGGCCGACTTTTTCCGCGGCAATCATGATCGGCGCGCCGTGGGTGTCGTCGGCGCAGACAAAATCAACCGCGTTGCCCCGCATGCGCTGGTGTCGCACCCAGATGTCGGCCTGGATGTACTCCATGATGTGGCCGATGTGGAAATTGCCATTGGCGTAGGGCAGGGCGGTGGTAACAAAGAGTTGGCGGGGCATTGAGTTCACTTTCAGGACAAGAGCGCAATTTTAGTCAACGCAGGCGCAGCGGGTCGCGGCGGCGCTCGGTTTCGGGCCGGGCGGACCAAAGCGACGCCTGGGCTGCCGCACTGGGGTCGGTCCAGTTGAAAAACAGGCAAATTTCAGCGCGCTGGCGGATGGCATCGGCGTAGCCCAGAGCCATCAGTTCCTGGGTGTAACCCGACTCGAACAGCAGGTAGCTGGCCAGCGCCGAGCCCTTGATATCGGCTGTTCGGGAAGAGATGCCGATGCCGCCGAGCAGGCTGCGCACGGCGCCGGGCAGCTCATCGATATGTCGGGCTGCAATCTGGTCAATCCTTTGCGAAGGAGAGATCAGCAGCAAATTCACCGGCCTCAAATTGCTGGCGTTGCGCATTTCGGCGGGCACCAACTGGAGCGTCTGGTTGATGCGACGAATGCGCTCCACGTCGACGGCCAGGGCGTCGAGAAAAATGTTGGACAGCGCGTGGCCGGCAATTTGCGCCAGTGTGGGATAGCTGCCCAGACTGTCTGTCGCAGCGACGGTGCTGGGTTCGTGCATGTGCCCGTCAGCCGCGCCGATCACGCAAATACGCTGCGCTCCCAGGTGAATGGCGGGTGCCATGGGTGCGGTCTGACGCATGGAGCCATCACCAAAATAAGCGGTTTGTCCGTTGATTGGCAGTGCCGCCGCAGGAAAAAGGAACGGGATCGCGCTGGAAGCCAGCAAGTGTTGATGGGTGATGTCCTGGCGCAGACCGCAGCGTTGCGATCGCACCCAGGGTTTCAGGTGTTCATGGCCCTGAAAAAACGTGATGTGCTCGCCCGAGCTGTAACTCGAGGCGGTCACTGCCAGCGCCTGAAGATGGCCTTTGTCGATCAGCTCTGGCAGGCGCTGCAGTGGCACCAGATTCTTGAGCAGGTCGGCCAGCGGGCTGTTGTCGAGCAGCGATTTGGGCTTGAGCCGGCGCCATTTGGCAAGCAGCCAACCCATGGAAAGCAGCGCCATCCAGCTGCTGCCGGTGCGCAGCATGCTGACTGAATCGGAGTGGTACACATCCTGCGCGTGAAAATTGCGCCAGACCTTGGCGATCCGGCGTACCGTGGCATCAAAATCATCACAGCCGCAGGCCAGCGCCGAGGCGTTCACGGCGCCGGCCGAGGTGCCGCCAATGATGGGGAATGGGTTGGCTTCATCGATTGCACCGCAGGTTTTGCGCAAGTCAGCCAATGCTTCAAGCACGCCCACCTGGTAGGCTGCGCGCGCGCCGCCGCCGGTGAGCATCAGGGCGGTGGCAGCCAAGGTGTCCGCCGGGAAATCAGAGGGCGCAAAAGGGTCGTGGGCCATGGTCTGATTATCGGCAGGAGTCAGGGCTGGATCATGCAAGCGCGACTAGGGTGAACCCTTGCTCGGGCAAACCCTGATTTGCCCAGTTCAATAAGGTCAAGCTTATCTTGGCTAGACTAGAGCCCCCTTAGGAGAACCAAATGTCAGTAGTTGAGCAAACCGTGTTAGACGCCCTCAAGGGCGTGATCGACCCCAACACCGGGCGTGATTTTGTGTCGAGCAAAGCCGTCAAGAATTTGACCGTGACCGACGGCGACGTGGCCTTTGACGTCACGCTGGGTTACCCCGCCAAGAGCCAGATTCCGGGCTTTCGCAAGGAATTGATTGCCGCCGCCAAAAGCGTGGCGGGTGTGGCCAATGTGTCGGTCAACATCGTCACCAACATCACCGCGCATGCGGTGCAGCGCGGCGTGGCCTTGTTGCCCAAGGTGAAAAACATCGTGGCCGTGGCCTCGGGCAAAGGTGGTGTGGGCAAGAGCACCACCGCCGTCAACCTGGCGCTGGCGCTGGCTGCCGAGGGTGCCAACGTGGGTATTCTGGATGCCGATATTTATGGCCCCAGCATCCCGATGATGATGGGCATCGAGGGCCGGCCCGAGAGCGAAGACGGGCAAACCATGGAGCCCATGGAAAACTACGGCGTGCAGGTCATGTCGATCGGCTTTTTGGTGGCACAAGATGAAGCCATGATCTGGCGCGGCCCCATGGCCACCCAGGCGCTGGAGCAGTTGCTGCGCCAGACCAACTGGAAAGACCTCGACTACCTCATCGTCGACATGCCGCCGGGCACCGGCGACATCCAGCTCACCCTGAGCCAGCGTGTGCCCATGACCGGCGCCGTGGTTGTGACCACGCCGCAAGACATCGCCCTGCTCGATGCCAAGAAGGGCATCAAGATGTTCGAGAAAGTGGGCGTGCCAATTCTGGGCATTGTGGAAAACATGGCGGTGCACGTGTGCAGCAACTGCGGCCACGTCGAGCATATTTTTGGCGCTGATGGCGGCAAGAAAATGGCCACGGAATACGGCATGGACTACCTCGGCGCGCTGCCGCTCAACATGCAGATTCGGCTGCAGGCCGACAGTGGCAAGCCGACCGTGGTGTCCGACCCCGACAGCGAGGTGGCCGGGCTTTACAAGGCGGTGGCGCGCAAGGTTGCCTTGTCGATTGCCGCCAAAAACAAAGACTTTTCCAGCAAGTTCCCCAGCATCAAGATTTCCAAAGAAACCTGAAGTGGCAAGGGTGCGGGCTCAGGGCTTGGCCGGCTCGCCCCACAGTTGCGCCAACCGCGCATCGCGGCCGCAACCCGCGCGGTAGAAGTCGTAGCGCCTCGGGTTGTTCTGGTGGTAGTTCTGGTGCTCGGCTTCGGCCGGGTAAAAGTCGTCGGCCATCACCAATTGCGTGACGATCGGCTCGGTAAACGGTTTGGTCTTTTCCAGCTCGGCAAGCGAGGTCTGAGCCGCCTGCAGTTGCTCAGCGCTGGTGGCAAAAATCACGGTGCGGTAGGGCGTGCCAATGTCGCAAAACTGGCGGTCTTTGGCAGTGGGGTCGATGGTGCGCCAGAAGTAATCCACCAGTTGCCGATAACTCACCTGGCTGGGGTCAAAGATCACCTGCACAGCTTCGGCGTGGCCGGTGGTGTGGCTTGATACCTCGGCATACGTCGGGTTGGCGGTCTTGCCGCCGGTGTAGCCTGAGGTGGTGGCCAGCACGCCGGGCACCTTGTCAAAGTCGGCCTCGGTACACCAGAAACAGCCGCCGGCAAACACCGCTACTTCGCTGCCTTCTGGCAATGGGGCGGTCACAGCCGCGCCGGGTGCCTCTGGCGTCTGGCGCGGTGTGGCATAAACCCACCAGCCAATCACGGCCACAATGAGCGCCATGACCAGCCAGAAGGCACGCTGGGTCGGTTTTGGGGTAGTTTTATTGGGTGTGGTACGCATGGCGCATGATAAGAAAGTGGCAAAGACCAGCGCAGCGCACGGGATACGGCGCCTGGTTTACCGTCGCAACACAACAGCTTTTTTTGAGGGTATCTCTGTAAACCATGACAACATTTCCTGACGGATTTTGCGCCCTGATCATTGGCGCCGGCGGCGGCATTGGCCAGGCCTTTGTGCAGGCGCTGCAAGCCAACCCGCGCTGCGCTGCCGTGGTGGGCTTGAGTCGCCAGTCGGTGCCGCGCCTTGATTTTGAGGACGAAACCAGCATTGCACTTGCTGCCGGGACGCTGCGCGCAAGCGGCAAATTTCACCTGATCATCAACGCCGCGGGCTTGTTGCACAACGCTGACTTTATGCCCGAGAAAAAACTGGCCGACCTGAGCTACGCCCAACTCGAAGCCACGTTTCGCATCAACACCTTTGGCCCGGCGCTGGTGCTGCGCCACTTCAGCCCGCTGCTCGATGGTCAGCGTGGTGTGCTGGCCGTGATTTCGGCCAAGGTCGGCAGCATCGAAGACAACCGCCTGGGCGGTTGGTACAGCTACCGGGCTTCCAAGGCGGCGCTCAACATGCTGCTGAAAACCGCCGCCATCGAGGTCAAACGCAGCAACCCCAACGCCGTGCTGGTCAGCCTGCATCCGGGCACCGTCAACACCGGTTTGTCCAAACCGTTCAAGGGCGAGCAGATCGGCCGCCCGGCCCCAGTTGCCGCGCAAGACATGCTGGCGGTGCTGGATAGCTTGACCGCCGACAACACCGGCTCGTTTGTGAGCTACAACGGGGAGCGCCTACCCTGGTGAGGCTCGATCAGACTGATGGCGCTAAACGGGCATCTTTCAGCGCAGTCGCCGCAGCCAGTGCAGCGCTCGGGGTCTTGCACCACCGAGCGCTTTTTCCAGTCCCTGGTTTCGAATTCGATCAGCCCCAACGCGCAGGCCGAAATGCAGCGGCCGCAGCCGGTGCAGCGCGTCGGGTCGATGTGGGCGATCTGCGCAGTCATGGTTTGAAGTCAAGCGAGTGGATAACGTTGGCATCTTTTAGCGGGCCGTCGCTGATCGAAGATAGCCGTTCAACCTAGCCGACGAATCTCGCGCAGCATGAACAGGTACAGCCCTTCCACCTTGTCGCGCGCCCAGGGCGTTTTGCGTAAAAACTTCAGGCTTGAAGCCACGCTGGGCTCGTGCATGAAGCAGCGCACCGGTATGCGCTCGCCCAAGCCTGCCCAGCCATAGTGGGCGCTCAAGGCGGTCACCATGGCTTCCAGCGTGATGCCGTGCAAGGGGTTGCGGGCTTGCGGCGCGGCTGGTGTGCGGATTTTGTCGTCAGCGGGGTCGGAAGGCGATAGGCTCATGCTCCGATTTTGGCACCGGCGGCCTATTTCTTGCCGACTGATCTGCCCGCTTTGGTTTTTTTGGCCTTGACCGATGGGGCGGCGGCTGCCTCGGCAGATGTGGGCGGCTGTTGCAAGGCCGCTTCCAGCCGTTCACACAGCGTGCGCAAAATCTTGACCCGGGCGTAATTCTTGTCGTTGGCCTCGACCAGCGTCCAGGGTGCTTCGCCGGTGCTGGTGCGCTCCACCATGTCGCAAATGGCTTGCTGGTAGTCGTGCCATTTTTCGCGATTGCGCCAGTCCTCCTGGGTGATTTTGAAGCGCTTGAACGCCACTTGTTCGCGTTCCTTGAAGCGCTTGAGCTGCTCGGCCTGGCTGATTTGCAGCCAGAACTTGACCACGATGACGCCGGCCTCGATCAACTCATGTTCGAAGTCATTGATCTCGCTGTAGCCGCGCAGCCAGTCGGCCTCGGAGCAAAAGCCTTCGATCCGTTCCACCAGCACGCGGCCATACCAGGTGCGGTCAAAAATCGCGACGTGGCCATGGCGCGGCAAGTTGCGCCAGAAGCGCCACAGGTGGGGCTGCGCCTTTTCTTCGTCGGTGGGCGCCGCCACCGGCGTTACCTGGTACTGGCGCGCGTCCAGCGCTGCGCTGATGCGCCGGATGGCCCCGCCTTTGCCGGCCGCATCGGCGCCTTCGAAGGCGCATACCAGCGAGCGGGTTTTGAAGCGTTCGTCACGCATTAGCTCCGACAGGTGGCCCTGCCATTTGGCCAGTTCGTTCTTGTAGGGTTTGTCGGCCAGCGTCAGCGTCAAATCCAGCGCCGACAGCACGTTGCGGCCGTCCAGATCGACCCGCACCATGGGCGCCATGGGCATGTGCGGTGCCTCCTTGGCGGCCAGCTTGTTTTGCATGGCCGTGAGCAGCACCTGGCCCACGGTCAGGCTGCGGTAGCGGTCGTCAGCGGCCTCTACCACCACCCAGGGCGCGGCGGCGGTGTTGGTCACGCGCAGCAGGTGGCGCGCCGTGTCCTGCAACTGGTCGTAGGTTTTCAGGCGATCCCAGTTCCATTGCGTGACGCGCCAGGCGGTGCGCGGGTCGCTTGAGAGTGCCTTCAGGCGCTGCTTTTGTCCGTCTTTGGTCAGGTGAAACCAGAACTTGAGCACCAGCGCGCCTTCTTCAACCAGCATTTCCTCGAAGCGGTTGATTTGCTGCGCGCGGGCATCGAGCTCCTTGAGCGACAGCGCGCCTTCGATGCGCTCGCGAATCGGGTCGGAGTACCACGAGCCGGCAAAAATGCCCACCCGACCCTTGGGCGGCAGACTGCGCCAGTAGCGCCACATGGGCGGACGCTCGCGCTCTTCGTCGCTGGGCTGGGAAAACGCCAGCGTCGAGAGAAAACGCGCATCCATCCACTCGTAGAGCGTGTTGATGGTCTCGCCCTTGCCAGCACCGTCCTGGCCGCTGATGAGCACCAGCACCGGGGTTTTGTGTTGCTCGAACAAATCGACCTGCGCCGCCAGCAGCTCGGCACGCAAGGTGGGCACGGCGGCGCGGTACGCGGCTTTGGTCAGTTGGTGGCCTATTTCGGCGGATTGAAACATGGGGTGCTTTCGGTTGGGCGCGCAAATAATGGTTGGCAGCAGATTGCACCCGCTGTGCCACGCATTGTTTGATGCATCGCAAAAACCAAGGGTTTTACCTCATCATCGAGCTCGTTTTAATCGCACCGGGTGGTGTCAAGGGCTATTTGAATCCGTTACAGTTCCATCCCTATGCCGACCTTACGCCCATTCATTGAAGTCGCCGTGATCATGCAACGCATTGCCAACACCGGCCCTGCTGCCCGTTGGCAGCCGTGGCGCTGGCAACTGGCCGACGTGGTACAGCACGAAGCCGGTTTTGGTACCGAGCCACGTCTGCTCTACCAGAGCGAGACGGAACAACGCTGGCTGCATGGTGGCCTTAAGGTGGAGTTGTTCAAGGACGACGGCGAGGGCTATTACCTCAACGCCAGCACCGACGTGCCGAGCTGGTTTGTGCTGTGGCGCATGGAAGACGAGGCCAGCGTGGCGGCCGAGCCCATCGCCCGGCCCCTGGTGGTGAGCCTGAGCTATTACGACGCAGGGCGCTGGCTCGATGCGCAAGAAACCGTGGAGCAGGTGCCAGCCCCCGAGCCGGTGCTGCAGTGGCTCAATACTTTTATTGCAGAACATTATGTGATCGAACCCAAGAGGCGCAAGCGGCCTGAGAGCTTCAGGTCGCTGACCGACCGCTTTGGCAATCCGGCTTCGATCTCCACGCTGAAAAAATTTGGCGCTGGCCAGGGCGGCAGCAATGGCTGACGGTTTTTTGGGCCGCTGGTCGCAGCGCAAGCAGGCGCTGCGCGAGGGTCGGGTGTTGGATGAGCCTGCCGCCCCCAAACGCGTGGCACCTGCTGATGCCGCAATGCCGCCAGGGCCAGCCAACGCACTGCCTCAGGCTGTAAAGCCATCCGCGAACCCCGCTGGACAAAAAGCGGCATCTGCATCAGAGCATACGCCGGCCGAGGCAGCGCCAGCAGCCCCAGAAAAAAAGCCAGCTCCCACGCTGGCCGACGTGCAGGCGCTCAATGCCGACAGCAGCTTTGCCCCCTTTGCTGCGCGTGATGTAGCCCCCGAGGTGCGCAATGCCGCCATGAAAAAGCTCTTTGCCGACCCGCATTACAACGTGATGGATGGGCTCGACATCTACATCGACGACTACAGCATCCCTAGCCCCATGCCCGCAGCCATGTTGCGGCAAATGGCCAGCGCCAAGTTTCTCAAGTTGTTTGACGACGAAGAATCGCCAGCAACGTCATCAGCAACCACAGGGACCAAGCCATCGGTGCTGGCAGACAGCCCTGGCAGGTCAGCGTCAGAAACTGCGACTGCGCCAAACCAGGCCACAGCGCAAGATGCGGCACAAGATAAGACGCAAGATAAGACGCAAGAGCTGCCCCAAAATCCAACCCAAGACCAAGATTCAAACCATGACCACACTGATTTGCGACTGCAACCAGACCATGCCGCTCGACCCGCGCGCGTTGAGCGCGAGCCTGAACGAGCCTTTGACCCTGCATTCGAGCCTGTGCCGCCGCCAGGCCGCTGAATTTTTGCAAGCCGCCGGCCAGGGCGATGAACTGGTGGTGGCCTGCACCCAGGAAACAAAGCTGTTCAACGAGCTGGCCGACCAGGCCAACCTGAGCACGCCGATCAAGTTTGTCAACATCCGCGAAACCGGCGGCTGGAGCCGCGACGCGGCCAAGGCCAGCCCCAAAATTGCCGCCCTGCTGGCGGCCGCGCATTTGCCCGAACCCGACCCGGTGGCCACCGTTACTTACAAAAGTGCCGGGCGGGCGCTCATCATTGGTGAACTGGGTGCGGCCGAGCAAGCGGCCGATTTGCTGGGCGATGCGCTCGATGTGACGCTGTTCACGCAAGGCGCTGGCGAGCTGGGCGGGGCGCAGGAGCGGCGTTACCCGGTGCTGGGTGGCCAGATCGAGTCACTGACCGGCTGGCTCGGTGCGTTCGAGCTGAACTGGCAGCAAAACAACCCGATTGACCTTGACCTGTGTACGCGCTGCAACGCCTGCCTGGCCGCCTGCCCCACAGACGCCATTGGGCTGGACTACCAGATCGACCTGAACGTCTGCGATGCCAACCGCGCCTGCGTCAAGGTGTGCAAGGTGGCTGGTGCCATCGACTTCAATCGCACACCGCAAAGCCACAGCGACCACTTTGACCTGGTGCTGGACTTGCGCGCCAACCCCGCATTCAGCCAGCACGCCAAACCGCAGGGCTACCTGCACTGGGACGGCCGCGACGTGCGCGCTTTGCTGGCCTGGCGCGAGCTGGTCGGCGAGTTTGAAAAACCCAAGTTTTTCAACTACAAGCAAAAGCTCTGCGCCCACAGCCGCAACGACAAAGTGGGCTGCACGGCCTGCATCGACGTGTGTTCGGCCAGCGCCATCAGCAGCGACTTCAAGCGCCAGCAAATCAAGGTCAACCCCAACCTGTGCGTGGGCTGCGGCACCTGCAGCACGGTGTGCCCGACTGGCGCCATGAGCTTTGCCTACCCGCGCGCCAGCGACCAGGGCGTCAAGCTCAAAACGCTGCTGAGCACCTACCAGCGCAGCGGTGGCAAGGACGCCGCGCTGCTGCTGCACAGCCAGGGCAAGGGTGCTGCTTTGCTGGGCGATCTGGGGCGCGCCGCGCAGCTTGAAAAGGGTCAAAAAGGCGGTACCCATGGCGTGCCGGCGCGCGTGCTGCCAGTGGCGCTGTGGCACACGGCATCGACCGGGTTAGACCTTTGGCTGACGGCGGTGGCCTATGGCGCCAGCCAGGTCTGGCTGCTGCTGACCGACGAGGAAGCGCCCCAGTATGCCGCTGCGCTGCGCGAGCAGATGGCGGTAGCGCAAGGCATTCTGACCGGACTGGGCTATGCGGGTGAGCATTTCAAATTGCTGCAGGTGCGCGATGCCCGCGACCTGGCCGCGCTCGACCGCGACTTGCAGGCAAGTGCCGCGCAAGCCCCGGCGCGCCACGCCAGTTTTGCCGTGCAAGCCGACAAACGCGCTACGCTGGAGCTGGCGCTTGACCACCTGATCGCGCAAGCCCCCAAGCCCGCCACCACGGCCATCGCCTTGCCTGCAGTGGGTTCGCCGCTGGGCGGTCTGGCCATCAACAAAGACACTTGCACGCTGTGCCTGAGCTGTGTCAACGCCTGCCCGGCCAGTGCCCTGGCCGACAACGTGCAGGCACCGCAGTTGCGCTTTATTGAAAAAAATTGTGTGCAATGCGGCCTGTGCGTGACCACCTGCCCCGAAAAAGCCCTGTCGCTGGTGCCCCAGCTTAATCTGGCACCGCAGCGCAAGGAACATGTGGTGCTCAATGAAATGCAGCCCTACGCCTGCGTGCGTTGCGGTAAACCCTTCGGCACACTCAAGGCGATCGAGGGCATGTTGGGCAAGCTGGCAGGCCACAGCATGTTCCAGGGCGAGGCGCTGGAGCGCCTGAAAATGTGCGGCGACTGCCGCGTCATCGACATCTACTCGGCCGACAACGAAATCAAAATCACGGATATTCAATCATGATGCCTTTGCCCGAAACCGCCACGAGCAGCGCGCTCGACGAAGAAACTGCCCGTGCCGAACTGTACGGCCTGCTGGCCCAGCTTTACTATGCGCCGCCAGCGCCCGAGCTGCTGGCCAGGCTGCGGGTGGCGGCCACCGAGGCCCCGGCCGCCGGCGGTTTTCTGGAGGAGCCCTGGCGCGCCCTGGTGGGCATGGCGCGTGACTTGCAGGATGACGCCATTGCCGATGAGTACAACGCCTTGTTTGGCGGTGTCGGCAAGCCCGAGGTTTATCTTTACGGTTCGCACTACCTCAGCGGTTTCCTTAACGAAAAACCGCTGGCACGGCTGCGTACCGAACTCAGCGGCCTGGGCCTGGCGCGTGACGAGGCCATGTCCGACACCGAAGACCACATCGCCTACCTGTGCGAGGTAATGCGCTACCTGATTGCCGGTGACGACGTGGCAGTGGCCAACTTGGCGCGTCAGCAAAGCTTTTTTGCCGAGCATATGCAGCCCTGGGTGGTGCCACTGTGCGATGCCATTGCCCAGCACCCCAAGGCGCGCTTTTATGCTGCAGTGGCTGAGCTGACCCGCGCCTTTGTGTCGGTGGAAGCGCAGGGCTTTGACATGCTGGATTAACTTGGGGTCGCGGCCTGGCGTGCGGCCTTCAGGGCTTGTTGAGGTCGTCCACTGTCCACCAGGTCACATCGTCAATGCTGCGCACCACCTGGTAGGCCTGCACTGCCACTGCCACCAGCACGCAGTCTGGCGACTGCAAAAAGACAGCCAGGTCCGGGTGCCGCTTTAAATGCGCTTGCAGCGCCGCAGCGTGCTGATCGGCACTTATGTCGTGTGCCTGGCCCACGGCTGTCACCACAAAACCCTCTCGCTCACCACCGCGGCTGGCTTTGCAGCCGTCCGCCAGCACCGATACCTTTGGGTTGTGCTGCAGATTGCGGTATTTCAGCGTGTCGCGGTAGGTGGCAAACAGCAGCTGACGCCAGCCCTGGAACGGCGTGATCGCGATCAGGCTGGCATGCGGCTGGCCTGCGCCTTCGGTGGCCAGAATGGCAAAACCGGTGGCATCCAGGAGTTGTTGAACCGTGTGTTTGTTGGTGACAGGGTGGCGCATGGGCTTCCAAATGGGCTGTTTTAAAAAATGCGAGCAGCCGGATGTTCGTGAGTATCTCCTATGGCTGACTGGCTGCCTCATCGCTTGGCTCGCACAGCAACTCAACGGCAAAGACGGCGCCGGGCGAATCCTCGCCCTGGTCGCGCCGGTTGCCGGCCCGGATGCTGCCGCCGTAGCGCTCCACCAGCCCCAGGCTGATCCACAGCCCCAGGCCATTGCCGTCGTTTTTGGTGGTGTAAAAGGGGCTGAACAGCCGCGCCAGGTTGGCCTGGCTCAGGCCCGCGCCGGTGTCACACACTTCAATTCGCACGCCCGCCTGGCCTTGCGCGTCGGTCTGGTCGGTCGTGCGCAGCAGCAACTCGCCGCCCTCGGGCATGGCCTGGATGGCGTTGACCATCAGGTTGATCAGCACCTGCTGTAACTCCTGGCGGTTGATGTGCACCAGTCGGCTGGCCTGCCACTGGCGCTGCACGCGGATGTGGGTGCGGTTCAATAAGTGCTCCACCAGCACCAGCGAACTCGCCAGGGCGTCGTTGACATCGACGGCCTCGACATAGCCGGCGTAATCGTTGGGGCGGGCGTATTGCAGCAACTGCGTCACGATCAGGCGCATGCGCTCGATCTGCTGGTCCATCAGTTTGAGTTCGGGGGCAACGGGCAGCGCCTGCTGACCCAGCGTTTCGCGCACCAGGTCCAGGTTGCCTTGCATCACGGCAATGGGGTTGTTGATTTCGTGCGCCACACTGGCCGTGAGCTGGCCAATGGCGGCGAGCTTCTCCGATTTCACCAGTTGCGTTTGCGCTTGCTTGAGGGACTGGTGGCTCTCGGCCAGCGCGCGGGTGCGCTCGGTCACTTTGGCATCAAGCTCCTGGCCCCAGCGCTGCAGGGTGCGGGTTTTGTCGTCCACGGCCAGCAGCAACTGGTCGAGGTGGCTGGCCAGCGCGCCGAGTTCGTCTTGTTGCGCCAATGGCCCCACGCGTGCTGCCGCGTTGCCGTCCTGCACTTGCTGCATGGTGCGGTTCATGAGCTCTACCGGCTGGAAAATGCTGCGTGCCCAGCGCAGCGACAACCAGGCCGCCAACACCATGGCCACCGCAAAGATGCCCACGATGAGGGCCAACATGCCGTATTTGGTCTGACGAAACGGCGTTTCCAGGTAACCCACATACAACATGCCGATGCGTGCGCCCTGGTCGTTGTGCAGGGGCTCGTAGGCCGACACATACCAGTCATTGACCACAAAGGCCCGGTCCAGCCAGGTCTCGCCCCGCACCAGTACGGCCTCGCGCACGGCTTTTGACACGCGGGTGCCAATGGCGCGGCGGTCCTGAAACAGGCGCACATTGGTGGTCACCCGCACATCGTCAAGAAACAAGGTGGCGGTGCCGACGCTGCCCAGCGGCAAGGAGCCCTCGGGGTAAACGATGTGGTTGATGTGGTCGATCAGCGCCAGGTTCTGGTTGAGCAGCACACCGGCGCGTAACCACGCCAGTGGCCGGCCTTGCGCATCAGTGACCGCATGGTTGGCCAGCATCACCAGTGCCTGGTCCTCGACGCTGCGGCTGCTGGGTGCGGCGCCCTGGGTGGGGATCAGTGCAATGTTCAGGCGCGCAGTCAGGTGGGGTGCCAGCGCCAGCAAATTGGCATGACTGAGTAATTGCAGTTGCGCGCTTGGGGCAGGGTTGCTGCCGGGCGCCAGGTCTGGCCATGTCATGCGTGCGCCGGCGTTTGCCACCGTGCTGGCAGGGTCCTGCCAGCTGGCACTGAGCAGTTGCCCGTCGAGTGTGTACAAATTGACAAAATCAAAACCCAGGCGCTGTCGGGCTTTTGCCAGTTCCCGCTGCAAGGCCGCAGGCTGTGGCGCGGCCAGCGCCAGGTGCAGGGTATGTGAGTTGGCAAGTGCCTGGGTGCCGGTGCCGACCTCAGCCAGCACCTGATCAAAGTAACCGCGTGCCACCGCCAGGTCGCTGCGCACCTTGGTGATCAGCAGGCGGTCGTAGGCCGAGCTGCCCCACAGCACCAGCGCGGCCACCAACAGAGGCAGCACCACCAGCAGCGGCAACAGTGACAGGGCCATCAGTTTGTGGCGCACCGACAGGTGCTGCCAGCGCAGCCGCAGGCCTTGCGTGCTCAAGCGCCGGCCCATTCGGCGCAGCGGCGCTCCAGCGTGCGCTTTGAAATACCCAGCAGCTCAGCGGCGCGGCTCTTGTCGCCCTGCACGCTGTAAAGCACCGACTGAATGTGTTGTTTTTCCAGGCTTTGCAAGTTGGTGGTGGCGCCCGGGCTGGCCAGCGGATGCCGTGCTGGGGCGTCGTAAAGCGCCGACACATTGAGCTCGCCCAGAATCAGTGAGCGCTCGATCAGGTTGCGCAGTTCGCGGGCATTGCCCGGCCAGTCGTACTGCATCAGGTAGTCCATTTGCGCCGGGCTGACGCATAAGGGCGACACCGCCATGCGCTGTGCCAGTTGGGCATTGAAGTGGGCTGCCAGCTCGGCGATGTCTTGCCGGCGCTCGCGCAGTGGTGCCATGGTGATGTCCACCACTTGCAGCCGGTAATACAGGTCAGCGCGAAAGCGTCCGGCGGCCACTTCGTCCCGCAGATTGCGGTTGCTGGCGGCCATGATGCGCACATTGACCGGCACCAGTTGGCTGCTGCCCACCGGGCGAATGTGCAGGTCTTCCAGCGCGCGTAACAGCGCTGCCTGCACGGACTGGGGCAGCTCAGTGACTTCGTCCAGAAAAAGTGTGCCGCCCTGGGCGTAATAAAACAGGCCATCGCGCGCGTGCTGCGCCCCTTTGACGGCGCTCTTGGCATAACCAAACAAGCTGCCTTCCATCAGTTCGGGCGAGGTGCTGGCGCAGTTGACCGGCACAAACGGGCCGTGCTGGCGCGGACTCATCTGGTGCAGGGCGCGCGCTACCATTTCCTTGCCGGTGCCCGACTCGCCTTGCAACAGCACCGTGCTGTCCACCACGGCAACCCGCGCCAGCAACTCGCGCAGCGCCTGCATGAAGCTTGATTGCCCGATGAGTCCGGTGCTGGTGTCTATCTGCCGCGACAGCGTGTGTTTGAGCACAAAGTTTTCCCGCGCCAGGCGGGCGCATTCAAAGCAGTGTTTGATGGCGTTCAGTATCTGCGGCACACGAAAGGGCTTGAGGATGAAGTCAGAGGCGCCCGCGCGCAAGGCCTCGATGGCGGTCTCCAGGTCGGCAAAGGCGGTGATCAAAATCACGTAGCCGCGGTAACCCTGTTCGCGCAAGCTCTGCAGCCAGGCCACGCCACTTTGCCCGGGCAGCGAAATGTCCAGAATGATCAGGTCCACATGCTGCTGTTGCAGGCATTGCGCGCCGTCTTCGGCGCTGCCGGCCACATGCACGCGCTGACAGCGCGGTGCCAGGCTTTTGAGCAGAAAGTTGCGCATGCCGGGCTCGTCATCGACGATCAAAATGGACCAGTCCGGCCAGCCCTCAATGGGGGTGGCAGGTGGAGCTTCAGGCAGGGTGGGGTCGAAAATGGTGGTCATGAGGTGATTGAATTCTAGCGACGGACCCGACTAAATCAGTCGGGTATAAATATTTTCTGCTCTGGCTCAGGGTGTCAGCAGGACAAAACGACGCGCTGCGTGGCGGTGCAAAAGGTGGGGAGATATGACAACTTGTCGCAAATGGTATGACAGTTTGACGTACCAGGACCATTTCAGGAGTCAGATGCTGGCGCGGCGGGACGCTACTCACGAAAGGCGCCACCACCACGGGCCAAGAGGCATCATGCTGGCATGAAAGCTGCTTTAATTTGAATGGGTATTGGTTGCCGTGGATGCGCATGGACTGAGAATAATCAAGTGGATATGACACGCTGGCGATAACTCGAGGGATTACCCTCTTGAACAAGCATCCGCTTGTTGTTAAATTCAGCCACCACAAAGCTATGTCGTTGCGTTCATAAGTATTCACCGAGGAGTTTTTTATGCCTTCATCACGTTCCAAATTGTCACGACGCACCCTGTTTGCTGGCGCCGGCACTGCCGGTGCATTGGCCGTTGCCGTGAGTGTTTTGCCTTCTGTCAAGGCGCTACCCGAAGCCGCTGCGTCGTTGCCACGGCCCAAGCCGTCCATGGGCGGCGGCTACGCCTTGAGCGAGCACGTCAAGCACTATTACCAGACCGCGCGGGTCTGATCACAAAGTCTAATCAGTTGGGGGCAGAGCACGTCACTTCGCGAGTGGTCTGACCCACAAGGTTTCAAGTTTTATCGGAGACTCACATGCTGTTAACAAAAAAATCTGGTGGTGTCGGTGCAGCCGCGCGTACGCCGTTCGTGCATAGCCTGCGTCGTGGCCTGAGCCAGGCCTTGCCCACCATGGACCGGCGTGCGTTTTTGCGTCGCTCGGGTTTGGGCGTGGGTGTGGGGCTGGCGGCATCGCAGCTCACCCTGGTAAAAAAGTCACAGGCTGCCACTGGCAAGGTCGCTGTGGGCGAGGGCAAGATCGAGATCAAGCGCACGGTGTGCAGTCACTGCTCGGTCGGTTGCGCCGTCGATGCCGTGGTTGAAAACGGTGTCTGGGTGCGCCAGGAGCCGGTGTTTGATTCACCCATCAACCTCGGTGCGCACTGCGCCAAGGGCGCGGCCCTGCGTGAGCACGGCCATGGCGAGTTCCGCCTGCGCTACCCCATGAAGCTGGTCAACGGCAAGTACCAGCGCATCAGCTGGGACGTCGCACTCAACGAAATTAGCGCCAAGATGCTGGAGCTGAAAAAGTCCAGCGGCCCCGACAGCATTTACTACGTCGGTTCAAGCAAGCACAACAACGAACAGTCGTATTTGATGCGCAAGTTTGTCAGCTTCTGGGGCACCAACAACTGCGACCACCAGGCGCGCATTTGCCACAGCACCACGGTGGCAGGTGTGGCCAACACCTGGGGTTATGGCGCCATGACCAACTCGTACAACGACATGCAAAACAGCAAGTGCGCGCTGTACATCGGCTCGAACGCCGCCGAGGCGCATCCGGTCAGCATGTTGCATATGCTGCATGCCAAGGAAACCGGCACCAAGATGATTGTGGTGGACCCGCGCTATACCCGCACGGCGGCCAAGTCCGACGAATACGTGCGCATCCGCTCGGGTTCTGACATTGCTTTCTTGTTTGGTGTGCTGTACCACGTGTTTCAAAACGGCTGGGAAGACAAGCAGTACATCAACGACCGCGTCTATGGCATGGAAAAAGTCAAGGCCGAGGTCATGTCGCAGTGGACCCCCGACAAGGTTGAAGAAGTGTGCGGTATCAAGGAAGACCAGGTGCTGCGCGTGGCCCGCATGATGTCCGAGAACCGTCCCAGCACGCTGGTCTGGTGCATGGGTCAGACCCAGCACACCATCGGCAACGCCATGGTGCGTGCCTCGTGTATTTTGCAGTTGGCGCTGGGCAACGTTGGCAAGAGTGGCGGCGGCACCAACATCTTCCGCGGCCACGACAACGTGCAGGGTGCCACCGATGTCGGCCCCAACCCCGATTCGCTGCCCGGCTACTACGGTATTTCCGCAGGCTCCTGGAAGCATTACGCCAAGGTCTGGGGCGTGGATTACGAATGGATTGTCAAGCAGTTTGCATCGCCTGCCATGATGAGCAAACCCGGCATCACCGTGTCGCGCTGGATCGACGGCGTGCTGGAAAAGAACGAACTGATCGACCAGGACAGCAACCTGCGCGGGGTCTTCTATTGGGGCCACGCGCCCAACTCGCAGACGCGTGGTCTGGAAATGAAGCGCGCCATGGACAAGCTGGATTTGCTGGTGGTGGTGGACCCCTATCCGTCGGCCACGGCGGCCATGGCCGCGATGCCCGGCAAGCCCGAAGACCTCAACCCCAACCGTGCCGTCTATCTGTTGCCGGCTGCCACGCAGTTCGAGACCAGTGGCTCGGTGACGGCGTCGAACCGGTCCATCCAGTGGCGTGAAAAAGTGATCGAGCCGTTGTGGGAGAGCCGCTCTGACCACATGATCATGCAGCAGTTGGCTGACAAGCTGGGCTTTGGCAAAGAGCTGTCGGTCAATTACAAGATGCAAAAGGTGGGCGGCATGGACGAGCCCACACCAGAGAGCATTCTGAGCGAGATCAACACCGCCACCTGGACCATTGGCTACACCGGCCAGAGCCCCGAGCGCTTGAAAGCCCACATGCGCAATATGCACCTGTTTGACATCAAGACCCTGCGTGCCAAGGGCGGCACCGACAAGGAAACCGGCTACGACTTCACGGGCGATTATTTTGGCTTGCCCTGGCCCTGCTACGGCACGCCCGAGCTCAAGCACCCGGGCTCACCCAACCTGTACGACACCTCCAAACACGTGATGGACGGTGGCGGCAACTTCCGCGCCAACTTTGGCGTGGAAAAAGACGGCGTCAACCTGCTGGCCGAAGACGGCTCGCACTCGCTGGGTGCCGACATCACCACCGGCTACCCCGAGTTTGACCATGTGCTGCTCAAGAAACTCGGCTGGTGGGACGAGTTGACCGGGGCAGAAAAAGCCGCTGCCGAAGGCAAGAACTGGAAAACTGACCTGTCGGGCGGCATCCAGCGCGTGGTGCTCAAGGAGCATGGCTGCCACGTGTTTGGCAATGCCAAGGCGCGCGCCGTGGTGTGGAACTTCCCCGATGCCATCCCCAAGCACCGCGAGCCTTTGTACGGCATTCGCCCCGATCTGGTAGCCAAATACCCCACGCACGACGACAAAAAAGTCTTCTGGCGTCTGCCCACGCTGTACAAGACGGTGCAGGACAAGACTATCGAAGACAAGGTGCACGAGAAGTTCCCGTTCATCATGACCTCGGGGCGCCTGACCGAGTACGAGGGCGGCGGCGAAGAGACTCGCTCCAACCCCTGGCTGGCCGAGTTGCAACAGGAAATGTTCATCGAGATCAACCCCAAGGTGGCGGCCGACAAGGGCATTCGCAATGGCGAGCGTGCCTGGGTCTCAACCCCCACCGGCGCGCGCCTCAATGTGCAGGCGCTGGTGACCGAGCGCGTCGGGCCCGACACCGTGTTCATGCCCTTCCACTTCTCCGGACGTTGGCAGGGTGCCGACATGCTGGCTTACTACCCGTCGGGTGCGGCGCCCGTGGTGCGCGGCGAAGCCATCAACACCGCCACGACTTATGGTTACGACAGCGTCACCATGATGCAGGAAACCAAGACGACTGTTTGCAATATTGAACGCGCATAAGGAGAAAAACATGGCCCGTATGAAATTTGTCTGCGATGCAGAGCGCTGTATTGAATGCAACGGTTGCGTGACCGCGTGCAAGAACGAGCACGAAGTTCCCTGGGGCGTCAACCGACGCCGCGTGGTCACCCTGAACGACGGCGTTCCCGGTGAAAAATCGATCTCGGTGGCCTGCATGCACTGCAGCGATGCACCCTGCATGGCGGTGTGCCCGGTCAACTGCTTTTACCGTACCGACGAAGGCGTGGTGCTGCACGACAAGGATGTGTGCATCGGCTGCGGCTACTGCTCGTATGCCTGCCCGTTTGGCGCGCCGCAGTTTCCGTCACAAGGCACCTTCGGTGTGCGCGGCAAGATGGACAAGTGCACCTTCTGCGCCGGCGGCCCCGAGGCCAATGGCAGTCAGGCCGAGTTTGAAAAATATGGCCGCAATCGGCTGGCAGAAGGCAAGCTGCCGGCCTGCGCCGAAATGTGCTCGACCAAAGCGCTGATTGGCGGCGACGGCGACGTGGTGGCCGACATCTTCCGCAACCGTGTGCTGCGCCGTGGCAAAGGTGCCGAGGTCTGGGGCTGGGGCACGGCTTATGGTTCGAAACAGGCGGGTCAACCCGGCGTGGCCGCACCCGAAGGAGCGAAATCATGAAAAAAGTCATTTTTGCAGTTGTGTTGGCGGCCGGTTTGGCTGCTTGTGGCGACCAGCCGCAGGAGTTGACCGCCAGCAAGCAGGACAGTGCGGCCTACACCGGAACCGGCAAGCCCTATGTCCAGCCCGGCTGGACACCGGGTGACAAGGCCAGCTGGGAGTCGCAACTCAAGGCGCGCAACCAGTACGGTCAAAACGACTACACCCGCATGAACTGAGCAGGAGGTCGTCATGAAAAAAGTCTTTTCAGTCTTTGCCGCACTGGCCCTGTGCTGGGGTAGCGCGCTGGCGCAAACTGCACCGGCAGATGCACCTGCGGCCATGCCCGGCATCCAGGGTCAAAACATCTTTGACGTCAAGCCCGATGCCAGCGAAGCCCCCGGTTACGCGGAGCAAACCAACGGCGAACGCGCCAGGGTGCAACCGGGCAACAATGCGCCCATGTGGCGTAAAGTGAACTCAGGTGTGGCTGGTTTTAGCAGTCTGCCCAAATCCGAGGCCCCGGAAGCCGGGGTGCTGATTCAGCCGTTTGTGCAGTACCCCGGCTCGCGTGTCACCAACGCGGGTGAGGCCTGGCGCCAGGTGCGCAACAACTGGATCATCCCTTATGGCGGTTCGTTGTTGCTGATCGTGCTGGTGGCCATTTTGGTGTTTCACTGGCGCATCGGGCCGATGGTGGCGCACGAGGAATATACCGGGCGCAAGATCGAGCGCTTTACGCCGTTCGAGCGCGCCGCCCACTGGGCCAATGCGGTCGCCTTCGTCATTCTGGCCATTTCCGGCATCGTGATGGCCTTTGGCAAGTTCTTTCTGGAGCCGGTGCTGGGCCAGACCTTGTTTGGCTGGCTGGCCTACGCGCTTAAAAACGCGCACAACTTTGCCGGTCCACTGTTTGCCGTGTCACTGCTGGTGGTCATCATCACCTTCATGCGTGACAACCTGCCGGCCAAGGGTGACCTGGAATGGTTCCTCAAAGGTGGCGGCATGATCGAGGGCAAAGAGGTCAAGTCTGGTCGCTTCAACGGCGGTGAAAAAGTCACTTACTGGGGCGGCGTGTTTGTGCTGGGTCTGATTGCCGTGTTCACTGGCCTGTTTCTGAACCAGTTGCTGCCCGTGTTTGATTACAGCCGCGGCAACATGCAGATTGCGCTGATCGTGCACGCCGTGTCCAACGTCGGCATGATGTGCATGTTCCTGGGCCACATCTACATGGGCACACTGGGTACCAAAGACGCCTACGAAGCTATGCGCACCGGCTATGTGGATGAAGGCTGGGCCAAGGCGCACCATGAACTGTGGTATGACGACATCAAGGCCGGGCGCATTCCGGCGCAGCGCTCGGCGCCATCGGCTGGGTCGGGTGCAACGGCTGGCAAGCCGGTTCAGGTTTGAGATTTGGAGATACCTTATGACAACGATGATCAAAACCCTGTGCGCCGCAACTCTGTTGGCGCTGGTCAGTTCGGCGGCCATGGCCAAATTGCCCGCGCCCTCTGACGAAGCCAAAGCCAAGGCTGCTGAAGCGGCAGCCAAGAAGGCGTGGACAGGCAAGGTGAATGCCTACAAGCTGTGCAAGGCGCAGGAACGGACGGTGGCGCATTACCTGACGACATCAGGCAAGGGCGCAGCGCCGGCAAGTACCTGTGCTGATCCGGGGCCGTACGTCTCGGCCAAGACATCCTGAACTTGCTGCCCCGTCTTACCCAGGCGCGCGAACCGCTCACCCGCGAGGTGCTGGTCGTCAACGAGTTTGGCGACACCGACAGCGTGTCGATCCCGGCCGAGCGCGCGCTCACCGTTTACGTGGACAAGCGAGAACTGGTGACGCTCATGACGCTGGGCGCGCACCCCGAACTGCTGGTGTTGGGTTTTTTGCGCAACCAGCGACTGGTGGCCAGCGTGGCCGAGGTCGAATCCATCACGGTCGATTGGGACGTTGGTGCCGCAGCTGTCAAAACCCGCCAGGGCATATCAAACATCGAGGCGCGCACAGCCAAGCGCGTGGTCACCACCGGTTGCGGCCAGGGCAGCGTTTTTGGCGACCTGATGGCCGAGGTGGAAAGCATCACGCTGCCAGCGGCCACGCTCTCGCAGTCCGAGTTATACGGCATCGTCAACGCCATTCGGCTGCAGGAAACCACTTACAAATCCTCTGGTTCGGTGCACGGCTGCGCGCTGTTTCGCGGGGCAGAGATGCTGGTGTTTGTTGAGGACGTGGGCCGCCACAACGCCATCGACACCATTGCCGGCTGGATGTGGATGCATCCGCAAGAAAAGATGTCAGGCGCTGACAAGGTGTTTTACACCACCGGTCGCCTGACCAGCGAGATGGTCATCAAGTCGGCACAAATGGGCGTGCCGATCGTGGTGTCGCGCAGCGGCATCACGCAAATGGGGCTGGACGTGGCGCAGCGCCTGGGCCTGTGCGCCATTGGCCGCGCCACCAACAAACGCTTCCTGTGCTACAGCGCGATGGAGCGCCTGACTCTGCAGCCCGAACTGGCGGGAGCGCGCATGGCGACGCAGCACACCGATCAGGCGTCGTCATCGCGAGCCCCCCGTATCTGGTCCGATACCGCCAACGGAACTTGAACGGTCATCGCGAGCCAGCCGTATCTGGTCCGATACCGCAACGACCTTGAACAGCGACATCGTCACTGCGAGCCTCCCGTATCGGCCCGATACCGCACACGGACCTTGAACAGAGACTTCGTCATCGCGAGCGAAG
>NZ_JACUUE010000221.1 GCF_014859475.1 Rhodoferax sp.
TGCCCGGTGCGGCTAAGGAACGAGCTGGACCGGCCGTCTGGCTACTCTTACCTGAAGCTGATTGGCCACTTTTGGCACCTGATTCTGACCACCGGCACCCGGCCGCTGCGGCTGATCACCATCACCGGGTTTTTCTCGATGATTCTGGCGATTTTCATCACGGTTTATGTGCTGTATGGCAAATATTATGGTCAGGTGCCGGTGCAAGGCTGGGCGTCGATGCTGATTGTGGTGTCGTTTTTCTCGGGCAGCATTCTGACGGCGCTGGGCGTGATTGCCGAATACCTGGCTGTGACCATGAGCATTGTCATGGGCAAGCCGCTGTATGTAGTTGGCACCAAACCGACCCGCCCCACTGTGCGCCGATGACCATTGCCTGGGTTATTGGCGGCGGGGGGCTGTTGGGGTCGGCGCTGCAAAACGCCCTGCGGCGCCATGGCACCGCGCTGTTTGTACCTGAAATGCCGTTTGATTGGGGCGATGGCCCTTTGCTAAACGAGCAGATGGCAGCCGCTGTGCAGGCGTTTGCAGAGCAGGCCAGCGGCACCGGGCAGTGGCAAATTTACTGGGCTGCTGGCGTGGGTGTGATGAGCAGCGCAGACGCTGCCCTGGCGCCAGAAACCCAAACGTTGGGGCGGCTGCTGCAGTTGTTGGCGGCCGCGCCGCAGCTGATGGCGGTGCCCGGCGCCATCGCGTTTGCCAGCTCGGCGGGCGCCATCTACGCGGGGGCCAGGGCCGCCATCATCACCGAGCAAACCGCGCCAGCGCCCACCACGGCTTATGCCCGCCAAAAGCTCAAACAAGAAGCATTGCTGGCTGATTTTGCGCTGGCTCACCCGTGCCTGAGCGTGCTCAATGCGCGGATATCAACGGTCTATGGCCCGGGGCAGGCGGCGGGAAAACAACAGGGTTTGCTCACGCATATTGCCCGGCGTATTCTGCGCAACCAGCCGATCCAGATTTACGTGCCCTACGACACGATTCGTGATTACATTGCCGTGGACGATGCCGCTGGCGCCATGGTTGGCGCGCTGGCTCTGGCGGGTCGGCAGCCTGGCGTTTGCACCAAGATCATTGCCTCGGAACACCCCACCACCATTGCCGAAATCATCGCGGTTTTCAGGCGCATTGCCCGGCGCGCGCCGCTGGTGGTGACCAGCGCGAGCAAGCTCTCTAACCTGTATGCCCGGCGGGTGCAGTTCAGGTCAGTGGTGTTGACCAACGCTGCCAGGCCCATGGCGACAAGCCTGGCCGTGGGTATTGCGCGCCTGATGGTGGCAGAGCGCGCTGCCTTTGTGCGCAGCAGCCCCAAGTGCGCCGCTTGCGCCATCGTATGAGCGCAACACCCATGCCCAGGCCGCTTGTTTCGGTGTGCATTCCCACCTACCGGGGCGCGGCATTTTTGGCGGCCAGCATCGACTCGGTGTTGCAGCAAAGCTACCCCAACTTTGAGTTGTGGGTGCTTGACGACAACTCGCCCGACGACACGCAGGCGCTGGTGGCGCGCTACACCGACCCGCGCATCAAATACCTGCGCAACGCCACCAACCTGGGGCCGCAAGGCAACTGGAACCGTTGCCAGAAAGTGGCGCAGGGCAAGTATTACAAGCTGCTGCCGCATGATGATTTGCTGGCTGCCGATTGCCTGGAACAACAGGTGGCGGTGCTGGAGGCCGACCAGGCCGGTGAGATTGCACTGGTTTTTGGCACACGCCAGATCATCGACCCCGCCGGGCGCGTACTGATGACGCGTGGTTTGCGTGGGGTAAAGCCGGGCCGGATGGCGGCGCGCGATGTGATCAGGCGTGTGGTGCGCGCGGGTGCCAACCCGATCGGCGAGCCCGGCAATGGGCTCATCAGGCGCGAGCTGCTCAACAAAGTAGGGCCGTACGACGCCAGCTCCCCTTTTCTGGTTGATATGGATTACTGGTTCAGGGTGCTGATGCATGGCGACGCCTGGTACACGGCCACGCAGGCATCGTCGTTTCGGGTTTGCCCCGGCTCCTGGAGCGTGGCCATTGGCGGCAAGCAGTACCGCGACTTCAAGGGTTTTGTTGATAAATTCCGGGCCGATGCAAGGTACCAGATTTCTGGCAGCGACCGGGCTATTGGCTTGGTCAAGGCGCGCCTGGCCAGTGTGGCTCGGGCTATTTATTATTGGTATCTTTTTGCTGGAAAATAAATGGCCCCAAAAGAAGAATTTGGCAGCGACTATGCGGCCAACCAGATTGCCAGACAACGTAACCCGTTGCGCAAGCTGATCAAGTCTTTCTATGTGTCACGCGTGGTGCGCCATGTGACTGGGCCAACCATTGATCTGGGCTGCGGTGCAGGTCAAATACTCGAACGCCTGCCACCTGGTTCTTTGGGTATTGAGGTGAATCCCTATTTGGTCAGCTATCTTGCGGCACGCGGTTTCAGGGTGCTGCCAGCCGTGGCGAGCAATACCGGTTTTGATCTGAGTCAGGTCAAAAAAAATGAATTTAAAAACTTGGTGCTGTCGCATGTGCTGGAGCATTTTGACAATGCCAGCCAGGTGTTGGGCGCGCTGTTGCGGGATTGCAGCAAACTGGGAATTGAGACGGTGATCATTGTGGTGCCGGGTGCCAATGGCTATCGCTCGGATGCAACGCATAAAACTTTTGTGACCATGGATTATTTGCGTCAATGCGCGATGATGGATTGTGAAGGTTTCTGTCTGGCAGAGCATTCGTACTTTCCACTCGATTTTAAATTTATTGGTGAATTATTTATCTACCATGAGTTGATGCTGGTTTACAAGCCTAAAATATAAAAAATGAATGAATCAGAGCAATCGCCGGAAATAAATAATATAAAACATATTTTTCGTTTTATATTGGTTGGCATATTGAATACCGGATTCAGCTACCTTATTTATGCCATCATGCTGTACGCGGGTCTGGCGTACCAGTGGGCCAATTTGATTGCCATGCTTACAGGCATATTGTTCAGCTTCAAGACGCAAGGTCGCTTTGTTTTTTTAAATACTGACAATAAATTATTTGGCAAGTTTGTAATCAGCTGGATTGTGATTTATCTTTGGAATATCTCTCTCATTGGCTGGCTTATATCTTTTGGCTTTGACGCCTATTGGGCAGGCGCCATGGCGCTGCCATTCAGCGTGATTTTGTCTTACCTGACGCAGCGTTATTTTGTTTTCAGGCGGGGGGATCAATTGGGGTCTGACCCCAATTAACCTGAGTCATTGCGAACGAAGTGACGCAATCCATGACTTCCGGACTGCCTGGACTGCCGCGCTACGCTCGCCGTGACGGGGATTTGGTTCATGAATTGCACCAGGTGCGCCACATGTCGCGGTAAGCGGCTTCGAGGTGGCGGGTGATGGTGGCGGGGTCGCAATCAACTTCAGTCATGCGCTGGCGCAGTGACTGGCGTACCCGGTTGAGCTCGGGCAGGTTGTGCGCCGCATGCAGCACGCATTGCAGGTACGCGTCTGCGGTGTGGGCGATGAACTGCGTCAAACCCACGCGCGACAGGTGGGCCGCGCACAGGCGCGACACCGCATGGTCGCCGGCCAGTGTGACCACCGGCACACATGAGCCGGGCTTGTGGCAGTTGCCCGCTTTGGTGCTGCTGCAAAGCCATTTGCAGCGCGCCTGGAATGAACGCTGTGTTGGCTTTGGCGATTGGCGCCTGAAGTTTGCGCTCGCAGCAGTGCGTGTATTTTTTGCCGCTGCCGCTGCCGCAGGGGCAGGGGTCATTGCGGCCGGGTTGGGTCATGGCTCCAGGCTCCCTGCCAAATTCAGAAACCTTGCCGTGCGCT
>NZ_JACUUE010000222.1 GCF_014859475.1 Rhodoferax sp.
TTAGTCAGACGGGTAGCGCGATCTGGTGATCGACGCTGTACTGGTAGTCCTTGAAAATATGCTCGGCACTGAGTGTTTTGTAGGTGCCATCCGCATTGCGGGTGGTCGTGTCCTTGAGCCGGTAGGTGTAATGCCCACAAGTCCACAATTTGAAATTTCGCATTTGGGTGCACAGGCAGGTTTTGTCCTTGACCGATATGTTCTTGCCATCAGGATGTAGCGCCAGTTCCCGGTTGTACGACGTGATGTAGGCGCAATTGCCATTGCCATCGAGCAAATAACCATACGACTCGCAACCCGGCCGAATGCCATCGCCAATGGCGGGCGAGCCCTTGAGCATGCGCATCGGGTAACCCGTGGGTGAAATGGTGTTGACCTCGATGTCATCCTCGTTGGCGCGGTAGTAATCCTGCTTCACATCGGCCGGTAAGCCGCATTCGTTGGCCACGGTAAAACGCGTGGCGACTTGCACTGCCGCCGAGCCCATTTCCAGGAACTCCACCGCATCGCTGCCGGTAAAAATGCCACCAGCAGCGATCACCGGAATGTTGAGCTGCTCGTTTTTCAAATACTGGATGACCTCGGCAATGATGGTGGCCAGATCAAACTGCGCCCAGTCCAGGCCAAAGCCAAGATGGCCGCCGGCCAGCGGGCCTTCGACGATCACATAGTCGGGCAGGCGGTTCAGGCGGGCGTTTTTGCGCAGGAACAACTGCAGGGCGCGCACGCTTGAGACGATGATGCCCAGCTTGGCATCGCGAAAACGCGGGTGCTCGGCAATCAGGCCGAACGAGCCCAGATGCAAACCCGCGCTCAGGGTGATGCCGTCAATGCCAGCGTCAAGTGCCGAGGCCATGCGCACCTGCAGTGTCTCGCGCGGGCCGTTCATGGTGAGCTTTTCCATGCAGTTGACAAAAATCAGGCCGTCGCCCTTTTTGGCCTCCATGGTGGCACCCACGTGGCGGCGGGTGGCGTCTGCCAGCACGTCCAGGTCAAACTTGACACCCGATTTATCGGCGTTGTTGATGTTGTACTTGTACTGCTTGGTCTTGTCCTTGACAAAGCTGGTGTCAAAACGGCGATCAGAGACATCGTTGACCATGGCATCCGAGATGTGGCCAATGCCGCCAAGCCGGGCCGCCTCGAGCGCCAACTCAGCCGTCGAAATGTCCACCCCCATGCCGCCTACCATGATCGGCACATACTCTTTTTGACCGAACTTCAGGCGAAAATCATCAACACGTTTCATGAAAATCCTTGAGCGAAAAAAATCGCTTCTAGCAACGCCGTCAGACCCATGCAGACGCATGTTGGACGGCAAAAAACGCAAGATGGAACGACCTTGCTGGCCTGTAATTCTAACCACCCCACCCTGCGGCAAATGGTAAACCCGCTTTACCCCTGATGCCCTCGCGTGCTTCACAATAAGCCCACATCAAGACCGCTTCATGACACCATGACCAACTTACCCAAAACACCAAAAGCCCTCAAGGGCGTGCGCATCTTCAGCCTGAGCCTCAACCTGCCCGGCCCGGCCGCGCTGTTGCGGCTCAAGCGCATGGGTGCGCACTGCGTCAAGCTCGAGCCCCCTGCCCCGTCCAACGCGCCTGCAGGTGTCACCGGCGACCCCATGAGCGCCTACAGCCGCACCGCATACAACGCCTTGCACGCCGGCGTTCGCGTGCTGGCGGCAGACCTCAAAACCGCTGCAGGCCAAAAAACACTACAGCGCGAACTCGCCAAAGCCGATGTGCTATTGACTTCGTTTCGCCCCAGCGCCCTAGGCAAACTCGGGCTCGACTGGCGCAGCCTAAGGCCACGCTACCCGGCGCTGTCGCTGGTTAGCATCGTCGGTGCGGCGGGCAAGCGCGCAGATGCGCCCGGCCACGACCTCACCTATCTGGCAGAAAACAACCTGGTCACCGGGCTCGACTTGCCCGCCACGCTGTATGCCGATATGGGTGGCGCGCTGATGGCCACCGAAGCCGTGCTGCAGGCGGTGCTGCTGCAAAGGCAAACCGGCCAGGGGCATCGTTTTGAAGTCGCCCTGTCAGAAGCTGCTGCGCACCTGGCCCAGCCGCGCGCCTGGAGCCTGACGCTGCCGGGCACGCCCATTGGCGGCGGGCACGCGGGTTACCAGGTTTATCCCTGCCTGGATGGTCGCGTCGCCATGGCGGCGCTGGAGCCGCACTTTGCCAAAGCCCTGTGTGCTGTGGCGGGGCTGGCATGGACGCATCCGGCCATGATGATGAAGCCGGCAACACACCAGGCGATCGCACACTGTGTTGCGGCTCACACCTGCTCGGAATGGCAACGCCTGGCCGTGGAGCACGACATCCCGCTGCACACCTTGCAAGACTAAAAGGCATGCGCCGTGCAGTTGCGATGAAAACGGGACCAGCTTAAATTCACTGAAAAATTGTCTTGACAATGGGGTCCACTTTACCCTTCAGACTTGAATCCGCCCCTTTAAGGAATAGAGCGCAGGGCGATAAACATGGGTGACGACTCAGGGCTCTTATTGCCTTCCAGCAATGCGAAGCCCAGTTTTTGGTAGAAGCCAGCGGCGCCTGGATCAGCATCCAGATAAAGGCCATAACAACCCATCAGCGAAGAAGATTTTTTGGTGATGGCAAGTGCATGCTTCATCAGTCTTGACCCTAAATTTTGGTGCTTGAAATCTTGGTCCACGCCGAGCATGATCAACCGGGCGCAGGGAACCTGCCGTGGCAAAGATCCGAGTTGCCGCGTGGAAAGCAACGATGCATCCAGCGCGTGATGCGCAATGGTAAAAAAGCCGATTAACCTGTCATTTTGATCAGACTCAGTCAGCACGTAAGCCACGCTTAGCTGCTTTTTGACCTGTGTCACCAAACTGTCATGCACAAACTTGTTAATGACGGCGTGACCACAATCGAATTGTTTTCGTCCCCCGTATTTTTGAGCCGGATCAAACAACGAAAACTCGATACTCATGCAATGTGTGCGGGGAAATCAGGCAGGCTCATGAGTTGTTTCATGGCCTCAGTCGGTTTGGGTGGCTTGGCCAGCAAGCCAGCCAGGGTGGCCTGGCCATTTTTTGTCAGCGCGATGATGGCGTGATCAGACACAACTTTGCGGGCCCTCTCAATTGCCGGACCAAGCACAAACGCGGTGAGATCCATGCCATCCAAAGCTGCCGCCTGGCTCAACAGCTCTTTGGCAGCATGCGTCGTCTTTAACTCCATACGGGCAGATTTGACTGTGGCTGTTTGCATGTAGATTTCCTGGAAGTTGGGCGCTATTATCGTACGGCCATTGACCGTACGATGTCAATTCATTTCGGAAACCCTGTGGGAGGCCCGCCTCGGGCCGATGGCTGTTGGGGGCAATCGCGGCGAGGGCGCCGCTCCCACAAGGCGCCGACGACTGTTGGCATTCATTGCATTTCTCAACAACCCGCCTCTTGCATCACCTGCCCAATCACCTCACAGGTTTTGTCAAGGTCGGCTTGCGACAAGGTGGCGTGCACCAAAAACATCAGGGCTGTTTCACCCAACTCGCGCCCCACGGGCAAGCGCTCTGCGGGCCGCCAGCCGGTGTTGTCAAAGGCTTTTTCCTGGTACACCTCAGAGCACGAGCCCTGAAAACAGGGCACGCCCTGCGCGTTGATGGCTTCCACCAGCCGGTCACGCGTCCAGCCCGGTGCCAGGTGCCCGGCTTGCACATACACATAACACTTGTAATGGGCATGGGCACAGCCACTGTACCGCATGCGCCGGGTGAGTTGCCCGCAGTGCGGCGTGAGGGTTGAAGCG
>NZ_JACUUE010000223.1 GCF_014859475.1 Rhodoferax sp.
CATGGATCGCCACGCTTCGCCCGCGATGACGAAGTCTCTGTTCAAGGTCCGTGTGCGGTATCGGGCCGGATACGGGGGGCTCGCAATGAGACTGTTTCATTTTTTGTTTGAATTTAGTGGAGAAACAACATGGCATATTCAGAAAAAGTCGTAGATCACTACGAACATCCCCGCAACGTGGGCTCTTTTGACAAGGGCGATGAGTCGGTAGGCACCGGCATGGTTGGCGCGCCGGCTTGTGGCGACGTGATGAAATTGCAGATCAAGGTCAACCCGGAAACCGGTGTCATCGAAGACGCGCGCTTCAAGACTTACGGCTGCGGCTCGGCCATTGCCTCGTCGTCTTTGGTGACTGAATGGGTCAAGGGCAAGACGCTGGAGCAGGCAGCACTGCTAAAAAACAGCGAGATTGCCGAAGAACTGGCCCTGCCACCTGTCAAAATCCACTGTTCGATTTTGGCTGAAGACGCCATCAAGGCGGCCGTCAACGACTACCGTCAAAAGCACGTCGAAGCGCAATCCGCATAAACAAAACCTATTCATCAATCATGGCTGTGACGCTGACAGAAGCTGCTTCCCGACACATCACCCGCTACCTGACCAAACGCGGTCAGGGCGTCGGCGTGCGACTGGGTGTCAAAACGACCGGTTGTTCCGGCATGGCTTACAAGCTGGAATACGTCGACGAGATCGGCGCGGAAGACATGGTGTTTGAAGGTTTCGGCGTCAAGGTGCTGGTGGACCCCAAGAGCTTTGCCTACCTGGACGGTACCGAACTCGACTTTGTCCGTGAGGGCCTGAACGAGGGCTTCAGGTTCAACAACCCCAAAGAACGTGATCGCTGCGGATGCGGCGAGTCTTTTCGGGTGTGAATCTCCAATCTGACGATTTTGAGCTGTTCGGGCTTGAGCGGCGTTTTGCCCAGGACCGGGCCGCGCTGGACGCGCGCTGGAAAGACCTGCAGCGTCAGGTGCACCCGGACAAGTTCACAGCCCAGGGCACGGCGGCCCAGCGCGTGGCCATGCAGTGGTCGGTGCGCATCAACGAAGCCCACCAGCGCCTGAAAAACCCGTTGAAGCGTGCCGCTTACCTGTGCGAATTACACGGCGCAGCGGTCAATGCCGAGAACAACACCGCCATGCCCGCGACGTTTTTGATGCAGCAAATGGCGTGGCGCGAAGAACTTGACGAAGCGCAGGGTGTCCAGGATATCGAGCAGATCAGCCAGCAGTGCCGACAAGCCGAGCGCGAAGTACTTCTTAAAATAGAGCAGTTGCTGGACCAGTCGCATGACTACGCTGCTGCCGTGGCGCAGGTCAGGGCGCTGATGTTCATCGAGCGCTTTGCCGCAGATGTCAACGACCGGCTGGACAGAATAGAAAATTGACACTCCACCCATCATGGCTTTACTTCAAATCTCCGAACCCGGGCAAACGCCCAACCCGCACGAGCGCCGCATAGCCATTGGCATCGACCTGGGCACCACACATTCGCTGGTGGCCAGCGTTCGCCATGGCGTGGCCGAATGTCTGCCCGACGCCAAGGGGCGGGTGATTTTGCCGTCGGTGGTGCGCTACCTGGCCGGTGGCGGCCGCCAGATTGGCGACGATGCCGTTGTGGGTGGCATCGGCGACCCCGAAAATACCATCGCCTCGGTCAAGCGTTTCATGGGACGCAGCCTGAAAGACGTGGCGCTGGCCGCCAAGCTGCCCTACCATTTTGTTGAACATCCTGGCATGCTGGGTCTGCAAACCGTGCAGGGTGAGAAGTCCCCGGTGGAGGTGAGTGCCGACATTCTGGCCACGCTGCGCTACCGCGCTGAAGATACCTTCAACGCCGATCTGTACGGCGCGGTCATCACGGTGCCGGCCTACTTTGACGACGCCCAGCGCCAGGCCACCAAGGATGCGGCGCAACTGGCGGGTCTGAATGTGCTGCGCCTCATCAACGAGCCCACCGCAGCGGCCATCGCCTACGGCCTGGACAACGCCAGCGAAGGGGTGTACGCGGTTTACGACCTGGGTGGTGGCACGTTTGACATATCCATTCTTAAACTCACCCAGGGCGTATTCGAGGTAGTTGCCACGGGTGGCGACTCGGCCCTGGGCGGCGACGATTACGACCACGCGCTCACCGACTGGGTGCTGGCGCAAACCGGCGCCACGGCTGCCAATGCCACCGACAAAGCCGCCCTGAAGGCCGCGGCACGCGCTTGCAAGGAAGTCTTGACTGACGCATCAGCAGCCACTTTCAAGGCTCAATTGAGCAACGCTGAACTCAGCTTGGCTCTGACCCGCGCGAACTTCGACGCAGCCACCCAGCCGCTTACCGCGCGCACCCTGCTAGCCGTGCGCAAGGCGCTGCGCGACGCCAAACTGGCTGCCGACGCAGTCAAGGGCGTGGTCATGGTGGGCGGCTCCACCCGCATGCCGCAAATCCAGCAAGCTGTGAAAGCATTTTTTGGCCAGGCGCCGCTCACCAACCTCAACCCCGACGAAGTGGTGGCGCTGGGCGCGGCCATTCAGGCCAACCAGCTGGCCGGCAACAACCCGGGCGGCGACCTGCTGTTGCTCGATGTGATTCCGCTCTCGCTCGGTATCGAGACCATGGGCGGCCTGGTGGAGCGCATCGTGCTGCGCAACGAAACCATTCCCACCGCCCGCGCGCAGGACTTCACCACCTACATCGATGGCCAGACCGCGCTGGCGCTGCATGTGGTGCAGGGCGAGCGCGACCTGGTGGCCGACTGCCGCAGCCTGGCACGCTTTGAGCTGCGCGGCATTCCGCCGCTGGCGGCCGGTGCGGCGCGCATTCGTGTCACGTTTACCGTGGATGCCGACGGCCTGCTGAGTGTGTCGGCGCGAGAGCAGGGCAGTGGCGTGGAAGCGCAAATTGCCGTCAAGCCCGCCTACGGCCTGGCCGATGACCAGGTTGCGCGCATGCTGCAGGAGAGCTTCACCACCGCCGAGGCCGACATGCAGGCCCGCGCCGTGACCGAGGCGCGTGTTGACGCCGACCGCATGATTCTGGCCACCGTGAGTGCGCTGGCCGCCGATGGAGATTTGCTCGACGTCGCCCAGCGCGCCGACATCGACCGCCTGATGCAGGCCGTGCAAGCCGCCCGCACGCTTGAAGACGCCAAGGCCATCGAGGCCATCACGCTGGCACTGGCCAAAGGCACCGAAGCCTTTGCCGCGCTGCGCATGAACCGTGGCATCCAGAAAGCCCTGGCCGGTAAAAATATTGCAACGATCTAACTTTGCGGGTCAGACCACCCAATTAATCATGCCCATCATCAAAATCCTGCCCCACGCCGAATACTGCCCCCAAGGCGCCGAGGTGTCCGCTCCCGCCGGTACCTCCATATGCGAAGCCCTGCTGGACAACCAAATCAACATCGAGCACGCCTGCGAAATGAGCTGTGCCTGCACCACCTGCCACGTCATCGTGCGCGAAGGCTTCGAGTCGCTCGCACCGTCGGAAGAGGACGAGGACGACCTGCTCGACCAGGCTTGGGGCCTGCAGCCCAACTCGCGTCTGAGCTGCCAAGCCATCCTGGCGCAAAAAAACCTGGTGATCGAGATTCCAAAGTACTCGATCAACCACGCCAAGGAAAACCATTAAGTGATGAACAACGTCATCGCGAGCCCCCCGTACCAGGCCCGATACCGCACACGGAGCTTGAACAGAGACTTCGTCATCGCGAGCCATCCGTACCCGGCCCGATACCGCACACGGAGCTTGAACAGAGACTTCGTCATCGCGAGCCATCCGTACCCGGCCCGATACCGCACA
>NZ_JACUUE010000033.1 GCF_014859475.1 Rhodoferax sp.
TTGGGCGTTTGCGGCAAGCCGGGCAGGCCAATGGCGACTGGCGTTGCCGCGCCCAGCGTGGTGGCGGGCGCCATGGCGGCGATGTGGCTGGCATACAAAATGTAGGTGCCGGCGCTGGCCGCCCGCGATCCGGACGGACTCACATAGGTCGCCACCGGCACGGGCGAGGCCAGAATGGCGCGGATGATCTGGCGCATCGAGGTGTCCAGACCGCCCGGTGTGTCGAGCTCAATCACCACCAGCGGTGCGCCCGTTTGTTGGGCGCGCTCAAGGCCGCGAATGATGTAGTCGGCGCTGGCCGGGCCGATGGCGTCGTGCACCGTGAGCACCGGCACCGGCGTAGCCTGGGTGGCAACGGCAGTCCAGCACAGCGCCAGCGCAAGCAGCCAGCCGCGCAGCGCGCTGTTGGCACAGCGCTGGCCGGGTTTGGCAAGATTTGGCTCGGGGTTTGCCTGCATCACAGCTCCAGAAAAATCAATCAGCACAGGCATGCAGCCTAGCGCGCAGGCGGTTGGGGCACTTGATAAATATCATTTCAACGAGTTGGGGCAGGCCTGGCGCTGCCTGGGACTGGCTGGCAGTGCAATTGGTTGTTCAAGCTGCGGCAGGGGGCGGTCTGATCGCGCCAAGTTTGTTGCCATTTTGAAATAAGCCACGAACACACCCTGATTTTCCATATACTTCAGTTAATGTATATCCAAGAAGGACAGTCAAGATGCAAGTCGCAAAATGGGGCAACAGTCTGGCGGTGCGCTTGCCAGTGGCGTTGGTGCAGGAGCTCGGCATATCCGACGGCGATGAGTTGCAATTGCTCCCGGCGCCCCAGGCACCCGAAGGGAAGGCATGCGTTGTGGTCTGTCGCTTGCCCAGCAAAATTGAACGCTTGCAGGCCATGCGCCGATTTCGGGCACCTTTTCCGCCAGGCTTTTCATTTGACCGTGATGAGGCCAACGCAAGGTGAAGGCCTTCATTGATACCAACGTCCTGATCTACTGGGTTGACGCCGGGCCGCGCGCTGACGTGGTGGAGCAGTTGCTGGCGAATGACTGCGTGATCAGCGTGCAAGTACTCAATGAGTTTGCCAATGTGCTTGGCAAAAAGCGCGCCATGGCACTGGCCGATATTCAGGAGCTCAGCAACACCCTGATTGACATCTGTGAGGTGGTCGATCTGAGTGTTCACACCCACCAGACAGCCTTGGCGCTGATGGCCAGCTACAAGCTGTCGCTCTATGACGCCAACATCGTGGCCGCCGCTGGTTTGAGCACTTGCACGGTGCTCTACAGCGAAGACATGCAGGATGGTATGAACGTCAAAATGCCGCTGTCAAAACACAAAAAGGTGGTGTCGATCCGCAATCCATTCCGTCTGGCCTGACGCGCCGTGGGTCAAGAGGCTTCGGGATGGCAGCTGCTGGACGAGGCGATGGCACCCTGACGCTTATTGGTCAAGCACCGGGTGGCGCTGCGACCAGGCAAGCGTCGCGGCCCAAGTGGCCGGCGTGCAGCAGGTCGTCCACGTCATAGGCGGCATCGGTCTTGAGCTCGGCCAGCCAGCCTTTTTTGCCCCAGATGGGGGTCTCGTACATGCCGATGGTCATCACGTCAAACTGACCGCCCTTGGTGGCAATGTCGGTGGTCACGCGCTGGCGCAGCACGCCTTCTTCAAGCGTGACCCATTTGAGTTTGATGTCAGGGTTGGCGGCCTCAAAGGTCTTGCTGTGTTTTTGCATCTCGATCATGTGGCCACTCCCATCACCACCCGCACCAGCCCACTGAGCACCAGCGCCACGCCCACCGACAGTAGCACCGAGAAACCCGCCTGGGCTCGCCCGAGCGTGCGGTTCATGATGGCAAAGGTCGAGATGCACGGCACATAAAAGGTGATGAACACCAGCAGCGTGAGGATCTGCGCCGGCACCAGCAAGGTGTCGATGTCCTGCGTGCCCAGCGCCTGAAAAATCATCAGCAGCGAGAGTTCCTTGCGCAGCACGCCAAACAGCAGCGGCAGGCCCAGCACCAGCGGCAAGCCGAGCCACCAGCCCGTCAGTGGTGTCAGCAAGGTGTTGATGACACCGTCTGCGCCAAAGTGGCCCAGTAGCGCCAGCACCACGCTGCCGCCCACCAGCAGTGGCGTGACGATGGTGAGCACGTCGCTGGAGCGCGCCCAGGTTTCGCGCAGCATGGCGCGCCAGTCGGGCAGCGTGTAGGGCGGAATCTCTGGCACCTGGCCCGGGCCGACGTCTTGCTGTCGGCGCGACAGCAGCCAGCCCATCACCGCAATGAGCAGCAGCGTCAGCGCGTAAATGCCGATCACGCCGAGAACGCCAAGGTACTTGCCGGCCACCGCCAGAATGATGGCCGAGCGCGCCGAGCACGGCACAAAGGTAATCAGCACCGAGGCAATCAGGCGTTCGCGCCCGGTGCTGCTGCGCGCCACAGCTGAAATGGCCGGCACATTGCAGCCCAGCCCCAGCAAGAACGGCACGGCCACACCACCGTGCAGGCCGATCTTGTGAAAACCCCGGTCCACCACAAAGGCAATGCGGTGCATCAGGCCAATCTCTTCAAGCGCAATCAGCAGCAGCAACAGCGGCAGCATATAGGGCACCACAATGCCGATCAGGCCGATGAAGCCGTCCAACACGGCGCGCGCGACCACGCCTGCGGTGGACTGCGGCTGCCAGCCGCTGGCGGCTTCGATGATGCGCACGGTGGTCTGGCTGTCGATCCAGCCGCTGACCTCGAACACCACAAACAGCACGCCGGCAAACACCACCAGACTGGCCAGCAGGCCCCATTGCCGGTGCAGCATGAAGGCATCGAGCCAATAGCGCCAACTGCGCGTCGATGCCAGCGGCCCGGGACGCAGCGCGGCCTCGAAAATGGTGGCGGCGCGGTGATGCCGGTCGGCGTGGATTTCTTCAGCCAGCGGGCGCGGCAGACCCCGCCCGGCTTGCTCGCGCAGGGCCCTTAAAGACGGCAGCAACGTGGCAAAGTGCTCCTGCAATTCGTGCTCAAAATAGCTGTGCCCGCAGGCGAACAAGGTCAGCAGAAGCTGCTGCGGCACGCGAAACGCGGTGTAAATCTCCGGCTGGTTCAGTGCCACGCCGAGTGGCACCAGGCTGTTGGCGATGTGCGGGCTCAGCGCTTGCGGCAGCGGGCAACTGGCCTGCCGCGCCGTGGCCACCGCCGTTTTGAAAAGCTCGGCAATGCCTTGCCCCATCAAGGCGGATATGGGCACCACCGGCATGCCCAGCAACTTGGCCAGCGAGCGGGTGTTGACGTGCAAGCCCTTGCGGTGTACGGCGTCCATCTGGTTGAGCGCCAGCACCACGGGGCGCCCGAGCAGGCTCAGTTCCAGCGCGAGCTCCAGGTCGCTTTGCAGGTTGCCGGCATCGGCCACCTGGATGATCAGGTCGGGCGGCTCGAACGGTGCCGGCGCCGCGCCGTGCTCATGCGCGGTGACCGGCGGGCGGTCATTGCCCCACAGCAGGTATTTGAGCGTGGCGAGGTCATCGTCGTGCAAATGGTGCAGTGACGCCAGGCTGGGCAGCTCGATCACGCTGGCTTCGTCAAGGCCGATCTGCACCGTGCATTCGCGGTACAGACGGTGCGTGTCGGTGAGCTCACCCGTTTGCGGCGCGGTGCTCGCCACCGCGTTGAACAAGGTGCTTTTGCCCGCGCCCGGCAAGCCCACCAGTGCAATGCGCAAGCGCCGCGTACCGCGCAGCAGCGGCGTGTGTAGCGCGATGCGCTGCTCGGTCACGCGGGTGAACGCAGCGTTCAGGGCTTGACCACCGGCCAACCGCGGCGATTCCATTCGCTCATGCCGCCCTGCACGAAGCGCACGTTAGGGTAGCCGCGTTGGCGCAAGGCGGCCAGGGTCGCGCTGGAGCGGTTCTGCGTGTTGCAGATCAGCAGCACCGGCTTGTCGGTGGCTGTGGGGATTTCTGAAAGGCGCGCGCCGAGTTGGCGCATGGGCAGCAATTGCGCGCCTTTGGCCACGCCCGTGGCATGCTCGTTGGGCTCACGGATGTCGATCAGGATGGCGCGCCCCGTCTCGAATTCGGCGCGGGCGAAATCCAGCGTCACCGAATCGGTCCGGGCCGCGTGCAAGCCGGCGGCGCTCACGCTCAAGGCAAGGCCAAGCAGGGCCAGTGAGACGCTGCGCCGTGTTGGCATGAATTTTTGGTTTTTATGGGTCATATGCAAAATGGATTGATGGGTCGGCATGGTTATCATTATTCCACTATGCCAATAACCCATTTGCTCTACCTGCACGGTTTTCGCTCTTCACCAGCCTCCAACAAGGCGCGCCTGATGGCCGCTGCGGTGGCCAGTCGCCACCCGGGCGTGACCTGGTTGTGTCCGGCGCTGGCGGCGTCGCCCAAGCAGGCGATGGACGAGGTGCTGCAGGCGATTGCCCACTGGCCCAAAGACAGCATGGCTGTGATGGGCTCGTCGCTGGGCGGGTTTTACGCCACCTGGCTGGCCGAGCGCCTGGGCTGCAAGGCGGTGTTGCTCAACCCGGCCGTGCACCCGGCGCGCGACTTGGCGGCCTACATTGGCAAAAACGAGATGTGGCACGACCCGGCGCAAAGTTTCATGTTCGACCCGGCCTTTGTCGATGAGCTGCTGGCGCAGGAAATTGCCCACATCAGCCGCCCCGAGCGCTACTATGCCGTGATCGCCCGCGGTGACGAGGTGCTCGACTGGCGCGAGATGAGCGGCCATTACCCCGGCGCCGCCATCAAGCTGCTGCCCGCTGGCGACCACGCCTTGAGCGACTTTGACCAGCATCTCGATGACATATTGAAATTTTTGGCGCTGGCCTGAATGCCGGCGGGCAGCTCAGTCTTCGACCACGCGCAGCGACCAGGGTGTCTTTTGCCAGGCCACGCATTGCTCGTTGAGCAAATAGGCCGATTGCGGAAATGCGCGGGCCCAGTCGCTGTCGAAACTCAACACGAATTGACGGGCGTTTTTGCTGTCCTGGCGCAGGCCGATGCCGGCCAGCTCCGGGTCGCGGCGGGCGTGGCACAGGGCAACGGCCAGGCGCAGCACCAGCAGTTGCTGGACGAACAAGCGGTCTTCAAAGTCGGCGGCCACCAGCTTGCGCAATTTGCCGCGGTGGCCCAGCACCAGCAGGCCGAGTTTTTGCAGTTCGGTGAGCGCAAAGCCCATGGTGTCGGAGTTTTCCAGAATGTAGGCGCCGTGCTTGTGGTAGTCGCTGTGCGACACGTGGCTGCCGATTTCATGCAGTTGGGCCGCCCAGGTCAGCTTGCGGCGCACGCGCTCGTCCACCTCACCTTGGGCGAGTTGCTGGAACAGCGCGTTGGCGACCCGGCCCACGCGCTGGCCGTGGATGGGGTCGGCGCCAAACTTGGCGGCCAGCCGCGCCACCGAATGGTCGCGCAAATCGGCGTATTGCTGGCTGGCGCCAAGCATGTCCTGCAACAGCCCGTGGCGCAGGCCGCCAGTGGCTTGCTCCAGGCGCTCGATGCCGAGTAATTCGAACAAGGCGCGCAGCACGCTCAAGCCGCCGCCGATGATGGGCTTGCGGTCGTCGCGCATGCCGGCCAAGTGCAGTTTGTCAATGCTTTGGGCGGCCAGCAGTTTGCCCTGCAACCAGTCCAGACCTTCGCGTGTGACTGAGCCGGCAGGCCAGCCGGCGGCCACCAGCACATCGCCCACGGCATTGATGGTGCCGGCCGAGCCGTAGGCCACATCCCACTGGTCGGGGGCGTAGAGGCTTAGCGCTTCGTCGAGCACCGCCTTGGCGGCGATTTCGGCCATTTGAAAGGCGCGCTTGGTGAATTGGCTGTCGGCAAAATAACGCATCGACCAGGCGATGCTGCCAACGCGGTAAGACTCCATCTGCAACGGTTCTCGGCCCGTACCCAGAATGATCTCGGTGGAGCGCCCGCCAATGTCGATCACCAGGCGACGCTCCTGCGTGCGCGGCAGCGCCTGTGCCACACCCTGGTAGATCAGGCGGGCTTCTTCGCGCCCCGATATGACGTCGATCGGGAACCCCAGATTTTGCATGCCGGTGGCCAGAAAGGCATCTCGGTTGCGCGCTTCGCGCAGGGTTTGGGTGGCCACGGCGCGCACCTCGGATTCGTCAAATCCGGCCAGCCGTTCACCAAAACGCGCCAGGCAGTCCCAGCCGCGCTGCATGGCCTGGTCGGTCAGGTTGCGGTTGTCATCCAGGCCGTTGCCTTGGCGCACGGTTTCCTTGAGGTATTCACTGCGGTAGAACTGGCCGTGTTCGATGCGGCCAATTTCCAGCCGGAAGCTGTTGGAGCCCAGGTCAACAGCCGCCAGGCGCTTTGGTTTTTGCATGGTCAAAGGTTCAATAGCATCAGAGCTGCCAGCATAGCATCAGAAACACCGGACAGCGGTTCAGTCTCAGGCTCGCAGGGCTCGCAGAAGCGGGCGTTTTTTGGCTTGATGCCCGCCCGTGCGTTGCAGGTCGCGTCTGAAAAGGAATGGCCAACTGCCCATCGGGCCAACTTTTGTCATGGTTTTGACACCTCGAAAGCGTATGCTTGAACCTTCTACATTGATTGCATGCCATGAAGTCACCTACTCGTCATGCTGCGCCGCAGGAGCTTGAGCTAAAGTTGTGCCTGCCTGGTGCCGACCCGTCAGACTTGGCCAGGCGGCTGGCCGGTACGCCGGCGCTGGCGCGGCGCAAGTGGGTGCAGCAGTCTTTGTTCAACATCTATTTCGACACACCCGAGCAGGTTTTGCGCCAGAAAGGGGTTGCCTTGCGCTTGCGCCGCGTCGGCAGCGCGGCCGACACGCAGTGGCTGCAGACCTTGAAAACCAGCACGGATGAGCTGTCGGCGCTGAGCCAGCGTGGCGAATGGGAAAGTGCGGTGGCCGGCCCGGCGCTCGAGCTGGCCGCGCTGGCGCACACCGCCTGGACCGGTATCGACCCCGATGGCCGTCTGTTTGCCGCGCTGGCGCCGTGCTTTGTCACCCGTTTCGAGCGCACCCTTTGGCTGGTGCGTCGGCGCGATGGCAGCGCGGTGGAAGTGGCGCTGGACATCGGCCATATCGAAGCCGACGGCAAACAGACCCCTATTTGCGAGCTTGAGCTTGAATTGAAGGGCGGCGAGCCCGCTGCAGTGTTCGACCTGGCGCGGCAGCTGGCCCGGCACGTGGCGGTGTTGCCGGCCAACCTGAGCAAAGCCGAGCGCGGTTTTTTGCTGGCGCAAGATGCGCTTGAGCGGCCGCAGCGCGCCCGGATTCCCCAACTTGTTCTGCCGCTGAGCCGACCCGAGCTGGCGCAGCGCCTGCTGCGCGAGATGTTTGCCCAGTTCAGTCAAAACCTCGATGCCCTGCGCACCTCAGACGACCCCGAGGTGGTGCATCAGGCACGCGTGGGCTGGCGCCGCTTGCGCTCGGGGCTGCGGCTTTTCAGCAAGACTCTGGCCAATACCGGTGCGCCCGAACGGCTGGCACTGCAGCCGTTACTGGATGCCTTGGGCGCGCAGCGCAACCTGGACGTGGCCGTGACTGAGACACTGCCGACCCTGTCCAACGCCTATGCCGCGGGCGACGCCGGTCGCTCGCAAGCCTGGCAGGACATGCAGTCTGCCCTGATGCAAGCTGCCGCGCTGCAACGTCAGCGTGTGCGCGCGGCCATGCAGGCACCCGCCGTGGGCTTGTGTTTGCTGGCGTTCACCCAATGGCTGGAACAGTTGTCCGGCCGGGGCAACACCCGGCCCGTCAAAAAAACGGCGCTGCAGCGCTGGGCCCGGCGGCGCGTTGCGCGGCTGCAGCAGTGTTTGGCGCTGGCCCAAAAAAATGCCACCACGCCAGAGCAGCAACACCGCGTGCGCATTCTGGCCAAACGGCTGCGCTACGGGGTCGAGGCGCTGCGCGCGCTGTTGCCCAAGGCCCTGGCTGATGCGTGCAGCGCGCAAGCCACCCAACTGCAGGACACGCTGGGTTTTTCGCGCGACGTGGCGCAGGCCAGTGCGCTGGTGGCCGAGCACGGCCTGCATCCCGACATCCAGGCCTTCCTGCAGGGCGTTGTGGCCGGGTACACACTGTCAAAGGCAGTGATCGAATAAAGCGGGCAGGGTCATGAAGCGTTCACCATGGCGGCTGCTCGGCATCAGTCTGCGCCTGGGGCATTTGACGCTGCACATTGCCTGCGCCTTTGCCGTGGCCGGGGTGTATCCGGCGCTGCGCGTGCCTGTGCAACAGCGCTTTATGCGCTGGTGGTCGCGCAGCCTGCTCACGCTGCTCAAGGTGCAGCATCACGTCAGTGGTCAGCCGGAGGGCGCGCTGGCACCTGCTTGTCTGCTGGTGGCCAACCATGTGTCCTGGCTCGACATCTTTGCGGTTAATGCGCTCACGCCGACGCGCTTTGTTGCCAAGTCAGAGGTCAGTGGCTGGCCGGTGCTGGGTTGGCTCGTGCAGCGTGCCGGCACCCTGTTTATTCGGCGCGCGGTGCGCAGCGACACGGTGCACGTCAACGCGCGCATGGCTGGCTTGTTGCAGCAGGGCAGCGTGGTGGGGCTGTTTGCGCAAGGGACATCGTCGGTGCCCGGGCAGGCTGTGCAATTCCATGCGCCTCTGCTGCAAAGTGCCGTGGCCGCAGGCGCCCGCGTGCAGCCCATCGCCATTTTTTACCACGACAAGCAGGGTCGTTGCCACGAGGCGGCGGCATTTGTGGATGACACCAGCTTCGTCGAATCGCTGTGGCGAATTGTCAGCAACCCCGGCATTCAGGTCACCGTGAGCTACCTGCCGCCGATTGATGCCTGCGGCCTTGACAGGCGTGCCCTGGCCATGCTGACCCAGTGCGCCGTGAATGCCGCGTTGGCCCGGCACCTGCAGGCGGGGTGAGCCGATGGCGCGGGCCTGTTGCATGGCACCGCGTCATCAAATTGCCTTGAAATTGCCACAGCCACGTCATCTTGCGCAGTCACCATTGGGCCATCCAACCAAAGGAGAGCCCCATGAGAGAACTGCCCAATCCAACTTTTGCCCTGTCCCCGCTGTCCCTGCCCAGGGGCTTGCAGCAGCGCCCCGTGGTCTATTTCAAGGCCCCCAGCCCGCAGCCGCTGCCGCAGCCTGAGCGCAGCGCGTTGGTGGTGTCGTGGGCCAGGCATCAGGATGAAGTGCGCCAGGTGCAGCGCCTGCGCTATGCGGTGTTTGCCAAGGAAATGGGCGCCCGCCTGAATACGCCCCTGCCGGGCCACGATATCGATCTGTTCGACAACTATTGCGAGCATTTGCTGGTGCGCGATGAAGCCACCCGCGAAGTGGTCGGCACCTACCGCTTGCTCACGCCCGCTCAGGCCAAGCGCGTGGGCAGCACCTACAGCGATCTCGAATTCGACCTGACCCGCCTGCGCGGTCTGCGCGACCGCATGGTGGAGCTGGGGCGCAGTTGTGTGCATGAGGACTATCGCCATGGCGGTGTGATCATGGCGCTGTGGGGCGCGCTGGCTGAATTCATGCAACGCAACAAACTCGACACCATGATCGGCTGCGCCAGCATTCCCATGCTGCACAACGGCGTGATCAGCGGCGATGTGGCCGCCAGCATCTGGCAGCAACTCAAGACCACGCATTTGGCACCCATTGAACACCGGGTGCGTGCGCGCCTGCCGCTGCCGGTGGAACAGCTTGACAGCAGCCTGGCGGTGGAACCGCCCGCGCTGATCAAGGGCTATTTGCGTCTGGGCGCCAAAGTTTTGGGCGCACCAGCCTGGGACCCCGAGTTCAACACGGCAGATTTGCCCATGCTGATGCGCATTGACGATTTGCCCGCGCGCTATCGCAAGCACTTTCTGGGTCAGTAAGGCCGATGGACGGCACCCGGCCAGCAGGGTGTCAGCGCAACTCGGGTGATTGCACCGAGACCACCACGGTTTGCAGCAGGGCATCGCGCTGGCGGCTTCGCAGCCACCAGACGGCGCCTTTTTTGACCGGGCACTCGGTGTCGTTGAGCCCGATCAAGTGGGCAATGGTTTGCCCCAGGGTGGGTTGGTGGCCGACCACCAGCACGCAGCCCCTGGCGTCTGGCCATTGCACCAATTCCAGCAACTGGGCCACGCTGCCTTCGGACCCCAGTTCTTCCTTGATTTTGAACTTTCGGCCCAAGGCGTTGGCAGTTTGTTCTGCGCGGCGTGCCGGGCTGACATAAACGCGGGTGTTGTCGGGCAGCTGGCGGTCAAGCCAGCCGGCCATGCGCGCTGCCTGCTTTTCGCCGCGCGCCGTCAGGCGCCGGGCCAAGTCGTCACAGCCATGCGTCCATTCCTGCGCCTCGGCGTGGCGCCACAAAATCAGGTCCATGTCGCGAATATAGCCATGAAATATGACAGCGATAAGACAGGGCAGGGTGGCACGGCAAACCGCGCCGGCATGGTTCAGGCGCTCATCTGCCGGTCGGCCTGCAGCGCTGCTGCGCGTCCGCGCTGCAGGTTCACCGGCAGCAGCAGCAACAGGCCCAGCACAAACAGCACCGAGGTGCTCAAGATGGCGCTGCGCTGGTCGCCACCGGTGGCCCAGGTGATGAGGCCGTAGCTCAAGGGCCCGAGGATGCTGGCCAGCCGGATGGCAAAGCTCCAGAGGCCATAAAACTCGGCCACCTGGCGCTGCGGCGCAAACAGGCCGGCCATGGCGCGCCCGGCCGACTGGCTGCTGCCCACGCACAGGCCGGCGATCACGGCGGCGTACCAGAAGTCGGCCTTGCTGCCCGACCGCGCGGCGATGACGCAGGTGGCAATCCAGCCCAGCAGCGTGATGGCCAGCGCAATCTTGTGGCCGATGCGGTCTTGCAGGTAGCCCCAGGCAAAGGCGCCTGCGGCGGCCGCAATGTTGAGCACAAAAATCAGCACCATGGTTTCTTGCTGCTTGAAGCCGATGACCTGCTCGGCATAGATGGCCGCCAGCGCAATCGCCACCGCCACGCCGGCCTGGTAACTCACGGCGCAGGCCAGCAGCCACATGAAGTCCTTGAACTGCCTGGCCTGCGCAAAGGTGCGGTGCAGCTGCTGCATGGCGGCCCTGAAGCCACCTTGGCCGAGTGCTGCCGGGTTGGGCTGCGCCCGCTCCTTGAGCAGGGCAAAGGTGACCAGCGCGGCTGAGCCGTACAGCGCTGCCGTGATCAACATGGTGACCGGCACAAACTGCGCCGCGCTCTGGCCCCGGCCTTGCGCCCACATCACATAGGCCAGGCACAGCCCGAGCGCCAGCATGCCGCCAAAGTAGCCAAAGCTCCAGCCCCAGCCGCTGACCTTGCCCAGCGACTCGGTGCGCGCCAGTTCGGGCAGAAACGCCGCTGTCATTGACTCGCCCCAGGCGTAAAAAGTGTTGGACACCACGATCAGCAGCAGCGCCAGCGCCACGCTACCGGGGCCAACCAAGGCGAGCGCCGCCGTGGCCAGCACACAGCCCGCCGTGAACACCATCAGCAGGCGTTTCTTGGCCGCGCGCAGGTCGGCATAGGCGCCCAAGCTGGGCATGGTCAGCATGACGATGGCGTTGGACAAGCTCAGTGCTGCGGTCCAGGCCAGCGTGGCCCAGGGCGCGCCGTCTGCTACGCCGCCGACAAAATAGGCGGCAAAGACGGCGGTGATGACCACCGTGGTGTAGCCCGAGTTGGCGAAGTCGTACATGGCCCAGCCAAAGACCTCGCGCTTGTGCACGCCGGGTTGCAGCGCGTTTTGGGGAAAAAGAGTCATGAAATCGCCACCAGCCAGGCCTTCAATTCGGCAAACACCTTTTCTCTGACCGGCGCTTGCGACAGCACCAGGTCGTGCATGCCGTCTTCGATGGCCACCAGCTTGACCTGTGGCCCCAGGCCGGGTGCCAGGCGCTGCATGTCGGCCACATCGAGCACCACGTCGGTGACCATGGCTTCAGGCGACCACTGCCGGGGCCAGCTGCTGCGCTGCGCGTGCATCAGCAGCACCGGGCAGCCAATCGACAGCCCGCGGGCGACCTCGGCATGGGCGCGGTGAATCGCGCGAAACCAGCCCGCATAAACGGGGAAGCCCGCAATGGGTTTCCAAAGCAGGTTGTAGCGCCATTCACCATGGTGATCGGCGTGCAGGCTCTCGCCGTACACCGTTGTGGACACAGGAATGACCAGGCTCGGCCACCAGGCCCCCAGGGCCGCCAGCATCGGCTCCAAAAAGCGTTCCTGCCACGGCGGGCGGTTCATGTCGAGAAAAGGGCTGTTCAGAAACAGCGCATTCACCGCTGCGCGCCGGGCACCCCGGTGCGCGTACAGGGCCGTCACCAGCCCGCCGGTGGAATGGCCGTTGAGCAGCAGCCAGTCAATGCGCTCGCTGGTTTTGAGGACGTGAATGGCAGCATCGACATCGTCGAGGTAGTCGTCGATGCTGTGGGTGAAGTTGGGCAATTGGCGCTCGCGCATGGCCCGGCCGTGGCGGCGCAGGTCGATCGCATAAAAATGCAGCCCGGCCTGGTTGTAAAAGTCGGCCAGATGGGTCTGAAAGAAATAATCCACAAAGCCGTGTACGTACAAAACCGCTTTGGCATCTGCATGGTTGCAGCGTCTGCGTACCAGCACAGCATCGGCCGGACCATCAGAAGCGGTGCGGCCAATCAGGGTGGTTTGTTCAAAGCCAGACAGTACATCAGGCGTCCAGCTTGTCGGTTGCATAGGTGTCCCGGAAAAAATGCCAAGACGGGCATGTTAACAAGGCGAGGAATTGCCCAGGCGTGCGAGCAAACGCCGGGCAAGGGCGATGCTGTCGCGGGCAGCACGCGTGGCGAGGTTTCACTAAATCTTCATAACAAGCTTAGCCGCCGCTATGGGGCCGACGATGTGTTGTGCACGCAGGTTGGCGCTGCGCTGGAATCATGCCGGAAATTTGATGAACCCGCGAGAGTAAAAAAGCACGATTGGTCGGTGCCCTACACGCAGACTATCGCGGCTCATCGCCTTGCTTGCGTGCGTCAAGATCACAGATGGGATGGGCGCGACCCAGGTTGAATCAAGCGGCAGCAGGTGGCTGCGGCACATGCTTCAAGTAGCCTTTTACAGGCAGGTCATTTTCATGGATGTGATGGTCCATCCAGTCGGAGATCAGCTGGACTAAAACCGCTTTGTCCAAGTGGTTGCGCGAGACATCAGACAACAGATTGGTTAAATGGTTTCGCGCGCTCAGGTGTACCGCTTTGTGTTCTGCCAAAGTAGGGCAGCCATTGGCTTCGAGGATTTTTTCTTCCAGGGCGTCGTGTACTCGCGTTAGTTTGACGATGTCCTCCAGCACCCCATGAATTTGCACATTGGTGGGGGCCTTTGTCTCTAGCAGGCGCATCAGGTCACGACCCAGTTCAAGCAGGGTGATGTGTTGCTCGTCCAGCTTGGCATTGCCCACGCTCAGCCTGGATGACCATTGCGGGATGGGTTGACCAGGAGGCGGTTTTGGATGGTGTTTGGGGTGCATGGCATTTATCAAAAGCTTGCTGCTCGGTTCAGATGTGCTGGGCCACTGTGCAGCTCGATTGTCGCAAAAAAGCAGGCGAGATGCCCCAATGTCCATGCACCAAGCGAACTGCGCTCTCGAGGCGCGCCCCGGTTGTGCAAGGTGATGGAGGTGTCTTGCGAATTGTCAAACTCGGATTTCTGCAGGCGGAGAAACTTGAATTCGCCATAGCAGTTTTTTTGACCCTTGACCAGGAGTCCAATCATGTTTCGAGATCGCCTTGATGCAGCCCACCAGCTGGCCGACCGGCTCAGGAGTTACCGGGGCAAGCATGCGCTGATTCTGGCAATTCCGCGCGGCGCGGTGCCCATGGCCAAAGTCATCGCCGACGCGCTGGGTGGTGAACTCGACGTGGTGCTGGTGCGCAAGCTGCGCGCGCCGCAGCAGCCCGAGTTGGCCATTGGCTCGGTCGATGAAAGCGGCTGGACTTATCTGGCTGATTACGCCAGAGCCTATGGCGCCAGCGCCGACTACATCGAGGCCGAGAAGCGCGAGCAACTGGCGACCCTTCGCCAGCGCCGTGCCCAGTGCACGCCGATCAGGCCGCCCATCAGCCCGGCGGGTCGCATTGTGATCGTGATTGACGACGGCTTGGCCACTGGTGCCACCATGATCTCGGCGCTGCATGGCCTGCGCGCCATGAAACCCGCCAAACTGATTTGCGCCGTGCCCGTGGCGCCGCCTGATACGCTGGCCAAAGTGGCTGACTTGGCCGATGAGGTGGTGTGCCTTGAAGCGCCTGACTTCTTTCAGGCCGTGGGCCAGTTCTACCGTTATTTTCCGCAGGTGGATGATGACGAAGTGATCGAGATATTGCGGCACGCCTGACTGGCGCTGTCAGCCCTTTGCCGGGGAGCCGGTCTTGACCGGCGCAAGCGCCTTGATGGCTGCCAAAAACTGGTCGTCCGGCATGGCTGCCAGGGTCTTGATACCGACGCGGATCAAGTCACTTTTTTTGGCTGATGTTCCCAGCGCATTGCTGCGCAACTTGAGTACATCAAGCATGAGGTATTCCAGCTTCGGAATGGAAAAGCTGTCGCGCACCAATTTGACTTTTTTGGGTTTGAGCAGTTTGCTGGGTGCTGGTTTTGCGGGCGCTGCCAACGCTGTTTTGACAGCCGGGTTGGCCTTGGGCAGCGGCATGGGCAATTTACTGCTCATGGAAACGCGTTTGACGGGTGCTCTGACAGCGCGTGGTATCACCTTTTTTGCGGCCACAGGGAGTACCTCGGTGGGCGTGGCCTTGCACGTCTCGGGGTGCGCGACAGCTTTATTTTGCGGGCGGGGTGTCATGCTTTTGTTCATCGACTCAAACCGTCAATAGATTTCAGGTACCAGAATTTCATTTGGCACAGGTAAGCGCACATAGTCATCATTGCGCTCACGCGGAGGCAGCATGATGGGCGGGTGCTCAACTTCCTGGTAGTCGAACTGGCTCAACAAATGGTGGATGCAGTTGAGCCGGGCTTTTTTCTTGTCGTCGGCCTGTACCACCCACCAGGGGGATTCGGCGGTGTGAGTGCGCTCAAACATCACTTCCTTGGCCTTGGTGTATTCCTCCCAGCGGCGACGCGACTCCATGTCCATCGGACTGAGTTTCCATTGCTTGAGGGGGTCATGAATACGCCCCAAAAACCTGATTTGCTGCTCCTCATCAGAAACTGAAAACCAGTACTTGACAAGTTTGATGCCGGAGCGCAGCAACATTTTTTCGAACTCGGGCACCGAGCGGAAAAATTCTTCGTATTGCTCGTCCGAGCAAAAGCCCATGACACGCTCCACGCCCGCCCGGTTGTACCAGCTGCGGTCGAACAAAACCATTTCCCCGGCGCCGGGCAGGTGCGCCACATAACGCTGAAAGTACCACTGGGTTTGCTCGCGCGCATTCGGGGCCGGCAAGGCCGCTACCCGGCACACCCGCGGATTCAGGCGCTGCGTGATGCGCTTGATGGTGCCGCCCTTGCCAGCGGCATCACGCCCCTCGAACAGAATCACGATTTTCTGGCCGGTCTTGACGGTCCAGTCCTGTAGCTTGACCAGTTCGGACTGGAGCCGGAACAGTTCGCGGAAATATAGCTTTCTGCTGTTTCTGTACTGCTCGGACTCGATGTCCGTTTCACGCCCGGCAGCGGCATCAAGGTTGCGGTCTTCAAGCTCGAGTTCGAACTCTTCGTCGTTGCTGTCGGCGAGGTCGCGGCGGATGCGTTGAATGAGCCTGATCTCATTGAGATCCAAATCCGGATGCGAGGATGGTTTTTGGTGTTGACTTGACACTGCTTTGCTGGTTTATTTGGAGACTGGTAGAGGGGAATCCTGCGGAATCTGGCCCAAGGCCTGCACCATGGTGCTGGAGTCGAGCAGGCGCAGTTTGCTGGCGTAATGACGGTCGAGCCGCCACTCGTTGAGGATTTCCAATGCCAACTCGAAGCGCTTGTCGTCGAGCTTGTAAAGCTGTGCCACTGAAATGCTTGACTCGCTCTCGAGCGCGAGCACCAGTGCAGCAATGATTTGCACGGCGGGATCGCCCGGGTTGGTTTCAATCAGTTTGCGGGCTTTTTTGATGGCGAGCATATATATTTCCAATCAAATCATTTTTTCCCTAGGATAGCCGATGCACGCCTTAATTTTGATGACAAGTTAGTGACAGCATCACGAATGCGGGTTTGTTGTCGAGTCTTTCAAAATAGCGCCTGCTTTGTCACGGTTCTGACATATTTCGGTCGTAAATTACACATCGTCGAACCAGATCTGGTTCAACAACTGATCGATTCAACGAAAGGATTCCTCATGAATAAAAGTATTTTCAAGACCGTCTTGGCGACCACCATCGTGTCTTTCTTCGGTGTGGCAACGCTGACCAGCACTGCCGTTGCGCAGAGCATTACGGGGGCAGGTGCTTCTTTTCCCGCGCCAATTTACGCCAAGTGGGCGGCTCAATACAACAAGCAAACCGGCATCAGAGTGAACTACCAGTCGGTTGGTTCCGGCGCCGGCATCAAGCAAATTGACTCCAAAACGGTTGATTTCGGTGCCTCGGACATGCCCCTGACGGACGAAGTGCTCAAAGCCAAGGGCCAGTTCCAGTTCCCCACTGTGATTGGCGGTACCGTGCCGGTGATCAACGTCAAAGGCATCGCTCCGGGCCAGATGAAGCTCGACGGCCAGGTGCTGGGTGACATTTACCTGGGCAAGATCACCAGGTGGAATGATGCAGCCATCAAGGCGCTGAACCCCACCCTGGCGTTGCCGGATGCAGACATTGCACCGGTGCGCCGCGCGGATGGTTCGGGTACCACCTTCAACTTCACCAATTACCTGAGCCGCGTTCATCCCGAATGGAAAGCCAAGGTGGGTCAGGGTACGGCAGTCAACTGGCCGGTGGGCGCTGGGGGCAAGGGCAACGAAGGCGTGGCAGCATTTGTCAACCGTTTGCCCAACTCGATTGGCTACGTTGAGTATTCCTACGTCAAGCAAAACAAGATGACCTACACCTTGATGAAGAACAAGGACGGGGCTTTTGTGTCGCCGAGTGAAGAGGCCTTCAAGGCGGCTGCGGCCGGAGCTGACTGGAACAAGTCGTTTTACCAGTTGATCACCGACCAGCCCGGCAAGGACACTTGGCCCATCTCCACTGCCACGTTCATTTTGATGCACTTGCAGCAAGACAAGCCGGCCCAGGCCACCGAGACCTTCAAGTTCTTTACCTGGGCGTTCAAGAGCGGCGACAAGTTGGCCTCTGATCTGGACTACGTGGCTTTGCCCGACAGCGTGGTGGCCACCGTTGAAAAAGCCTGGGGTCTGGTCAAAGACAGTTCAGGCAAACCTGTGGCACTGAAGTAAGCGGCTTCGCGAGGGGGCAGTTTGATCTTAAGGAGCACTTTTCATGTCCACTACACTTCCGACCAGTGAAATGTCAGTAAATTCACCTCATCCATCTGCCGGACGTGCCATGACTCAAGTTTCTTCTGTTAAGCAGACTCCCTCGCGCCCCTGGGCCGACCGTATTTTTGCCTGGCTGGCCAAAGGTGCGGCGTTTGTCACCTTGGGTTTGTTGATTGCCATTTTGGTTTCCTTGACGATGGGAGCCTGGCCAGCCATTGAAAAATACGGTTTGGGTTTTCTGACCAATGCTACCTGGGACCCTGTGCAAGAGGAGTTTGGTGGTCTGGTCATGATCTACGGCACCCTGATGTCTTCCTTTATTGCCTTGCTGATCGCGGTGCCGGTCAGTTTTGGCATCGCCATTTTTTTAACCGAGTTGTCTCCGGCCTGGCTCAAGCGGCCTTTGGGTACTGCCATTGAATTGCTGGCGGCAATTCCGTCGATTGTTTATGGCATGTGGGGCCTGCTGGTGTTCGGGCCGATTCTGGCTACCTACGTGCAGCAGCCGCTGCAAGCCCTTTTCAAGGGCGTGCCTTACATGGAAGCGCTTTTCTCGGGGCCGCCGGTGGGTATCGGTCTGCTGTCGGCTGGCATTATTCTGGCCATCATGATCATTCCTTTCATTGCCGCCGTGATGCGTGATGTGTTCGAAGTGACGCCCACCTTGCTCAAGGAGTCGGCCTATGGTCTGGGCGCCACCACCTGGGAGGTGGTGTCCACGGTGGTGTTGCCTTATACCAAGGCCGGTGTGATTGGCGGCATCATGTTGGGGCTGGGGCGGGCCATTGGCGAGACCATGGCCGTTACCTTCGTGATTGGCAACTTCAACCAACTCGATTCGCTGAGCCTGTTTCAGGCCGCCAATAGCATTACTTCTGCATTGGCCAACGAGTTTGCCGAGGCCGGCGAGGGTTTGCATCAGGCCGCTTTGATGTACCTTGGTCTGGTCTTGTTTTTTATTACCTTCGTGGTGTTGACGCTGTCAAAGCTGCTACTGAGTCAGCTCAAGAAGGGTGAAGGAACCAAAACATGAGTGCAACCAAGCCGCCACACAACCCGGCAGCATTGCTTCAGGTGCGTCAGCAGCGTTTCAGGTCGCGCAAGCGGATCAACCAGATATCCTTGTTTTTGTCATTGCTGGCCATGGCATTTGGCCTGTTTTGGCTGTTCTGGATATTGTTTGATACCGTCACCCTTGGCGTTGTTGGCCTGAGCATGTCGGTATTTACAGAAATGACGCCTGCGCCCAATGATGTGGGTGGTTTGGCCAATGCCATTTATGGCTCGTTTCTGATGGTTTGTCTGGCCACCTTTGTTGGCACGCCCGTGGGTGTGATGGCGGGCATTTTCCTGGCCGAATTTGAGCCCAAAAGCGGCTTGGCTTCGGTGACCCGGTTTGTCAATGACATCTTGCTGTCAGCTCCGTCAATTGTGATTGGCTTGTTTGTTTACGCGGTCATCGTGAGTCAGTTCAAGACCTTCTCGGGTTATGCGGGCATTGCCGCCCTGACGCTGATCGTGATTCCGGTGGTGATCCGTACCACCGAAAACATGTTGCAACTGGTGCCGCCCGGCCTGCGTGAGGCTGCTTACGCATTGGGTGCGCCCAAGTGGAAGGTAATTTTGAGCATCACCATGCGCTCGGCACGCGCCGGTGTGGTGACCGGCATCCTGTTGGCGGTGGCCCGCATTGCCGGCGAGACCGCACCGTTGCTGTTCACGGCCTTGAGCAATCAGTTCTGGACCTCCAATTTGGGCGAGCCCATTGCCAGCTTGCCAGTGACTATCTTTAAATTTGCCATGAGTCCTTACGAGAACTGGCAACAACTGGCTTGGGTCGGGGTGTTTTTGATCACGATGGCGGTGTTGGCCCTCAACATACTGGCCCGGGTACTGACCCGAACCAAACTGTGATGACCCTCCATTCAATTTAAAAGATTGTTAAAAATGACTGCAACCACCATTGAACAAAAAACAAAACCGAAACTGACGGTCAACAAGCTCGACTTTTTTTACGGAAAATTTCATGCGCTCAAGGACATCAACCTCGAGATTCCTGAAAAAAAGGTTACCGCCTTCATCGGACCATCGGGTTGTGGCAAGTCCACTTTGCTGCGTGTTTTTAACCGCATGTTCGAGCTGTACCCGGAGCAACGTGCCGAGGGCGAAGTGCTTCTCGATGGTGAGAACCTGTTGACCAGCAAGCAGGATGTGGCGTTGTTGCGTGCCAAGGTCGGCATGGTGTTCCAGAAGCCCACGCCCTTTCCGATGTCCATCTTTGACAACATTGCTTTCGGCGTGAAATTGTTCGAATCCCTCAATTCGAGTGACCTGGAAGAGCGGGTTGAGTGGGCCCTGCGCAAGGCGGCCTTGTGGACCGAGGTCAAGGACAAGCTGCATCAAAGTGGCTCCAGCCTGTCTGGCGGACAACAGCAACGTCTGTGCATTGCCCGTGGCATTGCGATCAAGCCGGAGGTGTTGTTGCTCGATGAACCCTGTTCCGCACTTGACCCCATTTCAACGGCCAAAATCGAGGAGCTGATCATTGAGCTCAAGACTGATTACACGGTGGTGATCGTGACCCACAACATGCAGCAGGCGGCCCGTTGCAGTGATTTCACAGCGTACATGTACTTGGGTGACTTGATCGAGTTCGGCGCCACAGAACAAATTTTCTTCAAACCCAACAGACAAGAGACTGAAGACTACATTACAGGACGTTTTGGTTAAGCAACAAGGACATTGCCATGAGTGAAAAACATTTATCAAGCCAATTCGACAGCGAACTTGGTGCCGTGTCCACCCGCGTCATGGAGTTGGGTGGGCTGGTCGAGTCCCAGATTCGCCAGGCTATTTATGCCTTGTCGCAGTTCAGCGTCGAGGTGGCAGACCAGGTCACGGAGACCGAAACCCGGGTCAATGCCATGGAAGTCGATATTGACCGTGAACTCTCCAGCATCATTGCCAGGCGCCAGCCCACGGCACGCGATTTGCGCTTGCTGATTGCCATCTCCAAAGCCACCGCCAACCTCGAGCGGGTGGGCGATGAAGCCGCAAAAATTGCCCGCATGGTGCGCTCCATCATCCAGAGCGGCGCGCCGCGCTCGCTGCCGTCGCTCGAATTGCGCGTGGCTTCTGACATGGCCTCTACCTTGCTGCGCAAGGCGCTGGATGCCTTTGCCCGGCTCGACACCACGGCCGCACTGGCAATTCTGAAAGACGACGACCTGATCGACAAGGAGTTTGACGGCTTTGTGCGCAAACTGGTCACCTACATGATGGAAGACCCGCGCATGATTTCGCCGAGCCTGGACTTGTTGTTTCTGGCCAAGGCCATCGAGCGCATCGGCGACCATGCCAAGAACATTGCCGAGCTCATCATCTACATTGTCAAAGGGGCTGACATTCGCCATACACCCATGGCGGAAATCGAGTCGGTGGTGAAATGAGACGTTTACCCGGTGTGCTGATCGTTGAAGATGAGCCTGCCATCGCCGAGCTTATTTCGGTCAATTTGCGGCACAACGGTTTTCGGCCGATTTGGGCCATGGACAGCGAGACGGCGCAGGTGGAGCTGGACAACTCGCTGCCCGATGTGATTTTGCTCGACTGGATGCTGCCCGGTGAAAGCGGGCTGGCATTGGCCAAACGCTGGCGCGCCCACCCCCGCACCAAGGCGGTGCCGATCATCATGCTTACCGCGCGTGGCGATGAGGTGGACCGCGTAGCCGGTCTCGATGCCGGCGCCGACGATTACATTGCCAAACCGTTTTCCACCAAGGAGCTGCTGGCGCGCATGCGTGCCGTGTTGCGTCGGCGCGCACCCGAGCAGGATGCCGGTCTGGTGAGCATTGGTGACTTGCGTCTTGATGCGGCCACCTACCGCGTTACTTGCCGGGGGCAGTTGCTCAAATTGGGGCCTACCGAGTTCAAATTGTTGCATTACCTGATGACCCATGCCGAACGCGTACACAGCCGCTCGCAGTTGCTCGACAAGGTCTGGGGCGACCACGTTTTCATCGAGGAACGGACGGTTGATGTGCACGTCAAGCGACTACGTGAGGCGCTGGGAGAAGCCGGCCAGATGGTGGAAACGGTGCGTGGTGCCGGTTATCGGTTAACAGCGCAGGCCGTGCTGGCAAAACCGGCCTGAACCGAACGCTTGCATGTTCGGCCGTTTCATTCTTTTCTTGGGGTATCTGGCGGCAGGGGCTTTGCTTGGCCTATGGCTTGATGGCTATTGGCCCGAAAGTCATGCTATTGCGATCGGCCTGGTGCTTGCCTCGGTCATCTGGATGTTGCTCGACAGCGCTCGCGCCAGCCAGTTTTCAGATTGGCTGCGCCTGGACAGCGCTACTGATGGCGGCCCCAAATCCGGCGTTTGGGGCGAATTTTCAGACCGCGTGCGGCGCATGTTGCGTGAGCGGGAGCGCAAGACACGGGACAGCCAGGCGCGCCTGCAGGATTTTCTGTCCGCCTTGCAGGCCTCGCCCAACGGTGTCATGTTGCTCGATGGCGAGGCGCGCATCGAGTGGTGCAACCAGACTGCGGCCGCGCATTTTGGGCTCGATCCCCAGCGCGACCTGATGCAGACCATCGGCAACTTGGTGCGCGATCCTGGTTTTGCCGGCTATCTGGCAGCGCGTAATTTTGAGACCAGCCTGACCATGCCGGGACGCGACAGCACGCCATCAAGGCCGGTCACGCTGTCGGTGCAGCTTCACCGGTATGGCGACGGGCGCAAGTTGCTGTTGTCGCGGGACATCACGGCGCTGGAGCAGGCCGAGGCGATGCGGCGCGATTTTGTGGCCAACGTGTCGCATGAAATTCGCACGCCCCTGACGGTGCTGGCGG
>NZ_JACUUE010000224.1 GCF_014859475.1 Rhodoferax sp.
TGGCGATCCATGTCTTCGGAAGTCATGGATTGCGTCACTTCGTTCGCAATGACGATGTTCTTTCACGTTAATATCAACCGATTTGCCCACTTATGAAGCTGATTGCCACATTTACCCTTGTTGCCGCGTTGGGCACCCCTGTTTTTTCGAGTGTCGCGAGTGAAGTCGCAGCTTCGGGCAAACCGGACATGGCCAAAGGCGAGGCCAGCTTTTCCGGTGTATGTGCCGCCTGCCACGCAGCGGATGGTAATTCCCTGATCCCGGTGAACCCCAAGCTGGCGCAGCAACACCCCCAATACCTGATCAAACAACTCAGCGAGTTCAAGGCGGGCAAGCGCGAAAACGCGGTCATGACTGGCATGGCAGCCATGCTGAGCGAAGACGACATGAAAAACATTGCCTATTGGCTGGCCACCAAGAAAGCCACCCCTGGCGCCGCCAAAGAAAAAGACCTGGTGTTGCTGGGTGAAAGAATTTACCGCGGCGGCATTGCAGACCGCCAAATCCCGGCCTGCGCGGGTTGCCACAGCCCCAACGGCGCCGGCATCCCGGCGCAATACCCGCGTTTGAGTGGCCAGCACGCTGACTATGCCGTGGCACAGTTGACCGCCTTCAGGGACGGCGTGCGCAATAACAGCCTGCAAATGACCCAGATTGCCGCCAAGCTCAATGACCGTGAGATCAAGGCCGTGTCCGACTACATTGCCGGACTGCACTGACTTTTTGATTTCTTCGAAAAAACAGGCGGGTTGTGTCAAGCAACCCGCCTGTTTTTTTGCCTGCAGCCTCATGTGTGGCCGCGCTCCCTGACGGTCATGTTTTCCAGATGCAGCAGGTTTTTGTAAGAACACCTATCCTCGGTGGAACCAAAGCACAACGGAAACCGCCATGCTCATCAAAACCAATGCCAACGCCTTTGTTCATCCTGTGCCCAGTGAGATCACCTCGCCTGCGGCCTGCCAGTCGCGCCGTGACCTGATCCGCCTGATGGCCACCGGCGTGGCGGGCGCTGCGCTGGCTTCATGGGCTGCACGCGAAGCCTTGGCGCAAGCCTGGATGCCACCTGGCCAACAGGCCGCCTTGTCACGCAGAAAAACGTCGGTGAGTGGTGCCTTGACCTTGGAAAAAGTGACCGAATACAAGCATGCCAGCACGTACAACAATTTTTATGAATTTGGCACCGACAAGGCCGATCCGGCCAGAAACGCCCACACGCTCAAGACCAGTCCCTGGACAGTGGAAATCGAAGGCCTGATCAAAAAACCGGGCCGCTACGCCCTGGAAGACTTGCTCAAGCTCAGCGCGCAGGAAGAGCGCATTTATCGCCTGCGCTGCGTCGAGGGCTGGTCGATGGTGATTCCGTGGGTTGGCTATTCGCTGTCAGAGTTGATCAAAAAGGTGGAGCCGCTGGGCAGCGCCAAATACGTTGAATTTGTCACCCTGGCTGATCCCAAAACCATGCCGGGTGTGGGTAGCCGGGTGCTCGATTGGCCTTACGTGGAAGGCCTGCGCCTGGACGAGGCGATGCATCCGCTCACGCTGCTGGCGTTTGGCATGTATGGCGAAGTGTTGCCCAGGCAAAATGGCGCGCCCTTGCGCCTGGTGGTGCCGTGGAAATACGGTTTCAAGAGCGGCAAGAGCCTGGTCAAGATTCGCTTTACCGACAAGCAGCCCGCTACCGCCTGGAACAAGGCCGCCGCCAATGAGTACGGGTTTTATTCCAATGTGAACCCCAACGTGGATCACCCGCGCTGGAGCCAGGCCACCGAGCGCCGCATTGGCGAAGACGGCCTGTTTGCCAAAAAGCGCAAGACGCTGCTGTTCAACGGCTACGAGGCGCAAGTGGGCCAGTTGTACGCTGGCATGGACTTGAAAAAATACTTTTGATGCAGGGCCGCATGGGCGCGCCCGCCAAGCCGCTGGTGTTTGTCGTGGCCTTGCTGCCCTTTGTCTATTTGCTGTGGGCGGCGGTATTTGACCAGTTGGGTGCCAACCCGGCCGAGGCGCTGGTGCGTTCCACGGGTGACTGGACCCTGCGCATGCTGTGCGTGGTGCTGGCGGTAACGCCCTTGCGGGTGCTCACCGGTAACTCGGCGTTGGCGCGTTTTCGCCGCATGTTGGGCCTTTTTGTTTACTTTTATGCGCTGCTGCACCTGCTGAGCTACAGCGGCTTCGACATGGCGTTCGATGTCGCCGACATTGCCAACGATATTGGCAAGCGGCCCTTTATTCTGGTGGGTTTTACGGCCTTTGTGCTGCTCACCGGCTTGGCGCTGACCTCGTTCAACCGGGCCATCAAGGCCTTGGGAGCCAAAAACTGGCAACGCTTGCACAAGGCGGTTTACGCAGTGGCCGGTCTGGCCATTCTGCATTTTTTCTGGATGCGTGCCGGCAAGAACGACTTTGCCGAGGTGCTTGTCTATGCCGCCGTGCTGGCGGCTTTGCTGGGTTGGCGCTTGTGGCGCTACCTGGCAAGAGTCGCTGCCAGTGGCAAGTGTTCCAGCCGCATCTGATCAGCGTAGCTTTCACGCTCGCGAATCAGGTGGGCCTGGCCGCCGTCAACCAGCACTTCGGCGGCGCGGTTGCGCGTGTTGTAGTTGCTCGCCATGCTCATGCAGTAGGCGCCTGCCGACAGCACCGCCAGCAGGTCGCCCTGTTGCACGCTTAACGCACGGTCGTGGCCAAGCCAGTCGCCGCTCTCGCAGATCGGGCCGACCACATCCCAGGTTTCTGTCGGGGCGGGGCGCGGTTTGACAGGCACAATCTGGTGATACGCCTGGTACATGGCCGGGCGCGGCAGGTCGTTCATGGCGGCATCGACAATGCAAAAGTTCTTTTGATCACCGGGTTTGAGGTACAGCACCTCGGTCAGGCACACGCCCGCGTTGCCCACCAGTGAGCGGCCGGGTTCAATCATCAGCGCGCGCTGGCCAAAGCCACGGGCATCGAGTTTGGCCAGCAACTTGGCCCACAAAGCATCCGCTTCAGGCGGCGATTCGCCGTTGTAGTCAATGCCCAGGCCGCCACCCAGGTCGATGTGGTGAATCGGCACAGCTGCGGCCTCAAGGGCTTGCACCAGGTCCAGCATGCGGTCCATGGCTTCCAGATACGGTGCTTCCTGGGTAATTTGCGAGCCAATGTGGCAGTCGATTCCCTCGATGCGCAGGCCGGGCAGGGTGGCCGCGCGCTGGTAGGTCTGCACCACGCGCTCATGCGCAATGCCGAACTTGTTGCCTTTGAGGCCGGTGGAAATATACGGGTGGGTTTGCGGGTCCACATTGGGGTTGACGCGGATGCTCACCGGCGCTTGCACACCCAGGCTCAAGGCGACCTCATTGAGCACTTCGAGCTCGGCTTCGCTCTCCACGTTGAAGCAGCCAATGCCGGCAAGGAGTGCCGCGCGCATCTCGTCGCGGGTTTTGCCCACCCCTGAAAAGATGATGCGGCCGGCTTGCCCGCCTGCGGCCAGCACGCGCGTCAGCTCACCCAGCGACACCACATCAAAGCCGCAACCCGCTTGGGCAAACAGCTCGATCACGCCCAGGCTGGAGTTGGCTTTCATGGCGTAGCAAATCTGCACCTGGCGCCCGGCAAAGCCGCGCTGGTAAGCCGCCAGGGCAGCCAGCATGGCGGCTTTGGAGTAAACAAACAAGGGCGTGCCGAACTGCTGCGCCATGGCGCTCAAGTTGGCATCTTCCAGAAAAAGTTCATCGCCGCGGTAAGCAATGTGGGGCTGGCCCGGTAAGCGGTTGG
>NZ_JACUUE010000225.1 GCF_014859475.1 Rhodoferax sp.
CCCACGCTTGTCACTTCCCCGGAATCGGCTTTTGCCGACTCCGCATGTACTGCGCTGGTCGTGACTCGGCCAGAGGCCACGTCTCTTCGGTCTGTCCGGCCCTGCGCAGGCAGGCCCGGAGCCGCAGCCCTCAGCCCCGAGGGGGCCATGCCTTGCTTGGGGCGGCCCGGCGCTGCGGCAGCCCCCATGCGTCATTCACTTTCGTTCATGCCGGGGCTTGTCACTTCCCCGGAATCGGCTTTTGCCGACTCCGCATGTACTGCGCGCCCATGAAGCAGGGCCTCTCGTTACGCACCTCCCAGCATCTGGCGCTGACACCGCAGTTGCAGCAGTCCATTCGCTTGCTGCAACTCTCCACCATGGAGCTCAGCAGCGAGGTCGATCAGATGCTCGACGACAACCCGTTCCTGGAGCGCGCGCACGAGGAGGCCGAGCGCGAAGCCTTCGGCCTGGCGCAAGCCGATGCTGCCGTCAGCCGCAGCGACCGCGAGCTGGAGTCTGCAGCCTACAGCGCCTCCGATGACAACTATTCGTCCCGGGTCGGCACCGGGTCGGCATCCGACGAGCCTGCCGCCGCCATCATGGATGAGGCCCCGAGCTGGGAAGGCGACGGCAGCGTCAGCCTGAGCCCGGACGACAGCGAATGGGGCGGCGAGGCGCGCGCGCACGGCAACAACCTCAGTGTTGACGACGAGCTGGACGCCACCGAACTGGCACGCAACCAGGAGTCGCTGCAGAGCTTTCTTCAGCGCCAGGCACTCACCCTGCGGCTGGGCCCCGAAGACCAGGCCGCACTGTATTTTTTGATTGAGTCGCTCAATGATGACGGTTACCTGGAAGACGACCTGACCGACCTTGCCACCGGCCTGGCGGGTGATGACGAAGCCCAGATTGAAGAACTGGTGCACCATTTCACCGTCGCGCTGCGACTGTTGCAAAGCCTGGAGCCCACCGGCGTTGGGGCGCGTGGCCTGGCCGAATGCCTGCGCCTGCAACTGCAAGCGCTGCAAGCCAACCCAGCCTTCGAGGCCAACATGCTGGCGGTGGCTTTGCGCATATGCGCCCAGCCGATGGACTTGCTGGCCCGTCGCGACATCAAGCACCTGATGCCCTTGTGCGATGCCACCGATGCCCAAGTGCGCGCCGCCATTGCCCTTATTGGCCGCCTCGAGCCCAAGCCGGGCCGCCGCTTTGTCGATGTCGAGCGCAACATCGTGGTGCCCGATGTGCTGGTCACCGCCGTGGGGCAAGGCCCGATGGTTAAGTTTCTGGTGCGCTTGAATCCCGAGGTCATGCCGCGCCTGCGCGTGCACGACATTTATGCCAACGCCCTGAAAGGCCACAAGGCGGGTGGCAACGACGCCGCCAATTTTGCCGCGCTGCAACAGCGCCTGCAGGAGGCGCGCTGGTTCATCAAGAACATCCAGCAGCGTTTCGACACCATCCTGCGCGTCAGCAGCGCCATCGTGGAACGCCAGAAAAGCTTCTTTGTGCACGGCGAGCTGGCCATGCGACCGCTGGTGCTGCGCGAAATTGCCGACGAGTTGGGCCTGCACGAGTCCACCATCAGCCGCGTCACCACTGCCAAATACATGGCCACCCCGTTCGGCACCTTCGAGCTCAAGTATTTCTTTGGTTCCGGTCTGGGCACCGAGTCGGGCGGCAACGCCTCAAGCACTGCGGTGCGCGCACTCATCAAACAATTTGTCGCCGCCGAAAGCCCAAAAAAACCGCTGAGCGACAACCAGTTGTCCGACATGCTCAAGGAACAAGGCATTGAGTGCGCCCGCCGCACCGTGGCCAAATACCGCGAAGGCCTGCGCATTGCGCCGGCGAGTTTGAGGAAAGAATTGTGAGACTTTGCGGGACAGACCAAGATTTGCGAAGCAAATTTGCTCTGTCCTCAACTGAGTAAGAAATTTATGCAACAACTCCAACTTTTCCTGCCCTGCGCCGCCGGCGTCGAGGACTACCTGGCCCCCGAAGTGCTGCGCATCACCGGCTTGCCGCCGGGTTGCATCACCAAACAACGCGGCGGTGTGGCGGTGCGCACATCGCTTAGCGACGCCATGTTGCTGAACCTGCACAGCCGCCTGGCCCAGCGCGTGCTGGTGCTGCTGAGCTACACCGAATACCGGGGCGAACAAGACCTGTACCGGGCCGCGTCTGAAGTGGCCTGGGAGCGCTGGTTCACCCCGCTTGAGTCCATCAAGGTCGAGATCACCGCGCAGCACAGCCCGCTGACCTCGCTGAACTTTGCCGCGCTCAAGATCAAGGACGCGGTGTGCGACCGCTTTCGCGCTGTCGCCAATGGCGTGCGCCCCGACGTCAACACCCAGCGGCCCGACGTGCGCATTTACGCCCACCTGACCACCGACAGTTGCTCGCTCTACATCGACACCTCGGGCGAACCCCTGTTCAAACGCGGCTGGCGCGAAGACAAGGGCGATGCACCGCTGAAAGAAACGCTGGCCGCCGCCATGATCGCCGCCAGCGGCTGGTTTGACGGCGACGACGATTTGAAACCGCTGTACGACCCGTGTTGCGGCAGCGGCACCATCGTCATTGAAGCGGCGCAGATGGCCTGCAATATCGCCGCCGGCAGCCGTCGCCGTTTTGCTTTCGAGAAATACGTGCCGTTCAAAAAACAGGTGTGGGACGCCATCAAGCAGGAGGCGCATGACGCCGAGGTGGTGCGCTCACCCGACCAGAAACCCATCATCTTTGGCAGCGACGTGGCGCACCGCATGGTCGATTTCGCGCAGCGCAACGCCGCGCGCGCCGGTGTCGCCGACGTGATCGAGTTTCGCGGCGGGGATGCCCTGCAGCGCCTGCCCCCCATTGATGTCAGCAGCACCGCTGGTGGCGTCATGCTGCTGAACCCGCCTTACGGTGAACGTATTGACGTGGGTGGTGTTGCCAAAGGCGGGCCGCGCGATGCCAGTGGTTTTGAAGACGAGCCCAATGTGCCGCGCTTCGGTGCCCGTGAACTGCCGCAACTTGAGGGCGCGGGCGAATTTTTCAGCCAGCTCGCCAGCCACTGGAAGAAGCACTACGCCGGCTGGAGCGCCTGGGTGCTCACACCCGACCTCAAACTGCCCGGCAAGATGCGCCTGAAGGAAACCCGCCGCGTGCCGATGTGGAACGGCCCCATCGAATGCCGGCTGTTCCGCTTTGACATGGTGGCTGGAAAAATGGAGAAATCGGGGTGAGGGTGGTGCTCGACACCAACATCGTGCTCGACGCCTTTGTCTTTGACGACCCGGCCTCTCGCCCGCTCAAGTCGGCGCTGGCCGCACAGCAACTCGAATGGATCGCCACCAAAGCCATGCGCGATGAGCTGGCGCGGGTGCTTTGCTACCCCAAAATCGTGCCGCGCATGGCGTATTACCAAGTCACGTCCAGCCATGTGCTGGCCCAGTTCGACGGCCAGGCCACGCTGGTCGACACGGCGCCCAAGGCCGGCGTCACCTGCCGCGACCCCGATGACCAGATGTTCATCGATCTGGCCGTCTCGCACCAGGCCCTGCTGCTGAGCAAGGACCAGGCTGTGCTTTGCATGCATAAACGGCTACTGGCGCTTGACGTCCGGGCACGGGCTGCGCTGGCTTGAACCGGGCAGCAAGGGCTTGCAGGCGACCCACACGCTCACGCCTGCGAAGGGCGTTTCTCGATGAACGCCTGAACGCCCTCCAAAGCAGATTCATCCATCATGTTGCAGG
>NZ_JACUUE010000226.1 GCF_014859475.1 Rhodoferax sp.
GGCCGTGGGCGCTGCGGCCCTGCTGGTGCTCGATCAGGCCGAGCAGGTGCAGCGCGTCGGGGTGGTTGGGGTTGGCCTGCAAAATCTGCCGGTAAAGCGCCTGAGCCTGCGCCAGTTGCCCGTTCTGGTGGTACTGGACGGCGGCTTGCAGCGCGCCCGCAACGTTGAAGTGGTTCATGATTCAGAGTGAAAGAAGGATGTCATTGCGAACGCAGTGAAGCAATCCATGACTTCCGACTGCATGGACTGCCACGCTACGCTCGCAGTGACGGGGCTCATGAATTGCACCAGGTGCGCCACATGTCGCGGTAAGCGGCTTCGAGTTGGCGGGTGATGGCGGCGGGTTGGCATGCTGGCGCGTTCATGCGTGCGCGCAGCGACTGGCGCACCGCATCGAGCGCGGGCAGGTCGTTGGCAAACTTCACTGCGCACTGCAAATATTCATCTTCGCTGTGGGTGATGAACGCGTCCAGCCCCACGCGTGACAGGTGGGCGGCGCAAAGGCGCGACACCGCGTGATCACCGGCGAGCGTGATCACCGGCACGCCCATCCACAGCGAATGCATGGTGGTGGTGCCGCCGTTGTAGGGAAAGGGGTCGAGCGCGAGGTCGATCTGGTGGTGCAGCGCCAAATAGTCTGCCATCGGTACGCGCGGCTGCAGCATCAGGCGCTCAGGGCCGATGCCAGCCTGGCCGAACAAATCGAGAAGCCGCTCCCGGGTGCTGCTGTCGTTCACGTTGCCCAGCATCAGCTGCGCCTGCGGCAGGGCGTGCAGAATGCGCGCCCACAAATTGATCACCGCCGGACTGACCTTGCTCAGGTTGTTGAGGCAGGCCAGCATCAGCTCGCCCGACGTCAGGGCAGGCAATGCGTTGACGTCGGGTGCGCCGGCATCGGGCTGGTATGCCATGCCGCCGGCCAGGCGCACCAGGGTTTCGCTGTGGTAGCGCTCGGTCAGGCCCACGGGGTCTTGCCAGGGGTCGCTGATGCGGTAGTCGATGGCACTCAGGCCCGTGCTGCCGGGGTAGCCGATGTAGCTGACCTGCACCGGCGCAGGCTTGCGGGCAAAGACCGGCAAACGGTTAAGCGCAGTGTGACCCGACAGATCGACCAGAATGTCGATGGCATCAAGACGGATGCGCGCGGCCAGTTGTTCGTCGCTCAGACCAGTGCAGAGCAGCCAGTGGTCCATGGCAGCGGCGATGCGCCCGGTGTGCTGGTCGCTATAGGCATTGTTGCTGTAGCCAAAAAGTTCGACTTGTGACTTGTCATGATGGGTCAGGATCGGCTCAAGGAAATAGGCCACCGGATGGCGGTGAAAATCCCCCGAGACGTAACCCACTTTGAGGCGCCGCTCGGGGTCGCGGCGGTTGTCGTGCGGCTGCCAGAAGGGTTTGAGCGGGATTTCAACCATGTCGGCATAACGCAGATGTTCGGCAAACAGCGCTGGCGGCGGGCAACTGCTGACGCTTTGCAGGACAAACAACAGGCTGCTGTGGATTTCGGCGTTGTCAGGCAGATGCAGCAGTATCTTGCGGTAAATGGCGGCGGCCTCGTCCACCTGGCCCTGTTCCACGAGAGCCTTGGCCAAATCCAGGTAGGCGTCGCCGTAGTTCGGTTCGATGAGCAGCGCTTGCCGGTAATGGCCGATGGCCTCATCCGAATGGCCTTGATCCTGCAGCGCCTTGCCCAGGTTATGGTGCAGGCCAGCCAGACCAGGGCGCAGCGTGAGTGCCTGCCGATAGTGCGCAATGGCCTGGTCCGGACGGCGCAGATTGCACAACGCATTGCCAAGATTGATGTGGGCATGAACACTGGCAGGGTCAAGACGCAGCGCCTGCTGAAGATGGCCAACGGCCTCTTCAAATTGACCCTTTGCGTTCAGCGCCATCCCCAGATTGCAGTAGGCCGAAGCGTCATCGCGCTTGAGCAAAAGCGCCTGCCGGTAACTGGCGATGGCGCCATCTAACTGGCCCTGTGCCAATCGCGTGTTGCCTTGCTCGAAATGGTTCACTGCGGCATGCCCGCCGGGTTGCGTCATGATTGGCACCATGTGCGCCACATGTCGCGGTAAGCGGCTTCAAGTTGGCGGGTGATATTGGCGGGTTGGCATTCGGGCGCGTTCATGCGCGCGCGCAGCGACTGGCGCACCGCGTTAAGCGCGGGCAGGTCGCTGGCAAACTTGACTGCGCATTGCAAATATTCATCTTCGCTGTGCGCGATGAATTCGTGCAGGCCCACGCGCGACAGGTGCGCCGCGCACAGGCGCGACACCGCGTGGTCGCCAGCCAGCGCGATCACGGGCACGCCCATCCACAGCGAATGCATGGTGGTGGTTCCGCCGTTGTACGGAAAGGGGTCGAGCGCGAGGTCGATCTGGTGGTGCAGCGCCAGGTACTCCGACACCGACACGCGCGGCTGCAACAGCAGCCGCTCGGGGCTAATGCCGGCTTGGCTGAACCACCCGGTGAGCTGCTGTCGGATGCCGCTGTCGGTCACGTTGCCCAGCATCAGCCTTGCCTGCGGCAGGGCGTGCAAAATACGCGCCCACAAACGGGTGACTGCCTGGTTGATCTTGGCCGGGTTGTTAAGGCAGGCCAGCATCAGCTCGCCCGACGTGAGCGCCGGCAGCGGGTTGATGGCGGGCGCGTCGTCGTAGGGCGTAAAGGCCATGCCGCCAGGAATGCGCACCAGTGTTTCGCTGTGGTAGCGCTCGGTCAGGCCCGGTGGGTCTTGCCAGGGGTCGCTGATGCGGTAGTCGATGGAACTTAAACCCGTGGTGCCGGGGTAGCCAATGTAGGTGGCTTGCACTGGCGCGGGTTTGCGGGCAAACACCAGCAGGCGGTTGTGGCCGGTGTGACCAGCCAGATCAACCAGAATGTCAATGCCATCAAGACGGATGCGCTCGGCGAGCTGCGCGTCGCTCAGGGTTTTGCAGGGCAGCCAGTGGTCCATTTGGGCGGCAATGCGCGCAGTATGGCTGTCTTGCCGGGTGTGGCTGTAGTAGCCAAACAGCTCGAATTGCGTTTTGTCGTGATGGGCCAGGATCGGCTCAAGGAAATAGGCCACCGGATGGTTGCAAAAGTCGCCCGAGACATAGCCCAGCCTGAGGTGCCGCCCAGGCTCGCGGGGGTTGGGGTGCGGCTGCCAGAAGGGCTTGAGCGGCGCCTCGAAGTGCTCGGCGAAGCGCAAATGCTCCTGAAACAATTCTTGCGCGCTGCAGGTGGCGAGGTTTTGCAGGCCAAACAGCAGGCCGGTGTAAGGCAGCACGTTATCCGGATTGAGCGCCATCGCCCGGCGGTAGCAGGCGATGGCCTCGTCAGACTGGCCCTGGCCCATGCGCGCCTTGGCGTAATTGCAAAGCGTGGCAACGTCATCGGGCTTGAGGGCAAGCGCCTGGCGAAAGCTGGCAACGGCCTTGTCCACCTGGCCTTTGTCGATGAGCGCGTTGGCCAGGTTGTAGTGGGCCTGGGCGTAGCCTGGTTGCAGCACAGTGGTCTGGCGGTAACTGGCGATGGCTTCGTCAGTGCGGCCCAGGTCCAGCAGCGCATTGCCGATCTTGAGGTAGTACTCGGCAAAACCCGGGTTGAACCGCAATGCCTGTTGGTAGCTGATGATGGCCTCGTCGAGCTGGCCCATGGCCATGAGCGCATTGCCCAGGTTGTAGCTGGCATCGGGAAAGTTGGGCTGCAGCGCAAT
>NZ_JACUUE010000034.1 GCF_014859475.1 Rhodoferax sp.
ATGTCGTCACTGCGAGCCTGCCGTATCGACGCAATACCGCACACGGACCTTGAACCGAGACTTCGTCATCGCGAGCGTAGCGCGGCGATCCATGACTGCCGGGTGCATGGATTGCTTCACTGCGTTCGCAATGACGGAACCTGTTCATGGAAAGCTTAACGCGGCAGTCCATGCATTTGGCAGACATGGGTTGCTTCACTGCGTTCGCAATGACGGTCGCGTTCGCAATGACGGCATGGTCAATTTAAAACACCAACAGCAATGATTAAAAAATTCATCAACAGGCTCCTGGGCAAATCAGCGCCGGAGAAAAAACACCCATTTGGCAAGCGGGCAGAAATTGGCCCGACTGACCACGGCATCGACCCCAAGCTGGTCGATGAGCGCGCCATCAACGTGGTGCGCACGCTCAAGCAGGCGGGCTTTGAGGCCTACATCGTCGGCGGTGCCGTGCGCGACCTGATGCTGGGCCTGGTGCCCAAAGACTTCGATGTGGCCACCAATGCCACGCCCGAGCAGGTCAAGGGCCTGTTCCGGCGCGCCTTCATCATCGGGCGGCGCTTTCGCATCGTGCACGTGGTGTATGGCCGGGGCCGCGAGCATGAGGTGATTGAGGTCTCCACCTTTCGCGCCTACCTTGACAACGTGGCTGCCGAGCAGGTGGCCGGCAACGAGAAAACCAGCAAGAGCGAGCTGGCCGGCATGACGCACGCGGTGGACAGCACTGGCCGGGTGCTGCGCGACAACGTCTGGGGCCCGCAGGAAGAAGACGCAGTGCGCCGCGACTTCACCATCAACGCCATGTATTACGACCCCGAGAGGCAGATCGTGGTGGACTACCACCACGGCATCAAGGACTCCAAAAATCGCGTCATCCGCATGATCGGTGACGCCGCGGGGCGCTACCGCGAAGACCCGGTGCGCATCATCCGCGCCATCCGTTTTGCCGCCAAGCTCAACGGCCTGGGTTTCAAACTGGAGCCCAAAACGGCAACGCCGCTGCTCAAGTCCCTGGCGCTGCTGGCCCAGGTGCCGCAAAGCCGCCTGTTCGACGAAATGCTCAAGCTGCTGCAAACCGGCCATGCGCTGGCCTCCATCGAGCAACTCAAGGCTTTGGGCCTGGCGCAAGGCATTTACCCACTGCTCGACGTGGTGGTGGAACGCGCCGAAACACCGTTCGTCAATTCCGCGCTGCAAGACACCGACCGCAGGGTGGGCGAGGGCAAACCGGTGGCGCCGAGCTTTTTGCTGGCCTGCGTGTTGTGGGCCGATGTGCGTGATGGCTGGGCCACACGTATCAACGGCGGCCAGCATTCGCACCCGGCGCTGCAGGATGCGATCGAGGACGTGTTCAATGCCCGCATTGGCGACGTCTCCGGGCGTGGCAAGCTGGCCGGTGACATGCGTGAAATCTGGCTGATGCAGCCGCGCTTCGAGAAACGTGTGGGTAGCGCACCGTTCGGGCTGGTCGGGCAGGCGCGCTTTCGGGCGGCCTTTGATTTCATGCGCCTGCGCGCCGAAAACGGCGAGCTTGACATGGTGCTGTCGGACTGGTGGGAGGCTTTCAGCCTGGCCAACGACAACCTGCGCAACGACATGGTTGATGAAGTCAAACTGGAGCAGCAGCAACAGCGCGCCAAAACCCCCCGCGCCCCGCGCGCACCCCGCGTGCACGCGGGGGCGGGTCGTGCCGCCACTGGATCGGCAGCACAAACAGCTGGCGACGAAGCCGCACCGGATCGAGCGGCATTGCCCCCTGACGCGGTTGCAGGCGATGGCGCTGAAGCCCCCAAAAAACGCCGCCGACGCCGTCGCCCGACAGGTCGCGGCGCGGCTGATGCACCGGCGCAAGACCCGCAGGTTTGAACAAACTCGTGGCCACCCCGGAACGGCCAGAGGTACTGGCTTACATCGCGCTGGGGGCCAATCTGGGCGACGCGCAGGCCAGCGTGCGGGCGGCCATGCAGCGCATCGGCGCCTTGCCGCAAACGCGCCTCATCACTTGTTCCAGCCTGTACCGCACGGCGCCGTTCGAGGCCACCGGGCCTGATTTCATCAACGCCGTGGTGGCTGTCTCGACCCGCTTGAATGCGCCCGAACTGCTGTTGAATTTGCAGCGCCTAGAAAACGGGGCAGGGCGCGAGCGCGCGTATCGCAACGCGCCGCGTACGCTCGACCTCGACATCCTGCTGTACGGCGATGCCAGCATTTGCAGCCCCACGCTACAGGTGCCGCACCCGCGCCTGTGGGGGCGGGCTTTTGTGCTGGTGCCGCTGGCTGAGATCGCGCCGACCAAAGTCAGCAGTGCGCAATTGCTGGCGGTGGCAAGCCAGGAAATTGAACGACTGGTTTGACAGGCGCAGCAACCCGGCTCAATCCACCTCGGCAATCAACTCGATTTCAACGCAGGCGCCCAGCGGGATTTGCGCCACGCCAAAGGCGCTGCGGGCATGTGCGCCTGTTTCGGGGCCAAAGACCTCGCCGAGCAACTCGCTGGCACCATTGGTCACCAGATGCTGTTCGGTGAAGTCGCCGGTGGAGTTAACCAAAGACATCAGCTTGACGATGCGCTTGACCCGGTTCAGGTCGCCTACGGCGGCGTGCAGCGTGCCCATCAGGTCGATGGCCGCGGCGCGGGCGGCAGCCTTGCCTTCTTCGGTGTTCATGTTCTTGCCGAACTGGCCGACCCAGACCTTACCGTCTTTCTTGGCCAGGTGGCCGCTCAAAAAAACCAGATTGCCGCTCTGGACAAAAGGCACATAGGCGGCGGCAGGCGCAGCCACCGGCGGCAGGGTGATGCCGAGTTGGGCGAGTTTGACGTAGATGCTCAAGATTTTTCCTCTGCTTTCAGGGTTTGTTGAAACTGGCGGATTCAAGTCTGAAGTGCAACGGGGTGATTATGCAGTCGTAACTGCTCCGTAAAAACTTCATGTGGTGTTCTGTATCCGAGGCATTTTCTGGGGCGGTGGTTGAGGTGATGTATGGCCAACGCAATCTCCGTTGGAGTGATGGATTCGAACGCCATCTTCTTCGGAAAGAACTCGCGAATCAACCCATTCATGTTCTCGTTGGCGCCGCTGATGGATCTGGACAATGGAAACCACCAGCGATTCGAAGTCGCCGTTTGCGGCTGTAGCTGTAGGTTTCTTTTTAGAGGGCATAACCAAGTCCCTCTAAATTACGTTTGATCTGGGCTTCGAGTTTGGCCGACTCTGCAAATTGGGCGTGCAATTCGGCAACCAGACGCGGCATCTTTTCCTCAAAGGGTTCGCCGTCGTCTTCGACTTGCTCGGCGCCGACTTAGCGGCCGGGCGTGAGCACATGGCCGTGCGCGGCGATCTCTACGGTGGTGGCGGATTTGCAGAAGCCGGGGATGCCTGCGTACTTGGTCGCCGTGTCATCGCTCCGCCAGGCGTGGTAGGTGCCCGCGATCTTCTGCAAGTCGGCCCCCGTCAGCTCGCGGTGCACGCGGTCGATGAGCGTGCCCATTTTTCGCGCGTCGATGAAGAGGGTTTGCTGGCGGCGGCTGCGCAAACCGCGTTTGGCGTCGGCTCCTTTGCTTTTCGTGAGGAACCAGAGGCAGACCGGAATCTGCGTGCTGTAGAAAAGCTGGCCGGGCAGGGCCACCATGCAGTCCACCAGGTCGGCCTCGATCAGGGCTTTACGGATGTCGCCCTCGCCAGACTGGTTGGACGACATGCTGCCGTTGGCCAGAACAAAGCCGGCCATGCCGCGGATGGCGAGGTTCATGACCGCCAGGCGGCGCGTGGTGGCGTTGCTCTCCTGGCCCTAGATGCTGATGTCGCCAATCTTGCCGCCGTGTGATTCGACGAACTTTTCCGATTGCACAAACATGCCGCCGGAGCCGCAGGCGGGGTCGTAGATGCGGCCTTTGTAGGGAGCGAGCATTTCCACCAGGCAGCGCACGACGCAACTCGGCGTGTAGAACTGGCCGCCGTTCTTGCCCTCGGCGCTGGCGAAGCGGGTCAAAAAGTATTCGTAAACGCGGCCCAGCAGATCGACCGAGCGGTGCGTCTTCTCGCCCTCGCTGGCCGCAGTGAGTTCGATGGTGGCAATGACGTCAATGAGTTCGCCCAGGCGTTGCTTGTCCAGGCCGGGGCGGGCGTAGTCCTTGGGCAGCACGCCTTTGAGGCGCGGGTTGTCGCGCTCGATGGCGACCATGGCGTCGTCCACGGTCTTGCCGATGCTGGGCTGCCTGGCGTTGGCCTGCAGGTTGGGCCAGCGGGCCTCCAAGGGCACCCAGAAGACGTTCTCGGCTTTGTATTCGTCGGGGTCTTCGGGGTTGGCACCGGCGTAGTCGCCCTGGCCTGCGATGAGCTTGGCACGGTGTTCCTCAAAGGTGTCCGAGATGTATTTGAGGAAGATCAGGCCGCACAACGTGCTTGTATTCGGCCGCGTCCATGTTGTTGCGCAGCTTGTCGGCGGTGAGCCAGAGCTTGGCCTCGAAGCCGAGGTTTGCGGACGAATCGTTTTTCTTGCCGGATGCTTTCGCCATCAGATCCCCTTTTGCTAGCCGGGCATCTTAGCCGAATTGGCGGCTCAGCCGCTGCGCCTGTGTGGTGAACCGCACGGACGAATACGCGTGGCATGGCTAAGGTCCTGCTTGACGTGTTGTCTGGCTGTGTTGATTTTTGTCATGCACGGCTCCGTCAACTTGGGCTAGCCTGCATGACATTGGCCAGTTCTTTGCGCACGTACTTACTTCCGGAGCTCAACATGATTTATAAATTCAAATCCCAAGCAGTCGCAGGTGTCATCATGCTTGAGGCCAATGGGGATCAAATGCTGACCATTGTTGGCAAGGCGCCCTCAGCGCAGGGCATCATCACCGTGGCCCAAATTCCGGCCGCCATCGCAGCGCTGGAGGCGGCTATCGAGATTCACGAGGCCGCCGAAGCCAGGCGCCGCGAGCATCCAGGGGTCGTGGTTGAGGTTGAAGGTGACAGTGTCAGGTTGCGCGATCGCGCTGCCCCGTTCATCGATTTGCTCAGAACCAGTGCGCAGGCGGGCAAGGATGTCGTCTGGGGCGTATGAATTCAGGCACTGTGGTGGCCGTGCGCGGCAGCGTGGTGGATGTGCGGTTTGACGTGAGTTTGCCTGCCATTCACACCGTGCTGCACGCCGATGAGGGGCAGATCGTGCTTGAAGTGCTGGCTCAGCGCGATGCAAGCCATGTGCGCGCGATTGCCTTGACGCCCACGCAAGGTCTGGCGCGCGACATGACCGTGCTTGACACCGGCGGGCCGCTCAAGGCGCCGGTGGGGAAACAAATTTTGTCGCGCATGTTTGACGTGTTTGGCCATGCCATCGACCGCCAGCCAGAGCCCCCCGATGTGCAGTGGCGCTCTGTGCATCGTGCACCGCCGCCGCTGGCCGCGCGCTCAACCCAGTCCGAAGTTTTCGAGACCGGCATCAAGGTCATTGACGTGCTGCTGCCGCTGGAGCGCGGCGGCAAGGCCGGACTTTTCGGCGGCGCAGGGGTCGGCAAAACCGTGTTGTTGACGGAGATGATCCACAACATGGTCGGGCATCAGGAGGGCGTCAGCATTTTTTGCGGCATTGGTGAGCGTTGCCGCGAAGGCGAAGAGCTTCACCGCGAAATGAAGGCCGCCGGGGTGCTGCCCAACATGGTGATGGTCTTTGGCCAGATGAACGAGCCGCCGGGCAGCCGTTTTCGGGTCGGCCACGTGGCCTTGACCATGGCCGAGTATTTTCGGGACGACGAGCGCCGCGATGTGCTGCTGCTGATCGACAACATCTTTCGCTTTATTCAGGCAGGCTCGGAAGTGTCTGGCCTGATGGGTCAGATGCCGTCGCGTCTGGGCTACCAGCCCACCATGGGCACGGAGCTGTCAAGCCTGGAGGAGCGCATTGCCAACACCGACAGCGGCGCCATCACCTCGATTCAGGCGGTGTATGTGCCGGCCGATGATTTCACCGACCCGGCGGCTGTGCACACGTTTTCGCACCTGTCGGCGTCCATCGTGCTCTCGCGCAAGCGCGCCAGTGAAGGACTTTATCCGGCGATTGACCCGCTGCAATCGAGTTCCAAAATGGCTACGCCGGGCGTTGTGGGCGAGCGTCATTACGCGCTGGCGCAGGAAATCCGGCGCACGCTGGCCCAATATGCCCAGCTGAAAGACATCATTGCCATGCTTGGGCTGGAGCAGCTGTCGCCGCAAGACCGCAACGTGGTGGGGCGCGCGCGCCGGCTGGAGCGGTTTTTGACCCAGCCGTTTTTCACGACCGAGCAATTCACGGGCATGGTGGGCAAACTGGTCAGTCTGGAAGACGCACTGGACGGGTGCGAACGCATCCTGCGCGATGAGTTCAAGGATGTTCCTGAGCGTGCGCTGTACATGATCGGCAAGGTTGACGAAGCCCGGGCCAAGCAAACCGAGACGGCCGAAACCCATGAACCTTAAGATTCTTCTTCCTTTCAAGGTGTTTGCCGAAAAATCAGGCGTGTCGCGCATCGTCTCGGAAACCCGCGCTGGCTCGTTTGGTTTGTTGCCCCACCGACGCGATGGCGTGGCGGCGCTGGTGCCCGGAATTCTGATTTACGAGACAGCGGCTGACGGCGAAGTTTTTGTCGCCGTCGATGGCGGCGTGCTGGTCAAGACCGGGGCAGATGTGCGGGTGTCGGTGCGGCGGGCCATGGGCGGCGGCACCCTGGCGCAGTTGCGACAAGCGGTGGAGCAAGAGTTTTTGGCGCTTGACGAGCATGAGCAAAACGTGCGCTCGGTGCTGGCCAAGCTTGAGACTGGTTTTTTGCGCCGCTTTGCGACGTTCCAACATGACTGACGAGTCCGGCAAAATTCTGAAAAAAGATGCAGGCCTGGCCGAGCAGGTTGGTGCCAAGGCGGCGCGCAAGCTCAAGGCACGGCGCAACGCCGCGCCGGGCGTGTGGTCCGGCTTGGGGGTGATGGGGATCGTCGGCTGGTCGGTAGTGGTGCCAACGCTGCTGGGCGCAGCGCTGGGTCTCTGGCTGGACCGCCGCTACCCCGGTGGGCGCACCTGGACGCTGGCGCTGTTAATGGCCGGGCTGACACTGGGCTGCTTGAATGCCTGGCACTGGGTGAACAGGGAAGATCAGGCCATGCGGGACGAACAGGAGAATGATGATGAATGACACATTGGCCCTGCTGCTGGCAGGGATCGCGGGTGGGGCGCTCGGTGCGTTTTTTTTCGGCGGTCTGTGGTGGACGATTAGAAAGAGCCTTGTTTCTGCCAAGCCCGCGCTCTGGGTATTTGGCAGCCTGCTGCTGAGGATGGGTGTGACGATGACCGGTTTCTATTTTGTCTCGGATGGCGACTGGCAGCGCTTGCTCAGCTGCCTGGTCGGTTTTGTGATGGCGCGCCAACTCGTAAAGAGGCAGGTCCGCTGGCCTGAAGTAGGCCAAACGCGCCCGTCATGCCCGTCACAGGAGGCCCGCCATGCGCCTTAGCCCCGATGAAATCGTCTTCTGGCAATACGGCTTTTTCAAGCTTAATGCCACCATTGCTTACACCTGGGCACTGATGCTGGTGCTGGTTGTGGGCGCCAAACTCATCACGCGCAAACTCTCCACCGACCACACCCGCTCGCGCTGGCAAAACCTGTTGGAGATCGTCGTGACCGGCATCGAGCAGCAAATTGCAGATGTCGGCCTGCGCCATCCACGCCAATACATCGGCTTTCTTGGCACGCTGTTTCTGTTTGTCGCCATGGCCAGCCTGTGCACCGTCATTCCCGGCTACCAGCCACCGACCGGTTCGCTGTCCACCACGGCCGCGCTGGCGCTGTGCGTGATGGTGGCCGTGCCGTTGTTCGGCATTGAGGACCAGGGCCTGGGCGGCTACCTCAAGTCTTACCTGAAGCCGACCGCCATCATGCTGCCGTTCAACCTCATCAGCGAGATCTCGCGAACGCTGGCGCTGGCCGTGCGCCTGTTTGGCAACATGATGAGCGGGGCCATGATCATCGGCATTCTGCTGAGCATCACGCCCTTCATTTTTCCGATCGTCATGACCGTGCTGGGGCTGCTCACGGGCATGGTGCAAGCTTACATTTTCAGCATCCTGGCGGCGGTTTACATCGCCGCCGCCACGCATGTGCGCAAGTCCACGCCCAAGGCTGAGCCGGCGCCCAACATTTAACAACAACTTATACAGCAAGGATTCTTTATGGACAGCATGACAATCATTGCGGTGGCCTCCATCGTCATCGCCGGCATCACCACGGGTTTCGGCACCATGGGCCCCGCATTTGCGGAAGGGCGGGCGGTGGCGACAGCGCTCACCGCCTTGGCGCAGCAGCCCGACGCCTCCGCCACCATCACCCGGACCCTGTTTGTGGGCCTGGCAATGATCGAGTCCACCGCGATTTATTGCTTCGTGGTCTCGATGATCCTGATTTTTGCCAACCCGTTCTGGAACAACGCCATCGCCCTGGCTGCCGGAAAGTAAGCCATGCTTTTTGACTGGTTTACCTTTGGGGCGCAAACGCTGAACTTTCTTGTGCTGGTGTGGCTGATGAAGCGCTTTCTTTACAAGCCCATCCTCAACGCCATCGACGCGCGAGAGAAGCGAATTGCGCTGGCCCTCGCCGACGCGGCCTTGAAACAAACAGCAGCGCAAAAGGAGCGCGACGCGTTTCAAAAGAAGAATGAGGATTTTGATCGGCAGCGCAATGAATTGCTGGGGCAGGCCAAAGACGAGGCCCGGGCCGAGCGCCAACGCCTGCTCGACGAGGCGCAACAAGTGGCCGACACCTTGCGCACCAAGAAACAAGACGCCTTGACCCGCGAGTTGCAAACCCTGCATCAGGACATCGCCCGTCGCAGCCGAGAAGAGGTGCTTGCCATTGCGCAGAAAGTGCTGGCCGATCTGGCCGGTTTGAGCCTTGAAGAACGCATGGGCGCGGTGTTCACGCAGCGCTTGCGAGAACTCGACGATGCGGCAAAAACGGCTCTTGCCGAGGCACTGACGACTTCGTCCAACACGGTGCGCGTGCGCAGCGCCTTCGCGCTGTCCGCAAGCCAACGAGATGCCATGCAACAGGCGCTCAATGAGTCGCTCTCGTCTGACATCAAGATTCAGTTTGACACCACGCCAGAGCTGATCAGCGGCATCGAACTGACAGCGAACGGCTGGAAGGTCGCCTGGAACATCGCAGATTTTCTTGCGTCACTGGAGCAGCGCATTGGCGACTTCAGCAAGGAACAGTCCGATGGCCAAATTTATGCGGGCACATCAACGGCCGTGTCAATGCCCGCGCCAGAGAAAGCCGCATGAACGCAGCCTCCGACAGCCTTCAAGGTGTCATTGAGAGCAGCTTTGCGGCCTTAAGTCACGGGCGCGAAACCTACCAGGCGCGTTTGAGCCCGCAGGAGGTGGGATTGATCACCAGCGTTTCCACCGGCATCGCCATGGTGTCCGGCCTGCCGGGCGTGGGGTATGACGAACTGCTGAAGTTTCCTGGCAACGTATTTGGCATCGCCTTCAATGTTGATGAGACTGAAATCGGTGTCGTGCTGCTGGGTGACTATTCGCGTCTGCAGGCGGGCGATAAAGTCGAGCGCACTGACCGGGTGATGGACGTCATCGTGGGCGACGGCTTGCTGGGCCGGGTGATTGACCCGCTGGGCCGCCCGCTTGATGGCCGGGGGCCGGTGGCCACCAGCGCACGATTGCCCATTGAGCGCCCCGCCGCGCCCATCATGGACCGCGCGCCGGTGACGGTGCCGCTGCAGACCGGCCTGAAGGTGGTTGATGCCTTGATACCGATCGGACGCGGCCAGCGCGAGCTGATTCTGGGCGACCGGCAGACCGGCAAGACGGCGATTGCGATTGACACCATCCTCAACCAGCGCGGCCAGGATATGGTCTGTGTTTATTGCGCGATTGGCCAACGTGGGTCGGCTGTGGCGAAGGCGGTCGCCGTGCTGAAGGCCAAGGGCGCGCTGGCCTACACCGTGGTGGTGGTCACCGAGGGCAATGACCCGCCCGGCCTGGCCTACATTGCGCCTTATGCTGCTACCAGCATTGCCGAGCATTTCATGGAAGCGGGCCGCGACGTGCTGATCGTGTACGACGACCTCACGCAGCATGCCCGCGCCTACCGCGAACTGTCCCTGCTGCTGCGCCGCCCGCCTGGGCGCGAAGCCTTTCCCGGCGACATTTTCTACATCCACTCGCGCCTGCTGGAACGCGCCACCCATCTGCGCGAGGAGCGTGGTGGCGGCTCGCTCACGGCCCTGCCGATCATCGAGACAGAAGCGCAGAACATTTCTGCCTACATTCCGACCAACCTGATCTCCATTACCGACGGCCAGATCTACCTCTCGCCCGCGCTGTTTGAGCTGGGCGTTCTGCCTGCTGTGGATGTCGCCAAATCGGTCTCGCGCGTGGGCGGCAAGGCGCAGCGCGCCTCTTATCGCGCGGTGGCCGGCGACCTCAAGCTGGCCTACGCGCAGTTCGAGGAACTGGAAACCTTTGCCCGCTTCGGCGCCAGGCTGGACGAGGACACCACCAAAATCATCGCGCACGGACGGCGCATTCGGGCCTGCCTGAAGCAGCCGGAATCTGCGCCGGTGCCAGTGGCCGCCCAAATTGCGGTGCTGATGGCGTTGAGCGAAAAGCTTTTTGACAGCGTGCCGCTCGACCGGATGATGGATGCCGAGCAGGCCGTGCGCGAGGCCGCCGCCGAGCTGCCCGACGAGGTGCAGGCGCGCTTCAATACCGCCGACAAAATGAGTGACGCGGACCGGGGTGTGATTGTCCAGATCGCCCGCACGGCGCTTGCCAGCTTTCTTCCCGAGGCGGCGTCTGAGGCGGCAACGGACATCGGCGCACAAGCCCGGCCTGCTGGCAAGGACTCGGCATGAGCGACACTACCGCCAGCCTGAGCCGCAAGATTGGCACGGCCGGTGACCTGCAATCCGTGGTGCGCACGATGAAGGCGGTGGCGGCCAGCAGCATCGGTCAATACGAGAGCGCCGTGCGCGCCCTTGATGATTACTACTGCACCGTGCAACTGGGGCTGGGCGCGTGCTTGCGCGAGATCGAACGGCCGGTTGCCCCGGTGCCAGCGCAGCGCAGGGAAACCGGGCCAATAGCCGCCGTGGTGTTTGGCTCCGACCAGGGCCTGGTCGGCCAGTTCAACGATTTGATGGCCGATTTTGTCGTCAAAACCTTGAACGATTTGCCGGGCGAAAAAACCGTCTGGACCGTCGGCGAGCGCATCCGCTCAAGGCTGCTGGAGACGGACTTGGGGCTGGGTCAAAGCTTCATTTTGCCGGGCTCCATTGGCGCGATCACGCCGCTGGTCGGGCAGATTCTGATCGGGATTGAAGCGCTTCGTGAAAAAGCTGAGATCGCGCAGGTCATCGTTTTTCACAACAGCCCCCACGCCGGGGCAATTTACAGCCCCACCTGCCAGCGCTTGCTGCCGCTCGATGAGGTTTGGCGGCGCAAGTTGACGGCCATGGCCTGGCCGACCCAAATTTTGCCGGAGGTCATGGGTGACGCGGCAGCGACCTTGCTGGCCTTCGTGCGCGAATACCTGTTTGTCTCGCTTTTCAGGGCCTGCGCCGAATCCCTGGCAAGCGAAAACGCCAGTCGGCTGGCCGCCATGCAGCGTGCTGAAAAAAATATCGATGAATTGCTGGAAGACCTGAACCGCTCGTTTCACCGCCTGCGCCAAAGTGGCATTGACGAAGAATTGTTCGATGTGATTTCCGGGTTTGAAGCGCTGACCAGCGCCGCGCCACGCGCATAGCGTGTTGGCGCCGTTGGCTCACAAAGTGTCATCGCAGCCCCTGGCCGCGTGCCTCAGGAAATCTTGGTCGGCTCGTGACGATTCAGGATTTCCATGATTCCTGGAACTTCCGTTGTCGGAACCTTGACCATGACCAGCATCGTGGCATCGTCGCTCGTTATTTTTTCGCTCGGAAGGCCGCCATTGATCAGTTCGTCGACAACGTTGGTGACGGCGGCTTTGCTGGCATAGGTTGCCGTGATGGTTCGGAACATCAGTATCTCCTTCTGGTTGGTTGTGCATTCAAAATGCAGATCGTCTTTCGAGTCTTTCGAACTCAGGGCAATCGTCGGTATCCTGCGCGGCTCCGTCTGTGCGATGGCACACCCAAGACCCTCGAAACAGTACCCGCCGAAACGTGAGCCGGAACGGCCCGGGCTCAGGGGGGCGACCGGGTGCCGGGCAATTTTTTCTCGCGGCCGTCCAGCGCCTGCCGGATGGCTGCGAGGATGAGTCGCTCCGACAGCGCTTCATCAACGCCGGGCACGTCCCAGCCAAAGATGGCCCGGTACTTTTCGACCAGGTCATTGACATCTTCTTCCAGTTGGGCGCGGTGCGCCTTCAGCTCTAGCTGTTCAATTTTTGGCATGCTTTCTTTCATTTCGCGTCGTTCCAGCGCCAGTTGCGAACCTCGGGCATGTCCTGCCCGTGCGCCCTGATGTACCGCTTGTGTGCAACGAGTTTTTCGGCCAGTTTGACCTTCAACGCGGCACCTGCGGCGCCGGTCTGCGGCAGCCGATCAATGGTGTCCATCACCAAGTGGAAGCGGTCCAGGTCGTTCAGCACCGTCATGTCGAAGGGCGTGGTAATCGTGCCTTCTTCCTTGTAGCCGCGCACATGGATGTTGTTGTGGTTGGTGCGCCGGTAGGTCAGCCGGTGGATCAGCCAGGGGTAAGCGTGGAACGCGAAAATGACCGGTTTGTCACGCGTGAACAGTGCGTCAAAGGCCGCGTCCGCCAGGCCGTGTGGGTGCTCGCTCGGTGGCTGCAGCTTCATCAGGTTGACGACATTGACGACCCGGATTCGCAACTCGGGCAGTTCTTCGCGCAGGATTTGAACGGCAGCCAGCGTCTCCAGCGTCGGCACGTCGCCGCAGCAGGCCATAACCACGTCGGGATCAGCATCGTCCGGTTCATGCCCGGCCCAGTCCCAGCTGCCGATGCCGGCGGCGCAATGCGCCGCGGCTGCGTCCATCGTCAGCCATTGCGGTGCCGGGTGTTTGCCCGCGACCACCACATTAACGTAGTGGCGACTGCGCAGACAATGGTCCATCACCGAGAGCAGGCAGTTGGCATCGGGCGGCAGATATACCCGCACCACCTCGGCCTTCTTGTTCACAACGAGATCGATGAAGCCAGGGTCCTGGTGCGTGAAGCCGTTGTGATCCTGGCGCCAGACATGCGAGGCCAGCAGGTAGTTCAACGACGCAATGTTGTGCCGCCAAGGCAGTTGCGCGCTGACTTTCAGCCACTTCGCGTGCTGGTTGAACATCGAGTCGACGATGTGGATGAAGGCCTCGTAGCAATTAAACAGTCCGTGCCGGCCTGTCAGCAGGTAGCCCTCCAGCCAGCCTTGGCACTGGTGTTCGCTGAGCATCTCCATCACCCGGCCGGTGGGGGCCAGCCATTGGTCGCCCGGGGCGGTGGCGGCGTCCCACTGGCGGTTGGTGGTTTCGAACACGGCCGCCAGGCCGTTGGAGACGGTCTCGTCGGGTCCGAAGACGCGGAAGTTGCGCTCGGCGTCGTTGAACCTTGCCACGTCGCGCAGGAACGGCCCGAGCACACGCGTATCGCCGATGCCCGGTACGCCGGGTGTGGGCACGTCCGCTGCGTATTCGCGAAAGTCAGGCAAGTGCAGGTCTTTCAGCAGCAGGCCGCCATTGGCGTGGGGATTGGCCCCCATGCGCCGCTGCCCGCTTGGCGCCAGCGCAGCAAGCTCAGGTTGCAGGCGTCCTTGCGCGTCAAAGAGTTCTTCTGGACGATAACTGCGCAGCCAGTCTTCCAGCAGCTTCAGGTGACCCGGGTGCTCAGCCGGGTGCAGCGGCACCTGGTGTGAGCGAAAGTTGCCCTCGATGGGTTGCCCGTCGACCTCCCTAGGCCCAGTCCAGCCCTTGGGGGAATTTAAAACGATCATCGGCCAGCGTGGGCGCTCGACTTGACCGTGCTGGCCGTTCTGGCGTGCTTGGCGCTGGGCGCGCTGGATGTCTGCCACGGCCTGATCCAGTGCCGCTGCCATCAACGCGTGCATCGCCTCGGGCTCATGGCCTTCCACAAAGATCGGTGTCCAGCCACAACCGCGCAGGTACTGATCCAGTTCCTCGCGCGTGATGCGCGCCAGCACCGTCGGGTTGGCGATCTTGTAGCCGTTGAGGTGCAGGATCGGCAGCACCGCACCGTCGGTGGCCGGGTCGAGGAACTTGTTCGAGTGCCAGGCGGTGGCCAGCGGCCCGGTCTCGGCCTCGCCGTCACCGACCACGCAGGCCACGATCAGTTCAGGGTTGTCGAAGACGGCACCGAAGGCATGGCTCAGCGAGTAGCCCAGTTCACCGCCCTCGTGGATCGAGCCCGGGCATTCGGGCGAGGCGTGGCTCGGGATGCCACCAGGAAACGAGAATTGCCTGAACAGCTTCTTCAGACCAGCCTCGTCGCGGCTGATCTCGGGGTAGACCTCGCTGTAGCTGCCCTCCAAGTAGGTGTTGCCAACCACTGCGGGGCCGCCGTGGCCGGGGCCTGAGACATAGATCATGTCCAAGTCGTAGGCCTTGATGACACGGTTGAGGTGCGCGTAGATGAAGTTCTGACCCGGTGTCGTGCCCCAGTGCCCGAGCAGCATGGGTTTGACATCGGCCAAGCTCAGTGGGCGCTTGAGCAGCGGGTTATCCCACAGGAATATCTGGCCTACTGAGAGGTAGTTGGCGGCGCGCCAGTAGGCGTCCAGGTTCTGAAGTGCGGCCTCGGCAGGAGAGTGTCTCATAAGAATACGTTAGGCCTGGAGGGACGCCTGCGTCTGTTCGCTACCGCACGAAGTGTCGCCAGGGCTGCCTCCCCGCGCAAAGTGGACCGCGACCACCGCCTGGGTGCGGCAACGCACAGACAGCCCCGCTGCGCGGCCACAGAATGCCCGATCCCGGATCAATTGCCGATGGCGACGCCGACGCCGGCGCCGAGCGCGAGCGTCACTGCGACGACGATCCCCACCTGCGCAGTTGCGAGGCGGGCGTCGGTTACCACATCCACGCCACCGATGGTGAGGTGGGGCATGTTGAGGGGTTCCTGATCGATGACGAGACATGGGCTATCCGCTACCTCGTTGTCAATACCAGCAACTGGTGGCTCGGGCACAAGGTGCTGATCGCCCCGCAGTGGATTGGCGGCGTGCACTGGTCGGATGAGTTGGTGACGGTCGATCTGAACCGCGAAGCGGTGAAAGCTGCGCCGACCTACGATCCGTCGACCGGTCTGGACCGGCAACGCGAAACGAGCCTGTACACGCATTACGGTCGCCCCCGTACTGGACGGCCGACTCGAAGCGCGACCACGCCATCGACGAAGCCGTGCCCGCGCCTGTGTTGAGCGCTGCGCTGTACGCCCGCTTCGGTTCGCGCGGCGAAGCCGACTTCGCCAACCGCGTGCAGTCGGCCATGCGCCATGAATTTGGCGGTCACGTCGAGGAACCCGCCCCACCCCACCTGAACCAAGGACTGCACGCATGAATGCCACGCAAGCACTGCATCAGCTCGGCCAGAGCCTCTGGCTGGACAACATCACGCGCACGCTGCTGCAAAGCGGCACCCTGGCGCGCTACATCCAGGACCTGTCGGTGACCGGCCTGACCTCGAACCCGACGATCTTCGAACACGCCATCGGCGCGGGCGACAGCTACGACGCCAGCATCCGCGTGCTGCACGACGCGGGTCTGGCGGAAGAAGAGCTGTTCTTCGAGCTGGCCCTGCAAGACTTGACGCAGGCGGCGGACCTCTTTCGCCCCGCCTTCGACGCCAGCGATGGCGTGGACGGCTGGGTGTCGCTCGAGGTCTCGCCGCTGCTGGCTGGCAACGCCGCCCACACCATCCAGGCTGCGAACCGGCTGCACCGCAAGGCCGACAAAGCGAACCTGTTCATCAAGATTCCGGGCACGTCCGAGGGCCTCGAGGCCATCGAGGAAGTGATCTTCGACGGCGTGCCGGTCAACGTCACGCTGCTGTTCTCGCGCGAGCAGGTGCTGGCGGCCGCCGAGGCCTATATGCGCGGGCTCGAACGTCGGCAGGCGGCCGGTCTTGACCTGAAGGTGACATCGGTGTTGTCGCTCTTCGTCAGCCGCTGGGATGTCGCGGTGAAACAGGAGGTCTCGCCACTCTTCCACAACCGGCTCGGTATTGCCATCGCCGTGCGCACCTACAAGGCCCATTGCGAACTGCTCGCGTCTGAGCGCTGGCAGCGGCTGGCGGCCGCCGGTGCGCACCCGCAGCGCCTGCTGTGGGCCAGCACCGGCACCAAGGATCCGGCGGCGCCAGACACGCTGTACGTGCAGGCGCTGGCGGCACCCGGAACGATCAATACGCTGCCGGAGAAGACGCTGCTGGCCTTCGCCGACCACGGGCGGGTCGAACGGCCGCTGCCGCCCGACGGCGGCTACGCCGAAGCCGTGATCGAGGCGTTCCATCGCGAGGGCATCGACGACAACGCGCTGGCCGCCCGGCTACAGTGCGAGGGGGTCGATGCCTTTGCCACCTCCTGGCATGCCTTGCTGACGCGCATCCGCGAGAAATGCGTGTCGCCGGGGCTGCGGGTGTGAACACGGTCAGCACCCGGTTGTCTTGGCAGGCGGATCGCGAAGAACAGACGCTCGACCTGCCGTGCATCAACACGCTGCGCAGGCTGGCCATCGACCAGGTGCAGAAGGCGAACTCCGGCCACCCGGGCACACCCATGGGGGCCGCACCCACGGCGTACTGCGTGTGGCAGCGCTTCTTGCGCTTCGACCCCGAAGACGCCGCCTGGCCTGACCGTGACCGCTTCGTGCTGTCGGTCGGCCACGCCTCGGCGCTGCTGTACGGGCTGCCGCATCTGTGCGGCGTGAAAGCCGAGCCTGGGGCAACGAGTCTGGACCACCCGCGACGGTCTGGCCGTGACGATGGCCGACCTGCAGAGCTTCCGCCAGGCCGGTAGCCGTTGCACAGGCCACCTGGAACACGGCTGGACCACCGGTGTCGAAACCACCACCGGGCCGCTGGGCCAAGGCGTGGCCACCAGCGAGGGCATGGCCATCGCTCAAGCTTGGGCTGCAGCCACCTACAACCGCCTCGGCTTCACGCTGTTCGATCAGCGCGTGTTTGCGCTGGCCGGCGATGGCGACATGATGGAAGGATTGAGCGCCGAGGCCACGCATGACCGCCCGACCCTGGTCATCGTGCAACAGCCACATCGGCTTTGGCGCGCCGCACAAGCAGGACAGCGCCGCCGCCCACAGCGAGCCGCTGGGCGCGGACGAGGCACACGCGGCCAAGCAGTTCTAAGGCTTCGACCCCGACGTGAGCTTTGCCGTGCCCGATGGCGTGCGCGGACATTTCAGCGCGCAATTCGGCCAGCGCGGCGCTGACGGTGCCCTGGTGCACCTACACCGACCCGCAGGTGGCTCACGTGGGCCTGTACGTGCGGCAGGCACGCGCGCAGGACATTCCGGTCAAGACCTATACGGTGCCGATGCACGACGTGGTTCGCGCCATCACCGATGGCGAGGAGAAGGGGTTCGTGAAGATCCATGTGCGCGAAGGCACCGACCGCATCCTGGGCGCCACCATCGTCGGCCGATACGCTGGCGAGTTGATCAACAACATCTCGCTTGCGATGGTGGCCGGCCTGGGCCTGCGCCGGCTGGCCGGGGTGATCCACGCCTATCCCACGCACGGCGAGGCCGTGCGACAGGCGGCGCAGGCCCGCGCGCAGTCGCTGGCCTCTCAGGCGCCATTGAAGAACAAGGCATCCACATGAAGATCGAAACCCAGTCTTTGCGTGTCCGCGAAGCCGACGAGGTAGACCTCGACCAGTGGGAGACAGAGATCAAGCCGCTGTGCAAATCGAAGAAGGCGTACCGCAAGCTGTTGGAGGATCAGGTAGAGGCCTTGAGCGATCTGCAGCGGCTGTGCTCTACGCGTCGAACCGCCACGCCTTGCTGGTGGTGTTCCAGGCGATGGACACGGCGGGCAAGGACGGCGCCATCCGCCACGTGATGTCCGGCGTCAGCCCGCAAGGCTGCCAGGTGTTCAGCTTCCAGCACCCGAGCGCAGGTTCTGGGATGCGTGCATGCGGGCCTACGGTTAAGGCATGGCTGCAACAAGCACCGAAGAATCGCCCTGGTACATTGTGCCGACCGACGACAAGGACGATGCGCGGGTGATCGTATTCACGCCGACTGTGATCCGCCTTTGTGCAGGGATTCAGCCTTGCAGGGCCGGTACAGCGGGCACTGTTTCAAATCCTTCGATCACTTGCGCCAGCCGATTTGCAAAGCGCTCCAGGTCGTGTGGTGCCTCGATGGTGCGTTCGGCCAATTCAGCGATCCATGCCACTTGTTCGCGCAGCACCTGGCGCCGCAGTGGCCTGGCCGTCATGCTCGCGATGGTTTGAACGGCACCCAACAAGCGCAACAGGATGGAGACATTGCCGGCTGCGTTGCCGCGGATTTGATTGAATGCTTCAGACACGAGACTGGCAAACGTCTGCCCGACGGCGATCAACCTCAGCTCCCCGTCCACAAGGCGGTGCGGTGAGGGAATATCGCGCAACGCAAGCCGTGAAAGAATGGCGGCCAGATAGTCCACGCACATCACAGCAGTGGTCGTGTCGTTGACGCTGGGCGAGAGGGCGCGCATGGCCATGTCCACGATCTGGCGGATGCCAAAGGCGCAGTCTTGCTCCGGCGTGCGGTGACGGCTGATGGTGTAGGCAGCCTGCAGCGACGTGACCAGTTCATCATCTGGCGGCGAGTCCAGCGCCACCGAGACCAGGGGTGTTCCCTGAACCAAAAAAGTTCCGATACCGTGTTCCATTCGCACAATGGTCTTGTGCCGGCACGCCAGGCGCATGAGTGCGTTACCGTCCACGCTCTGGATATAGCCATTCCTGATACCCGGCACCGTTTGCCAGACGTGCTGTGCGACGGCATGAGACACCTGCTCTGCCCCGTCATCGCCAGCGGCTTGCCCAAGCGCGCCGGGGAAAAGTCGATCCACGGCATCCATCGTCTCATCGGCCACCTCCGCAATGATGCTTGATGCCTGGATCGAAGACGCAATGTGATGAATGAAGTAAATGAGCACGCCAATGCCGCCAATGGCCAGCACAATACTGAATGACACGGCGAGGCTGGCGACAAACCCGAACTCTTCACCGACGCGGATGGTGCGCAGCACGATCAGGCAGTAGGTGAAGATGCCGGCAAAGATACCCAGCACCACCTGCGTGACGCGATCGCGGATGAAGTTCCGCAGAATGCGCGAACTGTATTGGCTGGAGGCCAGCGCCAGCGTGACCAATGTCATTGAGAAGGTCACCCCGACCACAGTCATCATCGAACCGGCGATGGTGGACAACATCGCGCGCGCGCCAATCGCGTCTGCACCAAACAATCGCGGCCAACGGGCCAGCCATCGGTCACCAACAGTGGAATCTGCCGCAATCAATACCACCGCAAGCGCGATGCTGAATGCTACGATCAAAAAGGGCACAAACCAGAAGCTGGTGCGCAAGTTACCCCAGAGTTGTTTGAGAGCGTTCAAGTTTCAGTCTCCAATCGAGGCGGAGTTGCCCGGTGCGTTATTGTCGCTGGTCGGCGGATCCCACTCAGCACGAACTCAACGGCATTCCAGCTGGTTTAGACGTGCAAGGAAATTCCAATTGCCGTTTACGAACCAGGCTGGCGGCGGCCATGACAGCCGAAGTTCAGCCGCGCGGTCGATGCATCCTGAACAATTGCTCTGGCCCCACCGAAAAGTAATCCGCCGCGCCACCGCCGCGCAGCACATGGTCGGCGCGCGCGGTGTCATAAACGCCGTTAACCAGCAGGCGCTGCGCAATGTGCACCGCCACCACCTCGCCCAGCACCAGCCAGGTTGGCAGCTTCTGGCCGCTGGCATCCTGCAACTGCAGCAGTTGCGTGAGGCGGCATTCAAAAGACACCGGGCTCGCGGCAATGCGTGGCGGTGCCACCAGGTTTGACGCCAGTGGCGTCAGGCCGGCCAGTTCGAATTCACTGACCTCGGGCGCCACGGCGGCCATTGGCTTTTGCGTTGAGCAAGGCCTTGACCTCCGGCGCTGACAGCATGGGTGTGTGGCGCTGCGCATCGACCATCTCGCCGAAGGCCTTGCTCGGCAGGTGGTCTGCGTGCTGGAAATCGGCGCCGGGTCAGCGCTTGCCAAAATGTGGAATGAGCGCCACCCAGACATCCCGGCGCGTTCTATTGATGAGTTCGGGCATCCTCAGGGCGCCGCGGCTTGGATTGGGCGCCACATGCGTTGAGATCAACGCATCACACCTCGCCGCCAAAGTGCGCGGTCAGGCTGTCGATGTATTGCTCCACCAATTTTTCGAACTCGGCCTCGACCACCGGGGCGATCATTTTTTTCATCAGGCCGGGCAGGGGCAGGGTGAGTTCGCCTTGCAGTTGAAGCACCAGTTGGGTGGATTTTTTCTTGTCGGTGATTTTCCAGGAGCCTGACACCAGCGCGTTGCCTTCGCCCGGCACCGGCGTCCAGAGCACGCTGCCCTTGGCTTTGTTGGATGTGTACTTTGACGCGTAAATGGTTTGCAGGCTGATCTGGGCGATGCCGATTTTGGCCATTTCCCAGCGGTACACACCATCACCCAGGTCCACCAGTTGGTCCACCTTGGGGAAAAAACTGGCCGACTTGGGCACGTCTGACAGGGTGTCAAAGACGGTGCCGTAGTCGGCCTTGACGGCAAATTCGTAACCCAGATCGATGTTGACGGTGATGGCCATTTGTGGTGTTCCAGTAGGGGTTGAGAAATGGTGACTGTACGGACAGCCGCTGTTTCTGTCAAAACCAAGCTTCATGGCAGCCAAGCCAGCGACGTTTGCCTCGCATGGTCTTTGTGGGGCGGACTTGCACCCGTCAGGTCGACTGAAGTCGGCCCCACAGAGAACGACAATTCGTGATTTATTACCCGTTTCAACCGACCTGACCATGCCCACCCTGCTTCTTGCCCCCATGGAGGGCTTGCTCGACTTTGTTCTGCGCGACATCCTGACGCGGGTGGGCGGCGTGGACCGCTGTGTGTCGGAGTTCATCCGCGTCACCGGCACGCTCTACCCCGAGCGGGTTTTCCTGCGCTTTGTGCCGGAATTGCTGACCGGCTGCAAGACCGCGTCGGGCGTGCCGGTGCGGCCGCAGTTGCTGGGCTCGGATGTGGCGTGCCTGGCCGACAACGCGGCGCGGCTGGTTGAGATGGGGGCCGAGGGCATCGACCTGAACTTTGGCTGCCCGTCGCCGGTGGTGAACCGGCATCGGGGTGGTTCGGCGCTGCTCGAAGAGCCTGAGCTGCTGTTCCAGATCGTGTCTGGCGTGCGCCGCGCGGTGCCGGCGCATTTGCCGGTGTCGGCCAAGATGCGGCTTGGCCTGCATGACGACAGCCGGGCCGAAGCCTGCGCCCTGGCGATCGAGGCCGGTGGTGCGACCGAGTTGGTGGTGCACGCACGCACCAAGATGCACGGCTACCGCCCGCCGGCCTATTGGGAGCGTATTGCCGACATCCGCCAGGTG
>NZ_JACUUE010000227.1 GCF_014859475.1 Rhodoferax sp.
TTTAACCGCGCGTCGCTGACAATGCCACGATCTCTGCGACCATTGTTGAGAGAAATCGACATGGATCAAGATACAACGTCCGGTTTGGAAAAACGCAATATCTGGCTGTGCGGCCAGCAGGTGACTAACGAACTCGACCGGGCGATTGTGCTGCTGCGCCAGCATGCGCGCCCGGCCAAACCGTCGGGCATGGCGCGCTTTGGCATTGTGGGCAGCCAGCGTCTGGGCCTGTCCGTGGCCGGCATGGTGGCCGGGCCTGCCAAATTGACGTCGCGCCAAATGGACGCATGGGCCAAGGGTTTTGTGTCGTGGGAAGTCTGCGACCCGGTGTGCGGCAGCGCCTTGGTGGCGTCGCCACGGACGCGTTGCGGGAGCTCAACAGTGCTGCCCCTCACTCTCAACGCAGCCAACTGCTTTTCACATTTGAATTACCGGGCAAGCAAGCTTTGCCAGGCAATGGCCAGACTTTTCGCAGCATCGTGGACCTCGTCGGATGTCGTCATGCGCCCAACAGACAGTCGCACCGCACCGGCGGCACGCGTGGCATCCACACCCATCGCCGCCAGAACCCCGCTGACCGCATCATGTTCGGAATGACACGCCGAGCCAACGGATGCCGCCAGAACCTGGGCCACCTCGGCCAATACAAGACGCCCGCTGACACCCGGAAAGGAAACGTGCAGCGTATTTGGCAGTCGCTGCTCTGGGTGCCCGTTGAGTTGTAGCCCCGGAATGGCAGCGATCAGCGCTTGATGCAGTTGGTTGCGCAAGGTGAGCATGTGCGCCGCCATGCTTTCCAGCGAGGCGTTGGCCAGCGCCGCAGCCGCCCCGAGCGCCACAATCGCAGCCACATTCTCGGTGCCAGGTCGCAAACCGTGTTCCTGATCCGCGCCGTGCAGCACAGGGAGAACCGGTGTGCCCTCGCGTACATACAAGGCGCCGATGCCTTTGGGCGCATAAAACTTGTGACCCGCCAGCGTCAGCAAATCCACACCCAGGGCATCGACATCGAGCGGCACTTTGCCCGCGGACTGCGCTGCATCGGTATGCAAATGGATGCCGCGCTGGCGCGTTGCCGCTGCGATTTCCGGGATGGGCTGCAACGTGCCGACCTCGTTATTGGCATGCATGATCGAAACGAGCGCGGTGTCGTCTCTCAACGCGTTAGCCACCCGTTCCGCCGGGACTCGACCCAAGGCATCAACCGGCAACACCGTCACATCCCACCCTTGTGCGCGCAACTGCATGGCCGGCGCCATCACCGCAGGGTGTTCGACGGCGCTGATGACGATATGACGCTTGAGCGAGCCGTTCTCGATCACCGACCGCGCAGTTCCAAGCAGGGCCAGATTATTGGACTCGGTGGCACAGCCGGTAAAAACGATTTCGTAAGGATGGGCGCCGATCAGGTCGGCGACCTGGCATCGTGCAGTGGCAAGCGCTTGCGCGGCACGTCTGCCGTAGGCATGCGTGCTCGACGGGTTGCCGAATTGCTCGCGCAACCAGGGCAGCATCGCATCCAGCACTTCTGGCGCGACAGGGGTCGTGGCGTTGTAATCGAGGTAAATGGGATCAGCCATGCTGGAGTCTCCTTTAAGTTTCATCAGTAGTGTCCCAACGTTGAGTCTCGATTTCCGTGTAACTCATTGAATTGGTTCAATTTTTATGAATTTTCCACTGGTCTCGATTTGAATGTAATTTGGAAATCCCGCCCAATTAAATCAATGACTTAAACACGGAAAACTGACTAACTTGCATGCATCTAGAGCGACACCCCAAATGATGAAAGCGTACCGTCATCGCGAGCGCAGCGTGGCGATCCATGTCTTCGGAAGTCATGGATTGCGTCACTTCGTTCGCAATGACGCTGTTCTTTCACGTTAAATAGCAAACGTTGGGACACCAGTGAAGTTTCATGATTCCTTGCTACCAGACCGGTTGCGGTGGTTGATGGCGTAGCCTTGCACTTCGCCCCTGAACGGCATCAAGAGCATGCCGTCGAGTCGCACCACCTCGCGCGGATCGGTGTGGCCGTGAATGCCGATGCGCATGCCCACCTGGCCAGCGCGGGGTTGTTCGCGGTAGGTGCCAAACAGCCGGTCCCACCAAGGCAGGTTGAAGCCGAAGTTGGAATTGGTCTCGTCCTCTTCGACCGAATGGTGCACGCGGTGCATGTCGGGCGTGACGATAACCCAGCGCAGCACGCGGTCCAGGCCAACGGGCAGGCGAATGTTGCCGTGGTTGAACATGGCCGCCGCGTTAAGGATCACCTCGAAGATCACCACCGCCAGCACCGGCGGTCCGAGCACCGCGATGGTGGCGATCTTGATCAGCATGGACAGCACGATCTCGATGGGATGAAAACGCGCGCCCGTGGTCAGGTCGTAGTCGGGGTCGGCGTGGTGCACCCGGTGCAGCCGCCACAGCAGCGGCACCGCATGCACCATGACATGCTGCAGCCAGATCACAAAGTCCATGGCGATCACGGCCAGGGGCACGGCAAGCCCGAACGGCACATCAAAGTGATTCAGCAAACCCCAGCCCTTGGCCACACCGAACGCGGCCATGCCGACTGCCGCCAGCGGGAACATCAGGCGCAGCAACACGGTGTTGAGAACGACCAAACCGAGGTTGCTGCTCCAGCGCAACGCCTTCGATACCGTCAGCCGGCGCTGTGGTGCGACCAGCTCCCATAGCGCGACGAGCGCAAAGACACCGACAAAGAAGCCCATTCTGATCGCAGGCTCATGCGCCATCACAAACTGTTCAAACTCCATGCTGTCTCCATTCGATCAACGCCATCTTTTGCATTGGATCAATGTCAATCAATCCAACGGACGTTAGAATATACACCATGAACAATCGATCACTCAAGGACCTTCTGTACGAGCAGGTCGCCCGCGTTGGCAAGGCCCTTTCGAGCCCCAAGCGACTGGAAATCCTGGAAATGTTGGCTCAAGGCGAGAAGGCGGTCGAGACCATTTCTTCGGACGTGGCCATCGACAACAAGCTCGCCAGCGCGCACCTGAAAGCACTCAAGGAAGCCCGGCTGGTGCAGACCCGCCGCGACGGCAAACGTATTTATTACAGCCTCACCGGCAACGATGTGGCGCAGTTGGGCGTGAGCTTGCGCCAGGTGGCCGAGGAACATCTGATCGAGTTGCACATGGCGCTGCAGGACATGATGGCGGACCCGGACCGCATGGTCAGCTTGGGGCGCAAGGAACTGATGGCACAGGCCAAACGCGGCGAGGTCATTGTGCTCGATGTTCGTCCGCAGAGCGAGTTCGATGCGGCGCACCTGCCCAATGCGCGTTCATTGCCCTTGTCCGAGTTGGCCCAGCGTCTGGCCGAACTGCCGCGCGATGTGCAGATCGTTGCTTACTGCCGTGGCCCGTTTTGCCTGATGTCCGGTGAGGCGGTGAAGCTGTTACAAGCCCATGGCTACAAGGCCCGCAAGACTTTCGATGGCGTAAGCGAGTGGCAGGCAGCAGGATTGCCGATTGCCAAAGACTGATTAGCCAAGCAGAAACCCATGACTTAACGTGAAAGAACGTCGTTATTGCGAACGCTCCCCCGTCATTGCGAACGCAGTGAAGCAATTCATGCCCCCTGGACTGCCTGGACTACCTGGACTGCCGCGCTACGCTTTCCATGAACACCCCCGTC
>NZ_JACUUE010000228.1 GCF_014859475.1 Rhodoferax sp.
GTCAGCCCTACCTCAGGTGTCATCGCGACCGCTTTCCAGTTTGAGACAGCCGCCATCACCTCGCTCAAAATCTGCAGCGCCGCACCAGGCAAACCGAGGCTAAAGTAGTTGGCGTGGTCAAGCAGCATCTGCAAGGAATCAATGGGGCCGGTCTGCGGCGACAGCCAGGTTTTTGACTCCCGGTCTTTGTCTGGAAACGGATTGATGTCGAACGCCGGGGCCAGCCGCCACTGCCCATTGCCTTCGTAAAGAAAACCATGGTTTTGCAGATGGTCATCTACATTGGTAATGAGCAGGTTAAACACCATCCGGCGCCAAAGCTCGCGCACATCTTCAGTAGGCTTGACGCACTTGGCGCGAATGATGTCGGCAATCTCGGTGTACGACCGGTCGTCCTCCCGCGAGGCCTGCAGCATCGACGCTGCCGACAGGTAATGAATGCGGGCCATGTCCTGCGTCCGATCAAATCGATCGATGAGCGCCACGGCTGCTCCGTTGATGTTCATGATGCGCGCCGGCGCGGCCCGGATGCCGGCATGGCTGGCCAGGCGCAGGGCCAGCACCTCGCCGCGCGTCACACTTCGGGCGTCCGCCACGCTCGGAAACTTGCCAATGGCCAGACGACCGTGCGCAGATGGCTTGCGACCGGCTTCACAAAGCCCCACCTTGCGTTTTGCGTGCCCGGATGCGCTTGGGCAACTGCTCGTCCATCAACACCAGGCCAATCTGGTCCTGACTCGTATCGAGCAGCTGCGACAAACGCTCGATATCGCCAAAAACGTGCAGGGTTCGCGCAACAAAATGAAGCGGCACGCGGGGGTCGCCCTTCTCCATGCGCTTGACGGTGTTCAGCGAGGCCCCAACTCGTTCGGCCAGCGATGCCTGCGAAATGTGCCTGCGACGCCTTGCCAGCGACAAGTCAAGCCCCAGCTTCTGGATGGCGCGCTCAACCGGCAGCGGCAAAGGCAGCTTTTCATTTTTAAGACTCTGATCAAGGTCTTTAAAACATTCAATAGCTTTCATGAAGGCCATTATATTTAAACAGCTCAACAAGGGAACCATCGCGGCGAGGGCGCCGCTCCCACAGGACTCTGCCTTGCGCCGGCGCCACAGCATCGCCCGTTACCGTTTGCGACCCAGTGAGTTTGATGCCTGGCAGACGGTATGGGAATGACATGAAACGCCCGAAATTTGTCGGCACATACTTTTTCAATTGCTGCACCACGCATTCCATGACCTGATCCATGGTTGACGGCAATCCATGCAGTCAGGACGTCATGGCTTGCGGATCAAGTGCGACAGTAAAAAGGGCAGTCCACTTTGATAGACCGCCCTTTGATTTGACTCAGCCCGCGCGGGACTGACCGAAGTTACTGCAGTTTACATATCCGTCTTCAGGTTGTCATTCTGTAGCAACTTGGCAATCAACCACTGCTCATCCGTAAAGGTGCCTGTGACTGTGACTGGCAATGCATTGATTTCAGCGAAAGTGACGCCTTCCAAGATGATGGTTTGGGTCACACCATCAGCTTCCAGACCATTGGTATCCACACTGATGACCACGTTGCCACCGTCCTCAACAAAGTGCAAATAGGCATCCAGAGTAACGGGGTCTTCAGCCTGATCCAGAATATCGCGCAAATCCAATTGATCTCCGCCCAGTCCTAAAGTGAAGTCCTTGATCGTATCGATGGCTGGATCATCATTGGTCCCCTGATCAGCCAAACTCCACTTGAACACGTCGGCACCTGCACCGCCGGTCAGCGTGTCGTCTCCCTCACCACCGATCAGGATGTCGTCTCCCTCACCACCGATCAGGATGTCGTCTCCCTCACCACCGATGAGCGTGTAGTTGCCATCCCCTGCCAGGAGGTAGTCGGTGCCAGTCGTGCCCTCCAGCGTCTCGCCCCCATTGGTACCCACGATGGTCGGGCCTGCCGGGTACATCGTGACGTCGATGGAGCCGTTGATCGCATCACCATCACCGTCCGTACCAACGATGCCATAGTTCAACTCGATCGGCGTGCCATCGCTGGCTTCGCCGTAGCTGAACACACCCAGTTTGAAGTTACCAGCGCCATCGCTGCTCAGTGCATCAACTTGCAAGGCGCTGAAGGGGTAGGTCGTTGTGACTTCATAGAACCATCCATTCTGGATCCCAGAAATCTCGACGGTTCCATCATCGTTATAGATAACCTTTACTTTGTCAGTGACATCGTTAGCAGTACCTGCATTGACTTGAGCAAGTGTACCGCTGAACACGCGAACACCGGTGATGGGGATCGGACTCTCGCCAAGTGCATCCCCATAAAAAACGCTATACGTGTCAGCCAAAATTGCCGACAGTTTGATCGCTGCAGAAGAGGCGTTACCAGTCAAACCAACTTGCTGACGGAACGCCGTGGTCGTATTGTGACTTTCATACTTATACTCCTCATTGGCACCTTGCCCGGAAACATTGCCATTCGTGAAATCGAGCCGGATCGAGTCCTCGCCGGGCTTAAAACTCTGCCCAGTGCTAATACCAATCGATTGAGAACTGGTATTGACCGTTGAATTCGCCTTAGTCGTAAGCACAACGTCTTGTGTGGTGCCTCCAATATCCGAAATTACCTGCAGTGCTTGGTTGCCACCGCCCACGCTGCTGAGGGTGGTAGCAGTGACTGCAGTGCCGTTTTCAATCACGCCATTCGAATGCAGGGTATAGGTGTTGGCCGTCGGGTCGATGTCGATCCAGAAACCAACATTCGTGCCTGTATTAGAAACCCCTGCCGAAGAAACAGTACTGGAAGTGGTGGCCACCAGGATCGAATAATCGATCACGCCGCCTGTCTGACCGTAGTGCAGGTACAGTGGCTGACCATTAAAGCTCAGCGCGTTTCCATCGGCATCCATGGCAACCGTACCTTGTGTGAAGGTGAAGTTCACAGAACCCACACCATCGCTGCCGGCCATGAAATTGAGGGCTGCAGTCACGGACTGAGAAGCATCCAGTTCGATGATGTGGGTGGCGGAGGGGGCCAACAGGCTCGGCACATCATCCATCACCGACAGCGACAAATTCACCGTGGTCGGCGCGCCATCGCTGGCCGTGCCACTCAACACCACCAGTGGCAGAACGAGAGTGTTTTCCCCTTGAACTGGCTCATGGCTCATGGCGCCGAGCATCGTAAAGGTGTATATGCCATCAGGATTGACCGTCAGTTGTGCTGCGGCCGTAGCCTCGCTGCCCGACTGAATCGGATTACCGGCCTGGTCAAAAAAGACGGTCGAACCACCCGCTGCAACCGTAACAGGCGCGAAACCGGCGATAGTGATGGTGGTCACAACGCCGGACGCACCACCCGACCAAACAGAGCCGGTATCGGTGTGGCTAAGGCCGTCATCCTCATCATTACCAATGACACCCCCATTGGCAGGCACGGATTCTTCTTCAACCAGCAACGCCTGACTCACTGTAACCGGCGCTGGCGGCGCCACCTCTTCTTCTGGCGGGAGCAGAGGCGCCGATTGCAAATCAGGCGCCAACTCAGGCGCCGTGTAATCGTATTCGTAAACCAGCGGCTCCACCCCTTCGACAATGCGCAGCAATTGCACAAAGCTGATGCCGCCGTCAGCGCCAGCACCACCGC
>NZ_JACUUE010000229.1 GCF_014859475.1 Rhodoferax sp.
CACTGCGAGCGTAGCGCGGCAGTCCAGGCAGTTTGGGGGCATGGATTGCGTCACTGCGTTCGCAATGACGGGGCTGTTCATGGAAAGCGTAGCGCGGCAGTCTATGCTGTTGGAAGTCATGGATTGCTTCACTTTGTTCGCAATGACGGCTACTGTCGCAATGACGAGGCTGGCGTTCGCCATGACGATTCCGTTCACGGCGCCCCTTGAAACCCACGCCTTTGCCCCTATTTAGCATTCTCCCCAAGTGCCCGATACTGTCAGGCAGTGACCCATTTTTTAAACCCAAGCACCTCCCATGACCAAACAAACCCTTTCCTTCCAGACCGAAGTCGCGCAACTGTTGCACCTCGTGACCCATTCGCTGTACTCCAACAAAGAAATTTTCCTGCGCGAGCTCATCAGCAACGCATCTGACGCCTGCGACAAACTGCGCTTCGAGGCCATCAACGATGGCGGCTTGTACGAGAACGACACCGACCTCAAGGTCAAGGTCACGTTTGACAAAGACGCCAAGACGCTCACCATCACCGACAACGGCATCGGCATGAGCACTCAGGAAGCCATTGACCACCTCGGCACCATTGCCAAGAGCGGCACCAAGGACTTTGTGAGCAAATTAAGTGGCGACCAGAAGGCCGACTCGCAACTGATCGGCCAGTTCGGCGTGGGCTTTTATTCGGGCTTCATCGTGGCCGACAAGATCACGGTCGAGTCGCGTCGCGCCGGCATGAAGGCAGACGAAGGCGTGCGCTGGATCAGCGGTGGCACCGGCGACTTCGAGGTGGAAAACATCACCCGAGCCGAGCGCGGCACCAGCGTGATTTTGCACCTGCGCGACGATGCCATGGACTATTGCAGCGCCTGGAAAGTCAAGGGCATCATCAACAAATACTCCGACCACATCAGCCTGCCCATTTTGATGGAAAAGGAAGAGTGGAAAGACGGCGAGCTCATCAACCCCAACGACGAAAACGGCGGCCGTCAACCCGGCGCCATGGTCAAGACCGGTGAATGGGAAACCGTCAACAAGGCCAACGCCATCTGGGCGCGTACCAAAAAAGACATCACGCCAGACGAGTACACCGAGTTCTACAAGCAGATCAGCCACGACTTTGAGGCGCCGCTGGCCTACACCCACAACCGCGTCGAGGGCAGCACCGAATACACCCAACTTTTGTACATTCCCGGCAAAGCACCGTTCGACCTGTACAACCGCGAAAAATCGGCCGGCGTCAAGCTCTATGTGAAGCGCGTTTTCATCATGGACGACGCCGAGGCGCTGTTGCCCACCTACCTGCGTTTTGTCAAGGGCGTGGTCGATTCCAGCGACCTGCCGCTCAACGTGAGCCGCGAACTGCTGCAGGAAAGCCGCGACGTGAAAGCCATCCGCGAAGGCTGCACCAAGCGCGTGCTCGGTATGCTCGAAGACCTGGCCAAACATGACAAGTTGCCCGAGGCAACCACATCTGCGGAGGGTGTCACCGATGTCGTCACCGAGGAAGAAAAAGCCGAGGCCGCCGCCAACGCAGGCAAGTTCACCAAGTTCTACAACGAATTCGGTGCCGTGCTCAAGGAAGGCCTGGGCGAGGACTACGCCAACAAGGACCGCATTGCCAAGCTGTTGCGCTTTGCCACGTCAACCACCGACACCGTGAGCGTGAGCTTTGCCGACTACAAGGCGCGCATGAAAGAAGGCCAGGAAGCCATCTACTACATTACCGCCGACAACGCCGCCGCGGCCAAAAACAGCCCGCAGCTCGAGGTGTTCAAGAAGAAGGGCATCGAAGTGCTGCTAATGACCGACCGTGTCGATGAGTGGGCGCTGAACTACCTGCAAGACTTCGACGGCACGCCGCTGCAAAGCGTGGCCAAGGGCGCGGTCGATCTGGGCAAGCTGCAAGACGAGGCTGAGAAAAAAGCCGCCGAAGAAGCCGCCGAAGCCTTCAAACCGCTGCTGGCCAAACTGAAAGAAGCCCTGAAAGACAAGGCCGAAGACGTGCGCGTGACCACGCGTCTGGTGGACTCGCCCGCCTGCCTGGTGGTGCAGGACCACGGCATGAGCACCCAACTGGCGCGCATGCTCAAGCAGGCCGGCCAGGCTGCGCCCGATGTGAAACCGGTGCTCGAAGTCAACGCCGAACACGCGTTGGTGAAAAAGCTCGACGGCTCGGTGCACTTCAACGACCTGGCGCACATTTTGTTCGACCAGGCCCTGCTGGCCGAAGGCGGCCTGCCGGAGGACCCGGCGACTTATGTCAAGCGGGTGAATGCGCTGTTGATGTAAGGCAGCTCGGCGGCGCTGCTGAAGCGCCGCCACCATCAAAACCCCTTCGGTCCTGGCGGCTGACGGGGTTTTTTGCTGCCAGGGGTATGACCAAGCCATTGGCGCAAGAAACGTTCAAAGCCCAATGCGGAAGAGGATTTCGGGGGCTGGGCGAGTGATCGCAGAAGACCCGTTGGAGCCAGTCACGGCAGGCAGCTTTCCGGATGCCCAGGTTGTCCCCAGTCAGAAGCCGTTCGTGGCGGTCACCTGAGCGCCCCAATCGGTAGTAAGCTTTAAAAGTGGATAGCCGTCCATAACGGACAAGACTTCTGACTTCGTCATCATGGCAGGCAGTGGCCGCTGTCAGATGGTCATTGCAACTTGAACCAATCCACCATTCGCAGGCCATTCAGCCCGGAAAAATCTCGCGTGTTGCGAGTGACAAGCGTTGCGCCATGGGCGATCGCGATCGCTGCAATTTGCCCGTCAACAAAAGCCAACGTTTGACCTGACTGCTCTCGCTGAGTTCGTAATTCTGCATGGATGCGAGCCGCTTGAGCATCATAGGGAAGGATCGGCAGTTGCCCCGCAACATCTTGTACAAACCGGCCAATGGCATCGCGACGTTGTCCAACCGGCATGCGCAGCCAACCAAATCGCAGCTCGTGCCACACCGGTGCGGCGATGGCCAGTTCGTTTTCATAACGGCTCAGATTCGCCATCACACCGGCATGCGGCGTGGGCCGCGCGGCCTCTGACAGTACGTTGGTATCGAGTATCCAGGTATTGGTGCTCACCAGGAAAACTCCCGCGCATTGTCCATTTGACGCAGATGAGAAAATGGGTCGTCTTCAGGAATGCCGCCGGGGGTTGTCAATTGTTCCGTTCGCCACTGCTTGAGTTTTTCTGCAAACCCTGTTGCTGCACCACTCATGCGCTGGTATTGTTCGAAAGACATTAAAACGCCAGCCACCTGACCACGTCGTGAGATTGAAAAAGGTTCATTACCCGCCTCAACGCTACGCAGTGCGTTTGCCAGTTGGGCGCGCGCTTCTGAAAATGGAAGTGTTTGCATCTCCGTCTCCTTAAAATGTACTATTGAATTGTACATTTAACTCAGGCATCATTTGAGAGAATTTCCTCCAATGAACTGGCATAAAACTTTCACTGAGGAGCCTTCCCCTCTTTATCGAAAACGGGTGCAGTGAATGTGGCAGTCGATGCCACCTTGCTGACAGGCACGGACTGATGTGAATGTCGGGTATGGAGCGATCACTTCGGGCAGACCTATGTCAGCACCCGCTGCACTGCTGACGACCAACCGTTACAAGCTGTTCGTTGCTGTGCTTCGAAAATCAATCCG
>NZ_JACUUE010000230.1 GCF_014859475.1 Rhodoferax sp.
GCCAGCGAGGCCTTCAGCCAGAAGAACATCAACTGCAGCATTGCCGAGAGCATCGAGCGCTTTGCCCCGGTGGTGGCCGCAGCGCGCGAGGCGGGCATTTATGTGCGCGGCGCCATGAGCTGCACCGTGGGCTGTCCGTACGAGGGCGACATTGCACCGGAGCGCGTGGGCTACCTGGCCGGGTTGATGAAGGGCATCGGCGTGCAGCATGTGGGTGTAGCCGACACCATTGGCGTGGGCACGCCGCTCAAGGTGCAGCGCGCGGTAGAGGCCACGCTCAAGCACTTTGACATCAACGACGTGTCAGGCCACTTTCACGACACCTACGGCCAGGCGCTGGCCAATACGCTGATCTGCCTGCAGATGGGCGTCTGGCAGTTTGATGCCTCGGTGGCCGGGTTGGGCGGTTGCCCCTATGCCAAGGGCGCCACCGGCAACGTGGCGACCGAGGACGTGGTGTATCTGCTGCACGGCATGGGCATCGAGACTGGCATCGACCTCGACTTGCTGATCGATGCCGGCCAGTTCATCAGTGACTTTCTGGGCCGGGCGACCAATTCGCGCGCGGGCAGGGCGCTGTTCACCAAGCGGCAAGCCTGATGTGCGGTGCTGAACTCAAACCCCTGCCCGAAGGCATGCAGCGGGTGGCGCGCGTCTTGCAGGACAAAGGCCATCCGCACGCGCCGGTGATGCTCGATGACGCGGCGCGCACCGCGCAGCAGGCGGCCGATGCGCTGGGTGTGGCGCTGGGGCAGATTGCCAAGAGCATCATTTTCAAGCGCAAGCCCGATGCGGCCGCTGTGCTGGTCATCACCTCGGGCGACCGCCGTGTGGACGAGGCCAAGGTGCAGGCGCTAGTCTGTGTCGATGGCCAAAAGCTCGGCCGTGCCGATGCCGAGTTTGTCAAGGCGAGCACGGGTTTTTCGATTGGCGGCGTTTCGCCGGTTGGGCATGCGGTGGCATCTGTCACCCTGATTGACCGCGAGCTGCTGCGTTTTGACGAAATCTGGGCGGCCGCCGGGCATCCGCATGGCGTTTTCAGGTTGCATCCGGCTGATCTGGTGCATTTGACCGGCGCGCCGGTGGTCGATGTGGCGGCAGGAGAAACCCCTTGAGATCCGACCCGAAAGCCATGAAATTGCTGGCCGCCAGCGCCAGGCATGTCCGCGCCAGCGCGCAAAGCTTTGCCCAAACCGTGCCGTCGCCCTGCGTGTCGGTGTGTCAGATGGATGAAGCCACCGGCATGTGCCAGGGCTGCTTGCGCACGCTCGACGAGATCGGCCGGTGGGGCAATGCCGATGACGCGTTCAAGCGCGTCGTCTGGACCCGAATCGAGGCGCGCCTGACCGAGTTCGAATCATGAAGCACATCACCTTTTACCTGGACTTCATCTCGCCCTACGCTTACCTGGCGTTCGAGCAATTGCCCGAGGCACTGATGGGCCACAGCACCAGCGTGACGTACAAGCCGGTGCTGTTTGGCGCCTTGCTCAAACACCACGGGCAACTGGGCCCGGCCGAGATTGCGGGCAAGCGCGAGTGGATTTACCGCCAGGTGCTGTGGCTGGCGCATCAGCACGGGCTTGCGCTGCAGTTGCCCGCCACGCACCCGTTCAACCCGCTCGCTTTGTTGCGGCTGGCGCTGGCCTGCGGTACGCCGGAGCAGCCCAATCGCTATGTTTGTGAAGCCCTGTTTCGCCATGTCTGGCAGGGCGGGCTGGAGGCGGCTGACCCTGAACGGCTGCAGACGCTCACCCAGCAATTGAACCCGGCACGCCCGCCGGACAGTGACGAGGTCAAGGCCCGGCTCAAGGCCAACGCGTCTCATGCGATTGCGCAGGGTGTGTTTGGTGTGCCCACCTTCGAGGTCGATGGCAAATTGTTCTGGGGCCTCGATGCCTTGCCCATGTTGCGGGCTTATTTGGCGGGCGATGCGTGGTTTGAAGGCGCGTGGGACGCGGCTGCAGCCATTGCGCCAGGGGTGCAGCGCCTGCCGTGACCGGGGGCCGGGGCTTAAGCCCTTTTGAGCGGGTTTGGCGGGCGGAAATCCCTAGAATGTTTGCCTCACAAACCGGAAAGCCTTCATGTCACAGGGAACCATCCGCATTCGCGGAGCGCGCCAGCACAACCTCAAAAATCTTGATCTGGACATCCGCACCGGTGAGCTGACCGTGGTCACCGGCCCGAGCGGGTCGGGCAAGTCCAGCCTGGTGTTCGACACCCTGTTTGCCGAGGGCCAGCGCCGTTACGTGGAGACCTTCAGCGCCTATGCGCGCCAGTTTCTCGACCGCATGGACAAACCGGCCGTGGACAAGGTCGAGGGGGTGCCGCCGGCAATTGCCATCGATCAGACCAACCCGGTGCGCTCGAGCCGCTCCACCGTGGGCACGATGACCGAGCTCAACGACCATTTGAAGCTGCTCTTTGCCCGCGCTGCTTCCCTGTTTGACCGGGTCACGGCGCAGCCGGTGCGCCACGACACCCCGGAGACCATTTATGCCGAACTGCTAGAGCGCGCAGGCAGCAGCGACGCGCGCCTGGCCATCACCTTCCCGGTGGAACTGCCAGCCAGCGCGACGCCGGCCGAGGTCGAGCAGTGGCTGTCGGTGAGCGGCTTCACCAAGGTGCAGGCCGAGCGTGAGGTGGAGGGCGAGGCCAACACGGCGGTGGTGAAGAAAAAAGCCGGTAAAGCGGCGACGGAGCCGATCTCGAAGCGCAAGGTGCTTGACGTGGTGGCGGACCGCTTTCGGCTGGGTAAGGTCGAGCGCGCCCGTGTGCTGGAGGCCATTGAAGTGGCGCTCAAACACGGCAGCGGTCGCATGACGGTGTACCTGCTGGATGCGTCGCCAACGGCAGCATCAGAAGTGTCGCAACCCGTCACCTGGAAGTTCTCCACCGGTCTGCATTGCCCCGAGAGCAACCTGCGCTACACCGACCCGATCGCGTCGATGTTCTCCTTCAATTCGGCCGTGGGTGCTTGTGATACCTGCCGCGGCTTTGGCCGGGTTATCGGGGTCGATTACGGTCTGGTGATTCCCAACGAAAAGCTCACTTTGCGCGCCGGTGCCATCAAGCCGATACAAACGCCTGCCTGGCAAGAGGCGCAGGACGATCTGATGCGTCATGCCGAAGCCGAGGGCATTCCGCGCGACACGCCGTGGAACAAACTGTCACCCGAGCAGCAGCACTGGGTGATTCACGGCTCGCCGCGCTGGAACGGCAAGTGGAACCAGCACTGGTTTGGCGTCAAGCGTTTTTTTGAATACCTGGAAACCAAGTCGTACAAGATGCACATTCGGGTGCTGCTGTCCAAGTACCGCAGCTACACGCCGTGCCCGGATTGTGGCGGTGCCAGGCTGAAAACCGAGAGCCTGCTGTGGCGCATCGGGTCCAAAGCAGATGCTGATGCGGTGCTGGAACCAAGGCTGCGCTTCATGCCGCAGGGCGTGAGCTGGCGTCGTGATCAGCTGGAAGCGCTGCCAGGGCTGTGCCTGCATGACTTGATGCAGTTGCCGATGGACCGTCTGCGCCTGTTTTTTGACCAGTTGTCGGCTGTTGAACAGCCATCGTCGCGAGGGCGCGACTCCCACAAACCATCGAACATCCCTGTCCCTGTGGGAGCGGCGC
>NZ_JACUUE010000035.1 GCF_014859475.1 Rhodoferax sp.
CACTGCGTTCGCAATGACGGGGCTGTTCATGGAAAGCGTAGCGCGGCGATCCATGCATTCGGAAGTCATGGATTGCCTTACTGCGTTCGCAATGACGACCTTCTTTCACGTTAAAGCAAGAGCGAACCCATGATGCGCGCCGCGCTGGTGGCAGGTGAAACGTCTGGCGACCTGCTGGCCGGCTTGCTGCTCGACGGCCTGAAGCAGCGCTGGCCCGATTTGCAGGCGGGCGGTATTGGCGGCCCGCAGATGGTGCAGCGCGGTTTTGAGGCCTGGTGGCCGCACGACAAGCTCGCGGTGCATGGTTTTGGCTGGGAGGTGCTGCGCCGCTACCGCGAGATTCTCGGCATTCGCAACCAACTCAAGGCGCGCCTGCTGCAACATCGCCCTGACGTTTTCATTGGTGTCGATGCGCCTGATTTCAATCTTGACCTGGAAGCGGCGTTGCGAACCCAAGGCATCAAGACCGTGCATTTCGTCTGCCCCTCCATTTGGGCGTGGCGCCCCGAGCGCGTTGAGAAGATCAAACGCAGTGCCGATCACGTGTTGTGCATTTTTCCGTTCGAACCGGCCTTGCTGGCCACGCATGGCATTGCCGCCAGCTACGTCGGCCATCCCTTGGCCAGCGTGATTCCCATGCATCCCGACCAGGCGGCGGCGCGCGCCACGCTGGGGCTGGCCGAAAACGACACGGTGGTGGCGATTTTGCCAGGCAGTCGAGAGTCTGAAATTGGCTATTTGGCCGGTCACTTTTTTCAGGCGGCCAGGCTGATCCGGCAAGCCCGCCCGGCAACGAAATTCATCGTTCCCGTGGTGGCGCTGCGCCAGGCCCGAATCGAAGCGGCACTCAAGGCCAGCGGCATGGCCGACCAGGTGCAGTTGGTGTCAGGCCAATCCCACACGGTGCTCGCCGCCTGCGATGTCACGTTGATCGCCAGCGGCACCGCCACGCTGGAGGCCGCGCTGTTCAAGCGCCCGATGGTCATTGCCTACCGCATGGGCGCGCTCGCCTGGCAACTGATGCGGCGCAAGCGGCTGCAGCCCTGGGTTGGCCTGCCCAACATCTTGTGCCGCGACTTTGTCGTGCCTGAGTTGCTGCAAGAGGCCGCCACCCCTGCCGCCCTGGCGCAGGAAGTTTTGCGCTGGCTTGATGCCAAGGCCCGAGAGCCTGAGAAAATACGCGCCCTTGAACAACGCTTTAGCGCGCTGCACGCCGAGTTGCAGCGCGACACACCACAACTCGCTGCCCATGCCATCGCGCAACTCATCACGCACTAAGTCTGGCACCAGCCAGTTCGCAACGCCGCGCCAGAAGCGCAAGCCGCTTGCTGGCAATCGCCGCGCTGCGCTACCCGTCAGCATGCAAAAGCTGGCTTTGCACTACGGCGTGAACGGCCTGATCGCCGGGGTTGACGAGGCCGGTCGCGGCCCGCTGGCCGGCCCGGTGGTGGCTGCTGCCGTGATTCTGGACGACCTGCAGCCAATCAAGGGCCTGGCCGACTCCAAAAAGCTCACAGCGCGCCGACGCGAGCTGCTCTTCGACGAAATCCGGGCCAAAGCACTGTGCTTTGCCGTGGCGCAGGCCAGCGTGCAGGAGGTCGATGCGCTCAACATTTTGCAAGCCACGCTGCTGGCCATGCGCCGCGCTATTGAAGGCCTGCGGCTGATCCCGAAGCTGGTGCTGGTCGATGGCAACCGCCTGCCGAAGCTGCCCATGCGCGCTGAGGCCATCGTCAAGGGCGATGCGTTGGTGGCGGCGATTTCGGCCGCGTCGATTCTGGCCAAGGTCACGCGCGACCGCTGGTGCGTTGAAGTCGATCAGCAGTACCCCGCGTATGGTTTCGCCCGACACAAGGGCTACGGCACGGCGCTGCATCTGGCGGCCCTGCAAGCCCACGGTGCCTGCCCCGAGCACCGCACAAGCTTCCGGCCGGTGACCGAAGTTCTGCACCGAGCCATGCCATGAGCACGTCCGAGGTGCTGCACATCAGCTCGCGCGATAACGCGCTTGTCAAAGACCTCAAGCGGCTCGCGCACGGCAACACCGACTACCGCAAGCAGCAACGCGTCTGGGCCGAAGGCGATCACTTGGTGCGCGCCGCGTTGGACCGGGGGGTGCAACCCACCATTGGCGTCTTTGCGGCATCGTATTGGCCCGTGGCCGCGGCACTTTATACCGCTGCGGCCTTGAAGAATGTCGTCATTTCTGATGACTTGTTTGACGCCATCAGCACGCTGGAGTCACCCGCGCGCATGGGTTTCGTTTTTGACCTGGTGTCGGCACCGGCGCTGCAACCGGGCGTTGCCAGCATCATCCTGGACCGGGTGCAGGATGCCGGCAACGTTGGCTCGATCTTGCGCAGCGCCTCGGCTTTTGGCTTCAAACAGGTCATCGCGCTCAAAGGCACGGCGGCGCTCTGGTCACCCAAGGTGCTGCGCGCCGGCATGGGCGCGCACTGGGGGCTGCAACTGATCGAGGGCGCTGCGCTTGGTTTGTTGGCCGATTTGTCGGTGCCGCTGTTGGTGACCAGCTCGCACCGTGGCAGTTATTTGCATCGGGCGCTTCTCAATCAGGAGCTGCCTTGGCCGTGTGCATGGGCCTTTGGGCATGAGGGGCAGGGCGTTTGCGCGGCGCTTGAAGCGCTTGCCAGCGGCCATGTGCGCATCGCCCAGCCGGGCGGCGAAGAGTCGCTCAATGTGGCCGCTGCGGCCGCCATTTGCCTGCACGCCAGCGCCACCGCGCATCTGGCCCAGGAGCCTGGGCGACAGCGCGTTTTGCGCAGGTAAAGGAGGAGCCCGCAGGGCGGGGGACACGCAGCAAAACGCGCTGTCGCTCAGGCTCCCAGCACTTGTCCCTAGGCTATAATTCGGGCCAATTTCGCACCCGCGTACGCTCACAGCAGCAGCCCAGCCCCATCCCAGTCAGCAGCAGTTTCAGGCGTCATGCCTGCGTGCTTGGGCGTACCCGCAACTATTTCGGAGAACCCAGTGCTTTTGTCTCTCAAGGGAAATACCCCACCGGCCATTTTGGCGCTCGCAGACGGCACAGTCTTTTCAGGTCATGCCATCGGGGCCACGGGTTCCACGGTGGGTGAGGTGGTTTTCAACACCTCCATGACCGGCTACCAGGAAATCCTCACCGACCCCAGTTACTGCCAGCAACTCGTCACACTCACGTATCCGCACATTGGCAACTACGGTGTCAACGCGCAAGATGTCGAGTCTGATCGGGTCCAGGCTGCCGGTTTGATCATCAAGGATCTACCCCTGCTGGCCTCCAACTTTCGTTCCAGCCAAGCGCTCGATGCCTATTTGCGCGAGCAGGGCACGGTGGCCATCGCCAATATCGACACCCGTCAGTTGACGCGCCAACTGCGCAGCCAGGGCACGCAAAACGGCTGTATTCTGGCGCTGGCCGAAGGTGAAGCGGTTACCCCGGCGCTGATCGACCGGGCCATCGCGCTGGCCAAAGCGGCGCCCAGCATGGCGGGGCTGGACCTGGCCAAAGTGGTGAGCGCCAAGACCGGCTATGACTGGACACAAACCGAATGGGCGCTGTTCAATCCGCAACAAGGCGACCAGCCCGGTTTTGGCGAGCAAACGGCACCCCGTTTCCACGTCGTGGCCTATGACTTTGGTGTCAAGAAAAACATTCTGCGTATGTTGGCGCAGCGGGGTTGCCGGGTCACCGTGGTGCCGGCGCAAACCCCGGCGGCGGAGGTGCTGGCGCAGCAGCCCGATGGCATCTTTTTGAGCAATGGCCCGGGCGACCCGCAGCCTTGTGATTACGCCATTGCGGCCGCCGCCGAACTCATCAACAGCGGTATCCCCACCTTTGGCATTTGCCTGGGTCATCAGATCATGGCGTTGGCCTCGGGCGCCAAGACCTTCAAAATGAAGTTTGGTCACCACGGTGCCAACCACCCGGTGAAAGACCTCGACACCGGCCGCGTCAGCATCACCAGCCAGAACCATGGTTTTGCCGTCGATGAAAAAACCCTGCCCGCCAATGTGCGCGCCACCCACATCAGCCTGTTTGACGGCACCTTGCAGGGCCTGGCGCGCACCGACCAGCCCGCGTTCTGTTTCCAGGGTCACCCGGAAGCCTCGCCGGGGCCGCATGACATTGGCTACCTGTTTGACCGTTTCATTGCTTCCATGGTGTCGCGCGCATGAGTTTTTATGGCGTCACTGACCTGTGGACTTATGTGATTGGTGCTTTTGGCGTCATTTTGCTGCCCGGGCCGAATTCTCTTTATGTGCTGTCGGTGGCGACTGCTCGCGGCGTGCGCGCTGGTTTTCAGGGCGCTTACGGCGTGTTTGTCGGCGACTCCATTTTGTTGCTGTGTACCGCATTGGGCGCGGCCGGTGTGCTGCGCACTTACCCGGCCATGTTCATGGTGGTCAAGTATGTGGGCGCCGCCTATCTGGCCTGGGTGGGTTTTAATTTGCTGCGCGGAGCACTGTCCGGTTTGCGCGCCCGGCCTGAAGCGCTGGCGGCCGCCGTCTCGGTTTCCGGCACGGCGACTGACGCAGCAGGTGTAGCTGACGCGGTCAGCCCGGCTCATTTGCAGCGCCCATTTCGCCGCGCCTTGGTGATCAGCCTGCTCAACCCGAAAGCGATTTTGTTTTTGCTGTCGTTTTTTGTGCAGTTCATCGATACCAGTTATGCCCACCCCGAAGTGCCGTTTTTGATCCTGAGCGCCATCCTGATGACCTTCAGCGCACTGTATTTGTCAGTGCTGATTTTCACCGGGGCCAAATTGGCGCAAGGTTTTGCGCAGCGCAAAAAGCTGTCGGCCGGCCTGTCGAGCCTGGTCGGCGGCTTGTTTTTATGGTTTGGGGCCAAGTTGGCCACCGCCAGCCTGAATTGATAATTTAAGAGAGCAGTCCTTCAACATGCCAAAACGTACCGACATCAAAAGCGTCCTCATCATAGGCGCAGGCCCCATCATCATCGGGCAGGCCTGCGAATTCGACTACTCTGGCGTGCAAGCCTGCAAGGCGCTGCGCGAAGAAGGCTACAAGGTCATTCTGATCAACAGCAACCCGGCCACCATCATGACTGACCCGGCAACGGCAGACGTGACCTACATTGAGCCCATCACCTGGAAAACGGTTGAGAAAATCATCGCCAAAGAGCGCCCGGACGCGATTTTGCCGACCATGGGTGGCCAGACCGCGCTCAACTGCGCGCTCGACCTCTGGCACAACGGTGTGCTGGCCAAGTACACCGGTTCGGCCACCGGCAAAGCGGTGGAGCTGATCGGCGCCAAACCCGAGGCCATCGACAAGGCCGAAGACCGCCTCAAGTTCAAGGATGCCATGACCAAGATTGGTCTGGGCTCGGCGCGCTCGGGCATCGCCCACAGCATGGCTGAGGCCTGGGACGTGCAACGCACCGTGGGTTTCCCGACCGTGATCCGCCCCAGCTTCACGCTCGGCGGCACCGGCGGCGGCATTGCCTACAACCCGGAAGAATTCGAGGTCATCTGCAAGCGTGGTCTGGAGGCCTCGCCCACCAATGAGTTGCTGATTGAGGAGTCGCTCTTGGGCTGGAAAGAGTACGAGATGGAAGTGGTGCGCGACACTGCAGACAACTGCATCATCATCTGCTCCATTGAAAACCTCGACCCGATGGGCGTGCACACCGGCGACTCGATCACGGTGGCACCGGCGCAGACTTTGAGCGACAAGGAATACCAGATTCTGCGCAACGCGTCGCTGGCGGTGTTGCGCGAGATCGGTGTCGATACCGGTGGCTCCAACGTGCAGTTTTCCATCAACCCCAAGGACGGGCGCATGGTGGTGATCGAGATGAACCCGCGCGTGAGCCGCTCCAGTGCACTGGCTTCCAAGGCCACGGGTTTCCCGATTGCCAAGGTGGCCGCCAAGCTGGCGGTGGGTTACACGCTGGACGAACTCAAGAACGAGATCACGGGCGGTGCCACACCGGCCAGTTTTGAGCCCAGCCTCGACTACGTGGTCACCAAGATCCCGCGTTTTGCCTTCGAAAAATTCCCTGCCGCCGACAGCCGCCTCACCACCCAGATGAAGAGTGTGGGCGAGGTCATGGCCATGGGCCGCACTTTCCAGGAGTCGTTCCAGAAAGCCCTGCGCGGCCTCGAGGTAGGTGTCGATGGCATGAACGAGAAGACCCAGGACCGCGAAATTCTGGAGCGCGAACTCGGCGAGCCCGGCCCCGACCGAATCTGGTACCTGGGCGACGCCTTTGCCGCCGGCTGGAGCGTGGACGAAGTGTTCGAACTCACCAAGATTGACAAATGGTTTTTGGTGCAGATCGAGCAAATCGTCAAGATCGAACTGGAAATTGAACACCTGGCGCAACCCGCCGTGGGTACCGCGCTGGATTCGATTGATGCCGCCACGCTGCGTGCCCTCAAGCAAAAGGGTTTTTCCGACCGCCGCCTGGCCAAACAGTTCAAGACCACCGACACCGCCGTGCGTGCGCGCCGCCATGCGCTTGGCGTGCGCCCGGTGTACAAGCGGGTCGATACCTGCGCGGCTGAATTTGCCACCAACACGGCCTACCTGTATTCCACCTACGAGGCCGAAGGTGGCGAGTGCGAAGCGGCGCCGACTGATAAAAAGAAAATCATGGTGCTCGGCGGTGGCCCGAACCGCATCGGGCAGGGCATCGAGTTTGACTACTGCTGCGTGCATGCGGCGCTGGCCATGCGCGAAGACGGTTATGAGACCATCATGGTCAACTGCAACCCCGAAACCGTATCAACTGACTACGACACTTCCGATCGACTCTACTTCGAGCCGCTGACGCTCGAAGACGTGCTGGAAATCGTGGACAAGGAAAAGCCATACGGTGTGATCGTCCAGTACGGCGGCCAGACCCCCTTGAAGCTGGCGCTTGACCTGGAAGCCAATGGCGTGCCCATCATCGGCACCAGCCCTGACATGATCGATGCCGCCGAAGATCGCGAACGTTTCCAGAAGCTGCTGCACGAACTCAAATTGCGCCAGCCGCCCAACGCCACCGCGCGCACCGAACCCGAGGCGCTGGAAAAAGCCGTCGAGCTGGGCTACCCGCTGGTGGTGCGCCCAAGCTATGTGCTGGGCGGTCGCGCCATGGAAATCGTGCACGAGCAGCGCGACCTGGAGCGCTACATGCGCGAAGCGGTCAAGGTGTCGCATGACTCACCAGTGCTGCTTGACCGTTTTTTGAACGATGCCATCGAGTGCGACGTCGATGCCGTGCGCGACTCGGTTGGGCGCGTCTTTATCGGCGGTGTGATGGAGCACATCGAGCAAGCCGGTGTGCACAGCGGCGACTCGGCCTGCTCGCTGCCGCCTTATTTCCTCAAGCAGGCCACGGTCGATGAACTCAAGCGTCAGACCGCTGCCATGGCCGAGGGACTGAACGTGGTCGGGCTCATGAACGTGCAGTTTGCCATCCAGCAAACGGAAGTGGATGGGGACGGGGTCAAGCAAGATGTCATCTTTGTGCTGGAGGTCAACCCGCGCGCTTCGCGCACGGTGCCGTTTGTCTCCAAGGCCACTGGCATTCAATTGGCCAAGGTGGCGGCGCGCTGCATGGTCGGGCAGACGCTCGACCAGCAAGGCATCGGCCCGGAAGTCAATCCGCCTTATTTCAGTGTCAAGGAAGCGGTTTTTCCGTTTGTCAAATTCCCCGGTGTCGATACCATCCTGGGCCCCGAGATGAAATCTACCGGCGAGGTGATGGGCGTGGGCAAAACTTTTGGTGAGGCCTTTGTCAAGGCGCAGTTGGGCGCCGGTTGCAAGTTGCCCCGTCCTTTCACCGCCGCTGGCGAACCCTCTGGCAAGGTATTTTTGTCGGTCAAAAACAGCGACAAGCTGGCGGCCATCGAGGTGGCCAAAGCGCTGGCTGACATGAAGTTTGACGTGGTGGCGACCAAAGGCACGGCGGCGGCCATCAACGCGGCGGGCGTACCCTGCGGCGTGGTCAACAAGGTCACCGAAGGGCGTCCGCACATTGTCGATATGCTGAAAAACAACGAGATCGTGCTGGTTATCAACACGGTGGAGGAGCGCCGCAATGCGATTGCCGACTCGCGCCAGATTCGCACTTCGGCACTGCTGGCCCAAGTGACCACGTTTACCACCATCGCCGGCGCCGAGGCCGCCGTGGAGGGCATGCGCTACATGGACGCGCTTGATGTGATTTCGGTGCAGGAAATGCACGCGCTTTTGCCGCTTGCATAACGGGCCAAGCCCGCGCCTGGTTTTGTCGCAATATTCGCGGCATAATTCAGGCTCAACCGCCGGACGGCAACGTTCGGCGTTTTCATTTTGTGATGTTCATTTTTCCCGGAGCTTGATGTGACGACCCTTCCTATTACCAAACGTGGTGCAGACAAACTCAAGGCCGAGCTGCATCAACTCAAGGCGTTTGAGCGTCCAGCGGTCATCAACGCGATTGCAGAGGCGCGCGCGCAGGGCGACCTGAGCGAAAACGCAGAATACGACGCGGCCAAGGACAAACAGGGTTTTGTCGAAGGGCGCATCAAGGAAATCGAGGGCAAGTTGTCGGCGGCGCAGATCATCGATCCGGCTGAACTCCATGCCGATGGCCGCGTGGTGTTCGGTGCCACAGTGGAGCTTGAAGACGATGCCACGGGGCAAAAAGTGAGTTACCAGATCGTTGGCGAAGACGAGGCCGACCTCAAACTCGGGCTGATCAACGTCAACAGCCCGATTGCGCGCGCCCTGATCGGCAAAGAGGAGGGCGACGAGGTTGAGGTGCAAGCACCTGGCGGCTTGCGTCACTACGAAGTGGTGACAGTCAGCTACATCTGATGGCTTTGCTGACCACGCGCCTGCAAGCCTTGTCGCCCTGGTTGGCTGCCTTGTGGTGGGGCAGTCTGACCACATTGGGCGCGCTGGTGGTGCCGATGTTGTTTGCCAATTTGCCAACGATGGCCATGGCGGGCGGCATGGCTGCGAAGTTGTTCGCAGCGCAAACCTGGCTCAGTGTTGGTTGCGGTGTGCTGTTGTTGCTGATGCACCGACCCGGCGCGGTGTCCGCCGAAAATGACCGGGACCGCACCCTGCTGGTGTTTGTCTTGCTTGGCGTGCTATTGGCCCTGTTGTCCCAATTTGCGGTCGCGCCAAAAATTGTCAGCCGGTTGAATTTGCGCCTGTGGCACAACGTGGGCAGCGCGCTGTTTGCGCTGCAGTGGCTGTGTGCCGGGGTGTCGTTCTGGAGGTTGACCCGCAAGGGTTAGTCGGGGGGTGGAGCAAGCCAATCAGCTTTGGCTGCGTTGCTTTTTAACGCTGACTTGCTTGGGCTTGGCGCGCTTGACCTGGCCGCCCGAGGTGAGGCGCTGGTTGCCCAGCACGCGCAGGGTTTTGACCTCGGGGCGCTGGCCGCCGCGTGTACTGTACTTGAGCACCTTGACATCGCGCGGACCGGGCATGCGTTCTTCGTCAGCGGTTTTTTCCCGCTCAGGCAGAGGGCGCCACAGCACCAGCAGCTTGCCGATATGCTGGATGGGCGCAGCGCTGAGTTCATCGGCCAAGGTTTGAAACATGGCTTCGCGGGCGGCGCGGTCATCGGAAAAGACGCGCACCTTGATGAGGCCATGGGCATTGAGCGCGGCATCGGTTTCTTTTTTGACGGCAGCGGTCAGGCCGTCACCACCGACCATGACCACGGGATCGAGGTGGTGCGCGTCGGCACGGTGAACTTTGCGTTGGGCGGGGGTCAGTTGAATTTGAGACATAGCCGTATTATCGGCGAGAGCGAGGCATTCCGTTATATGAAATCAGCAGTCAAAAGCAGCAAGGTCAATCGGGCCTGGCTCAACGATCACGTCAACGACACCTATGTCAAGCTGGCCAAAAAAGACGGCTACCGTGCGCGCGCGGCCTACAAGCTGCAGGAAATCGACGACACCCTGCACCTGATCAGGCCGGGCCAGTTGGTGGTTGACCTGGGCTCGGCACCGGGTGCCTGGAGCCAGTACCTGCGGCGCAAGCTGTCGCCCAAATCGGCCATCGGCGGGGGGGCGGCCGCGGGCGAACTCAATGGCCGCATCATCGCGCTCGATTTGTTGCCCATGGCGCCGATCGAGGGCGTGCATTTCATTCAGGGTGATCTTCGCGAAGACGCGGTGCTGGCCGAGTTGGCCGGGCAGATGCAGGGCCAGCTGGCCGACGTGGTGGTGTCCGACATGGCACCCAACCTGTCGGGCATCAGCTCGGCCGATGCGGCGCGCATCGAGCATCTGATCGAGCTCGCGCTGGATTTTGCGCAAACCCACCTCAAGCCCGACGGGGCACTGGTGGCCAAGGTGTTTCATGGCGGCAGTTACGATGCGCTGTACCGGCGCTTTCGCGACACCTTTGTGACGGTCAAGCGCATCAAGCCAAAAGCCTCGCGCGACAAGTCTGCCGAGACCTTTTTGATCGGCATGACTTTGAAAAACCGCTGAATTCCTTGCAGTCGCTGTGGCTGCTGGTATTCGGGCTTGTCGCAGCGCAGCCTGAACCGCCTAGAATTGGCGCTATCGTGTTGGTGTTTGATCGATAGCATATCTACTGGAGTTTGGCTTGAACAATCCATGGTTTTCAAAAATTGCGGTCTGGATGGTCATTGCGATGGTGTTGTTCACCGTCTTCAAGCAATTTGACACGCGTCCGGCGGTCGGCGCCGGCTACCTCGGCTACTCCGATTTTCTGAACGAAGTTCGGGCCAACCGGATCAAGAGCGCGCTCATTCAGGAGGGCCAGGGCGGCACCGAAATCATTGCCATCACCAGCGACGACCGCAAGGTGCGCACCACGGCCACTTATCTCGATCGCGGCCTTGTGGGCGACCTGATTGCCAACGATGTCAAGTTCGACGTCAAGCCGCGCGAAGAAAGTTCGCTGCTGATGACGCTGCTGGTCAGTTGGGGCCCGATGCTGCTGCTGATCGGCGTCTGGGTTTATTTCATGCGCCAGATGCAGGGCGGCGGCAAGGGCGGTGCTTTCAGTTTTGGCAAAAGCAAGGCGCGCCTGCTTGACGAAAACACCAACCTGGTTACCTTTGCCGATGTGGCTGGCTGCGACGAGGCCAAGGAAGAAGTCAAGGAAGTTGTTGACTTTTTAAAGGATCCCGCCAAGTTCCAGAAGCTCGGCGGTCGTATTCCGCGCGGCTTGCTGCTGGTCGGCCCACCCGGCACTGGCAAGACCCTGCTGGCCAAGAGCATTGCCGGTGAAGCCAAGGTGCCGTTCTTCAGCATATCCGGTTCGGACTTTGTTGAAATGTTTGTCGGTGTCGGCGCATCGCGGGTGCGCGACATGTTCGACAACGCCAAGAAAAATGCACCGTGCATTATCTTCATTGACGAAATCGACGCGGTGGGCCGTCAGCGTGGCGCTGGTCTGGGCGGCGGCAACGACGAGCGCGAGCAAACCCTGAACCAGATGCTGGTCGAGATGGACGGCTTTGAGACCAATGTCGGCGTGATCGTGGTGGCGGCAACCAACCGCCCGGACATCCTGGACGCTGCCTTGCTGCGCCCGGGTCGTTTCGACCGCCAGGTCTATGTCACGCTGCCCGACATTCGCGGCCGCGAGCAAATTCTGAATGTGCACATGCGCAAGGTGCCCTTGAGTCCTGACGTGAACGCCGCCGTGATTGCCCGCGGCACCCCTGGCATGAGCGGTGCTGACCTGGCCAACCTGTGCAACGAAGCGGCGCTGATGGCAGCGCGGCGCAATGCCCGCACGGTGGAGATGCAAGACTTCGAGAAAGCCAAGGACAAAATCTTGATGGGCCCGGAGCGCAAGAGCATGGTCATGCCCGAGAGCGAGCGCCGCAACACCGCCTACCACGAGTCGGGCCACGCGCTCATCGGCAAGCTGCTGCCCAAATGCGACCCGGTGCACAAGGTCACCATCATTCCGCGCGGGCGCGCTCTGGGCGTGACCATGAGCCTGCCGGCACAAGACCGCTACAGCTACGACAAGGAATACATGCTCAACCAGATCAGCATGCTCTTTGGCGGGCGCATTGCCGAAGAAGTGTTCATGAACCAGATGACCACCGGTGCCAGCAACGACTTCGAACGTGCCACGCAAATCGCCCGCGACATGGTGATGCGCTACGGCATGACTGCGGCGCTGGGCCCGATGGTCTACGCCGAAAACGAAGGCGAAGTGTTTCTTGGCCGTTCGGTCACCAAGACCACCAACATGAGCGAAGAAACCATGCAAAAGGTCGATGCCGAAGTGCGTCGCATCATTGACGAGCAATATGCCTTGGCGCGCCGCCTGATCGAAGAGCACAGCGAGCACATGCATGTCATGGCCAAGGCCTTGCTGGAGTGGGAAACCATCGACAGCGACCAGCTCGACGACATCATGGCCGGCAAGCCACCGCGCCCACCCAAGGACTGGTCACCGCGCGTGCCACCGGCCTCGTCGGATACCGACAGCGGCGGCACGCCGGCGGTCAATCCGGACGCCGCGCCTCACGCTGCCTGAGCCGAAACCTTTACCAAACGGGGCTGCGGCCCCGTTTTTTATTCATCCAATAGCGATCACCCGATGTATTGGCAAACGAGCCGTTTTCAGATTGATCTGACCCACCCCAAGGTCATGGGCATTGTCAATGTCACGCCGGACTCGTTTTCCGACGGCGCTCAGCATGGCTCCACCCTGGCCGCGCTCAAACACTGCGAGCAACTCATTCGCGATGGTTCTGACATCCTAGACATTGGCGGTGAATCCAGTCGCCCCGGCGCACCACCGGTGAGTCTGGATGACGAACTGGCGCGCGTGTTGCCGGTGCTGCGCGAGGCAGTTCAGCTGGGCGTGCCGGTCTCGGTGGACACGTACAAGCCGCAGGTGATGCAGGCCGCGCTGGCACTCGGCGCTGACATCATCAACGACATCTGGGCCTTGCGCTGGCGCGATGCTGCGGCGGGTGCACAAGGGTTGCGCGGCACCGATGTGGTGGCAGCGCACCCAAACTGCGGCGTCTGCCTGATGCACATGCACCGTGAGCCCCAAACCATGCAGCTGGCACCGATGCAGGGCGATGTGGTGCCGCAAGTGCGCGATTTTCTGGCGCAATCGGCGCAAGCGTTGTTCGCGCTCGGCGTGGCCAAGAACCGGATCGTGCTCGACCCCGGTATTGGCTTTGGCAAAACGGTGGCGCAAAACTTTGCCTTGTTGGCGCGCCAGGCGGAGTTGCTGCAGCCGGGTTACCCGCTGCTGGCGGGTTGGTCGCGCAAGTCGTCGCTGGCGGGCATGGTGCCCGCCAACACGCCGGCTGCCACGCTCGCCGCCTCGGAGCGACTCGCGCCCAGCCTGGCAGCCGCGGTATTGGCGGCAGAGCGCGGCGCTGCCGTGCTGCGGGTGCACGATGTCAAGGAAACCGTGCAAGCTTTGCGTGTGCTGGCGGCGATAAGATAGCCGCTGTCCGAATCAGAAATCAGGTGAAGGTATAACAATGACAAGACAATATTTTGGTACCGACGGTATTCGCGGCACGGTCGGACAGGCGCCCATCACGGCAGACTTTGTGCTCAAGCTGGCGCATGCGGTCGGGCGTGTGCTCAAGCGCACCGAGACCAAGCCCACGGTGTTGATCGGCAAGGACACCCGGATTTCCGGCTATATGTTGGAGAGCGCGTTGGAGAGTGGCTTCAACTCGGCCGGTGTCGATGTGGTGCTGCTCGGGCCGCTGCCAACGCCGGGGGTGGCCTACCTGACGCGGGCCCAGCGCGCCTCGCTGGGCGTGGTCATCAGCGCCAGCCACAACCCCTTTGAAGACAACGGCATCAAGTTTTTCAGCGCCCAGGGCACCAAGCTGCCCGATGCCTGGGAGCGCGAAGTGGAGGCCACGCTGCGTCAGGATCCGGTGTGGGCAGACTCGGCCAATCTGGGCAGGTCACGGCGTCTGGAAGATGCCGCAGGCCGCTACATCGAGTTTTGTAAAAGCACCTTTGCCAACAACCTGTCGCTCAAGGGCTTGCGCATTGTGGTCGATGGTGCCAACGGCGCCGCCTATCAAATTGCGCCCAAGGTGTTTCATGAGCTGGGCGCCGAGGTGATTGCCATCGGCTGCGCGCCTGACGGCCTGAACATCAACAAGGACGTAGGCGCCACCCACCCCGAGGCGCTCATTGCCGCCGTCAAGGCGCACCGTGCCGACCTGGGCGTCGCACTCGACGGCGATGCCGACCGCCTGCAGATGGTCGATGCCACTGGCCGCCTGTTCAATGGCGATGAAGTGCTTTATCTGATGGTCGATGACCGGCTGCGCCGCGGCGAGGCGGTGCCCGGTGTGGTCGGCACGCTGATGACCAACATGGCAGTCGAGCTGGCCTTGCAGGCGCGCGGCGTGCCGCTGGTGCGCGCCAGGGTGGGCGACCGTTATGTGCTCGAAGAACTGGAAAAAAACAACTGGCTGCTCGGTGGCGAAGGTTCCGGCCATTTGCTGGCGCTCGACAAACACTCCACGGGTGATGGCCTGATTTCTGCCTTGCAGGTACTGCAAACCAGTGTTCGCAGCGGCAAGCCGCTGGCGGAGTTGCTCAGTGAGCTCACGCTGTTTCCGCAGACCCTCATCAACATCCGGCTCAAACCTGGGCAAGACTGGCAAGCCAGCGCCAGGCTCGAATCCGAAACGCTTGCGGTGGAAGCCGAACTGGGGCAAAACGGCCGCGTGCTGATTCGCGCCAGTGGCACAGAGCCGCTGGTGCGCGTCATGGTCGAGGCGCGCGATGCGGCTCAGGGCAAGGCCTGCGCCCAGCGCATTGCCAACACCATCAGCGCCTGAGGTTCCCATGACAGCCACAGCCACCTTGACGCTTTGCCAGGCCGACTACGCCAACCCGCAGCACATGCGCGCGCTGCTCGATTTGCTGGACGGCTATGCGCGCGACCCGATGGGTGGCGCTGAACCCTTGTCTGACTTTGCCAAAGCCAACTTGCCACAAGCGCTGGCGGCAAGACCGTTCATGTTCAGTGTGCTGGCCTTTGATGCAAGCGGTTTGCCGGTGGGGCTGGTCAACTGTGTTGAGGGCTTTTCCACCTTTGCCTGCCAACCGCTCGTCAACGTGCACGATGTGGTGGTGCTGGCGTCGCACCGTGGCCAGCGGGTGGGTGAGCAATTGCTGGCGCTGGTGGCGCAACTCGCGCGCGCGCGGGGCGCCTGCAAGCTCACACTCGAAGTGCTCGAAGGCAATGCGTCGGCGCAAAAACTGTACCGGCGGCTGGGTTTCGAGAACTACCAGCTCGACCCCGCCATGGGGCAGGCGCAGTTCATGCAGAAATGGCTATGAACTGGCTTAAAAAACTCCCCGGGTACCAGCGCACGCCTTACGGTTTGGAGTTGCGCTTGCTGCGCATGATGCCGCGGGTGCTGGTGCTGGGCAGCTTGTTGCCGTTGATGTTGTCGGGGCTGGCGCGGCTGTTTTATACCCGGGGCACGGCGGCCGAGCTTGAGCGGCACATTCAGCTCTTCGACTTCGGCATGATCGGCTTGGCGGTGCTGATCTGGACGGCCGTGTTTACCGTGTCCTTTGGTTGTGTGCTCGTCTGGCTCATGAAAGGCCCGGCCTATGTGGCCGATGGCTATGACGTCTCCCACAGCGACAAACCCAAGCGCGACTGAATTGGCGAAGCGGGCCTATCAATGCACACCTTTCTCTGGCACGACTACGAAACCTTTGGTGCCGACACCCGGCAAACCCGGCCGGCGCAGTTTGGCGCCATCCGCACCGACGCTGATCTCAACCCTGTCGGCGCGCCAATCATGCTGTATTGCCAGCCCGCCAACGACTTTTTACCGGAGCCGCAGGCCTGCCTGATTACCGGCATCACGCCGCAGGCGTGCCTGGAGAAAGGCCTGCCCGAAGTCCAGTTCGCCGCGCAGATCGAGCAGGCTTTCAGCGAGCCCGGCACCGTGGGCGTGGGTTACAACACCATCCGTTTTGACGACGAGGTGACGCGCTTCATGTTCTGGCGCAATCTGATCGACCCCTATGCCCGCGAATGGCAAAACGACTGCGGCCGCTGGGACCTGCTTGATGTGGTGCGCACCGCCTACGCGCTGCGCCCGGACGGCATCCAGTGGCCGGTCAAGCCCGACGGCAAGCCGAGCTTCAAATTGACTGACCTGAGCGCCGCCAACGGCCTGCTGCACGCGTCAGCCCACGACGCCCTGAGCGACGTGCAAGCCACCATCGCTTTGGCCCGGCTCATCAAGACGGCGCAGCCCAAGCTCTTTGACTTCTGTTTTGGCCTGCACAAAAAAGACCGCGTCATGGCCGAGCTGGGCTTGCCCACCACATTGACCCATGCGCGGCCGTTCCTGCACATCTCGGGCATGTTTGCCCCCGAGCGCGGTTGTCTCGCGCTGATGTGGCCGCTGGCCATGCATCCGGCCAACAAGAACGAGTTGCTGGCCTGGGACCTGGCCTTGGACCCCACCGAGCTGGCCAGTTTGAACGCCGAGCAAATCCGCCTGCGCCTGTTCACCAAGTCAGCCGATCTGCCCGAAGGCGTGCAGCGCTTGCCGCTCAAGTCGGTGCACCTCAACAAGTCGCCCATGGTGATGAGTAAGCTCAAGGTGCTGAGCCCGGCCATGGCCGAGCGCTGGGGCATTGACATGGCGGCGCAACTGGAAAACGCAGCCAAGGCGCGCGATTTGCCCGACATGAGTGCCATTTGGGCGCAGGTGTTTGCCCGGCCCGAAACGGCACCGGTCGATGTTGATCAAGACCTGTATGGTGGTTTTGTCGGCAACGCCGACCGCCGCCGCCTCAATGATCTGCGCCGCTGCAGCCCGGCCGAGCTGGCCACGGCCCGGCCCGCCTTTGACGACGCGCGCCTGGCAGAACTGCTGTGGCGCTACCGGGCGCGTAATTTCCCACAAAGCCTCAGCCCTGAAGAGGCCCAAGTCTGGGAAGCGCACCGCGCGGCGCGCCTGTTTGACGGTGATGGCGGGGCGCTGACGCTGGACGCCCTGTTTGAAGAACTCGACAAACTGGCCGAAAGTGCCAGCGAGCGCGACGAGGCTATCCTCGGCGCGTTGTACGACTACGCGTCCGAAATCGCGCCGCAGCGCGCCTGAGATCGTCAGGGCCCGCCTATTGGCGAGGGCTTGTCTTGGCAAATTCCACCTTGATTCGCCCCGGTTAATCTTCCGCTAATGCTGGCCTGCCAAGATCGATGGCATGACATGCACCCAAGATTTTTCAAAATGCTCCAGGCCTGTACAGGGCTTGTCGATGTGGCGGTCCGAGCCGAAGGCACGGCGTCGCCTTGACCTCGTGCCACTGGGCGACGCGGCGGGTCAGCAGTCCGAGGACGGCACCTTGCACGGCGCGGCAGGTTACCGTCGGGCCGACAGTGGCGCGCTGTTTCTGGAGCGCTACCTGGATGTCCCGATCGAGCAGGCCATTCTTGAGCGCAGTGGTGTCCAAGTGGAACGCCATCAGATCGTGGAGGTGGGTAACCTGGCGGCTTCGGGGCTGGGCACGGCCCGCACCCTGATCGCAAAGCTGACGCGCCAACTGGCGCTGCAGGGGTTTCGCTGGGTAACTTTCACTGGCACACAGGAAGTGCTCAACAGTTTTCATCGGCTTGGCCTGGCACCTCAGTTGCTCGCGCTGGCCGACCCAGCGCGCATGGGCGAATCGCTTGCCGACTGGGGGCACTACTACGACAACCAGCCCCAAGTGGTGTTTGGCGAGATTTTGCCGGCGCACCGGCAGCTGCTTGACACGCAGTCGGCCAAAGCGGTGTCCCCATTTTGTGCCATGGCAGGCAGGCTGCAGCATGCTGCCTGAACTCAACGCTTTCTGGCGAACCCTGGCGGCCCATGGCGGCCAGGTCGGCTTGTCCAATGGCAAACGCACGCTGAGTTACGGTGAACTGCTGCTTGAAGTTTCGCAACGCATGGCGCTGCTCACTGAGCTCCGGGCGCAGCGCGTGGCGCTGTGTCTGGACAATGGCATCGACTGGGTGTTATGGGACCTTGCCTTGCTGTTTTCCGGTCGAGTCTGCGTTCCGGTGCCCCACTTTTTTTCGGACAGTCAAAAAGTGCATGTGCTGGACAGCTCTGGTGTTGATACCCTGATTGGCGGGCCTGAGGTTTTGGCCGACCGCTGCGGCTTTGTCGCCTGCCGCCCAGATATTGCTCAGCGCGCAGTGGCCTCGGCGCCCGCGCTGCCCGAAGGCACCCAGAAAATCACCTACACATCGGGCACCACCGGCCAGCCCAAGGGCGTTTGCCTGGATGCCGGGGTGCAACTTGCCGTGGCACAAAGCCTGCGCCAAGCTACCGGCGCTTGCGCTTGCGACCGCCACTTGTGTGTGCTGCCGCTGGCTACCTTGCTGGAAAACATTGCCGGCATTTACACCCCACTGCTGGCTGGTGCACGCATCGAGCTGCGGGGCATGGCCGACATCGGGCTGCAGGGCGCCAGCAGCCTGGACTTGCCACGCCTGCTGGGTAACGTGTTTGCCATCGCGCCAAGCAGCCTGATTCTGGTGCCACAGCTGCTGATGGCGTTGGTCAGTGCGGCCGAGCGCGGCATGGCTTTGCCCGCCAGTCTGCGCTTCGTCGCGGTGGGCGGGGGTCGGGTCGCACCGCAACTGCTGCGGCGCGCCGACGCGCTGGGCTTGCCGGTGTTCGAGGGTTACGGTTTATCGGAATGTGCTTCGGTGGTCTGCCTCAACACGCCGCAGCACCGGCGCATTGGCGCCGTGGGAAAACCCTTGCCGCACTTGCAGGTCAGCCTGGGTCTGGACGGCGAGGTGCTGGTGCGGGGCGCGCGCATGCTCGGTTATCTGGGGGACGCAGCCCTCGACGACGACTGGTTGGCCACGGGCGACCTGGGGCACTTCGAGGAAGGGTTTCTGGTGCTGCATGGGCGCAAGAAGCACCAGTTCATCACCGCCTATGGCCGCAATGTGAATCCGGAATGGGTCGAAGCCGAACTAACACAGCAAGCCCCCATCGCCCAAGCCTGGGTTCACGGCGAGGCGCTTGCGTCTAATTTGGCGGTGCTGGTGCCGCGCCATGCTGCAGTCAGCGATGCCGAGCTTGGCGCTGCGGTGGCACGCGTGAACGCCGTTCTGCCGGACTATGCCCGGGTAGATCAGTGGCTGCGCGCCGACCAGGCTTTCAGCCCGGCCAATGGCAAAGCTACCACCAACGGCCGCTTGCGCCGCGCCGCCCTCTGGGCACATTACGAAGGGCGTTTTGCCGCCATACCTGTCATCAACCCAAGCTGTCACTCCTCATGAAATTTTTCGATCAAATGCAGGTGCAATCCGCCACCGAACGCGCGTACCTGCTCAGCGCCCCCATCATTGCGCAAGCCCTTGCTTGCGGCGACAATCAGCTACTTTTTTTGATTGATGGCCGGGCTCGTCCCCGGCGTTTTTTATGTCCCTGATTACGCCTACCGAAGTGCGTCCCGCCATCCTGCGAGACGCCAAAGCCATTGCCGATATCCGCACCCGTTCCAGCCAAGCCGCCTTCAAGGCGGTTTTCCCCGGTGAAACCGTGCCCATGGGCGGCTCACCCGAGCACAGCCTGGTCTATTGGCGCGAGGCCATTGAATACAGCGAACCGCAGGTGCTGGTGGCGGTGCAGAAGTCAACGGTGGTGGGTTTTGTCGGCTTCGACCGCTCGCGCGACCCCAAGACGCCCAACACCATGGGCGAAATCTGGGCGCTGTATGTGGCGCCCGAGCAATGGGGCCAGGGTGTTGGGCTGGCGCTGTGGGACGCCGCGCGTGAAGGCCTGATTTATGAAGGCTGCACCAAGGTCAGCGCCTGGGTGCCGCTAGGCTTCGAGCGCGCGCTGCGCTTTTTTGACATGGCCGGCTTCAAGCGTGAAATGACCAGCATCAAGACCGTGCCCATGGGTGACACCCGGGTCGAAGAAATCCGCTTCAAACGCGACCTGAACTGAGTTCACCATGGCCACCAGTCTTTTGGTGTTGCTCGACGAGATCGCCATTGCGCACTGGCTCATCACGCCACTGCTGATGGTGACGCCGGGGCAGTGGCTCCGGGCCAGATTTTCATAAGCCCTTGCGCTCCGGCGCTTACGGCTGTGCCCACTCGGCCGACAGCAATTCGGCCTGTGCCAGCACGGTCTTGACGGCATCATCCTGCAAGTCCGGCGGGTAGCCGTACTTGTTCAGGATGCGTTTCACCATCACGCGAATTTTGGCGCGCGCGCCTTTGCGCAGCGTCCAGTCAATCGTCACGCTCTTGCGCACCTGCGTGATGAGCTCGGCGGCGATGACCTTGCGCTTGTCGTCGCCCATGGCGATGACGGCCGATTCATTGGCGGCGAGCGCGTCGTAAAAGGCGACTTCATCTTCCGTCAGGCCCAGGACTTCGCCACGCTTGCTGGCCGCATCCATGTCTCTGGCGAGCTGGATCAACTCCTCCAGAACCTGCATCGTCGAGATGGCGCGGTTGTGGTACGCGTTCAGGCTCTGCTTGAGCTTTTCAGAAAAGACCTGAGCTTGCACCAGGTTGCGCCTGGAGCGGACCTTGAGTTCGTCTTTCAGCAGTTTTTCCAGCAGCTCGGCGGCGACGTTTTTGTGCTTGAGGCCGCGCACTTCGGCCAAGAACTGGTCTGAGAGGATGCTGATGTCCGGCCTGGGCAACCCGGCGGCGGTGAAGACGTCGATCACCTGCCCCTCGGTGGTGATGGCCTTGCTCACGAGCTGGCGGATGGCGGCGTCGATCTGCTCGGGTGTTTTCCGGTTGCTGCTGCTCTGCTTGTTCAGCGCCGCTTGCAGGACCTGGAAAAAGCTCACGTCGTCGCGGATCGCCGTGGCTTCAACGCTGGCGGCGCAGAGGGCGAAGGCGCGCGAGAGTTCCATCACCACCCGCACCCAGCGCTTCTTGCCGTCTTCCTGTTTTGCTTCGTCAGTAAAATCTGTGGGCGAGTTGCGGCTCAGGAAGCTTACCAAGCACGTGGTACAGGGCGAGTTCTGTGATTCGAAACGTCCGAAAACCGTAGGATTTTCTCATGGTCACTTTGACCTTGTTGTTCAAACCTTCCACAACGCCACTGGAGAACTGCTTTTTGGCCCGGAAGTAGTTGAGGATCAACTCGCGGTGGCTGCGTAGTGTCTTGGCCACGATGTGAAAGCGATCGAGTATGTTCAGTGCATTGCTGCAGCGTTCAC
>NZ_JACUUE010000231.1 GCF_014859475.1 Rhodoferax sp.
GCGCCAGCAGCAACACGAACACGGCCAGCAAAGCCAGGCCAACGATTTTGTAAACATGGGTTTGCCACACATTGGCACCCACACTCAGCAACACCAGCGCCAGCAGCAGGCCAAACACAGCTGCGCCCACCGCCAGCAGCCGCCCGCTCACGCCCTTGGTTAAAACCTGGTCAAGCGCCATCGCCGCCAGCATGAAAAGCAGCAACGAAACCCAGAGCGTGGAGCTTCTGAAATACGGCACGGCAAAGCCCATGGCCGCATAGCGAAACACCGGAAAAATAAAATAGGCTGCCACAGCCGCCAACCCCAGCAGCAAAACCCGGCGGTCTTTGGCCGTGCCCTGCCAAAGCTGCGGGATCAGCAACAACAAAAACACACCAATGTAAAACCCCGGTCCTTCAAGGTAGTTCCAGTAGCCCTTGTAATTGCTGCCAATGCCAAAAATATCTTTATGAAAAAGCCCGGCAATTTCCGCAACAAAAACCGGCCAGTCATTGATCTGCAGGCTTTGCTCCAGCATTTTGGCAAACAGGTTTTGACCCCCGCTCACGCGCGAGGTGTCCATGAGCTGGGCCATGATGGGCGCCAGCGCCGGCGCCGCCAGCAGGTAGCCGAGCAGCGTCAGCGGCAAGATTTTGAGCAGCCAGGTTGTGAACATGGCCTTGGGCTCGGGGCTGGTCAGCACATAGGCCAGGCAGGCCAGCGCCATAAAGACGCCCAGCGACACAAAAAACACGCTCGACACCAGCGCCAGCGCCAGCGCCACCGGCAGCGCCAGCATGTTGCCCTTGCGCAGTGTGCGGTTGATGGCCCACAAAATCAGCGGGTAAAAAATGAACGGCCCGCCCTCGGAGTCCCACTGGCCGTTGATAACCATGTAGCCGCAAAAAGTGTAGGCCAGCGCACTGATGACCCCGGTTTCCCAGCGCGTAACGTAGTCGCGCATCAGCAGAAAAAAGGCGGCCCCGCCCAGCAGCAGCTTGAGCACATACACCCAGATGCGCAGCGGCAACACGCCGTCGGCACCGCCAGCCAGGCCCAGCCAGGTGAACGCATCGCCCAGCCAGAGTGCAATGATATTGCCCAGCCCGCTGATGAACGACCAGCCGGTATAGCCTTCAAGGGCAAACTGGTGCGCCATGTGCATGGCAAACGGCACCGCCGAAAAATAGGTGTCGCTGCCTATGTCGGTGTAGGCAAAATAATGCTCACCCGCCAGAAAGCTGAAAAATATCACCCCGATCAACATGATCTGCAAGCCAAACAGGATCAGCCAGGCTTTGGGCAAAGTGATTTTCATGGGTTCAGGGGTTCAGAATTGGCAATGGGAAAGCTGGGGCAAGTGCAGAGAGCCCGATTTTGCCATCCAAAAATGATAAGCTCGCTGCGCTGCCACTCTCATCTAGCCGATTCCCGCCCATGACGAACCCTGATCGCAATCAAACCAGCGACGGTGCCGCAGCCAATGCCCAGGCCCTGCAAAACGCCATCGCGCTCCATCAAAGCGGTAACTTTCGTCAGGCCGAGGTGATTTACCAGCGAATACTTCACACCGAGCCCAATCACCCAGACGCGCTGCATTTGCTGGGCCTGGTTTACCACCAGCAGGGCCAAAGCAAGCTGGCTGTTCCGCTCATCAAAAAAGCCATCGCGCTCAACCCCGCCGACACCACTTATCAGTTCAACCTGGGCAATCTGCACCAGGACCTGGGCCAGCTGGACGAAGCCATTGCCTGCTTTGAGCAGGTGCTGGCTTCGCAGCCGGGTTATGTGGATGCGCTGGCGGCGCTGGGGACCGCCTACAAGGCGCAAGGCCGACTGGACGAAGCCGTTGCCAGTTTCCAGCAGGTACTGCAATACCAGCCCGATCGTTCTGATGCTTATTTCAATTTGGCCAGGACTTTGGCGGACCTGGGCCAATTGGACACTTCCGTGGCCCAATCTAAAGAGGCCCTGCTGAACAACCCACCTCATGCGGAACTGCAATTTCGTCTAGGCAACGCCCGGCAGGCGAGCGATCAATCAGACCTGGCCATCGCGCACTACCGGCAGGCGCTTGTGCTCAAGCCGGATTTTGCAGATGCCTGCTACCACCTTGGGAATGCGCTCGAGAAACAGGGCAAGTTCAATGAGGCCATTGACTGCTACCGGCAGGCGTTAAAACACCGGCCCGATGACGTCAATGCCTATCTTGACTGCGCCAGGGCGCTGGTCACCCAAGGTCAACTGGATGATGCCATTGCCATCTACCGCAAGGTGCTGCTGCTCCAGCCGGAATGTGCCAGCACCTACAGCAACCTGTTACTCACACTGCAAAGCCTTGACACCTGCAGTTCCAATGCCTTGTTTCAAGAGCATCTGCGCTATGCCGAAATCTTTGAGGCGCCCCTCAAGCCCCACTGGCAACCGCACGGCAACAGCCGCGAGCCCGCACGCAAGCTCAAGCTGGGCTATGTGTCGGCAGATTTTTGCAGGCATGTGGTGGCCAATTTTTTTGAGCCGATCCTGGCCAATCACGACAAATCCCAATTTGAAATTTATGGCTACTACAACAACACCAAGCACGACAGCTATACCGACCGCATTGCCGCTCAGATGGATCACTTCCTGGTCTGCAGCAACCTGAGCGAAGATCAACTGGCGCAGCGCATCCGTCTTGATGGCATCGACATTCTGGTCGATTTGTCGGGCCACACTGCGCTCAACCGCCTGCCGGTGTTTGCCCGCAAGCCCGCGCCGGTGCAGGCCAGCTACATCGGCTACCCCGGCAGCACCGGCTTGAGCGCCATCGACTACCGCATCAGCGACCCCTGGCAAGACCCTGTGGGTCTGACCGAGCGCTACCACAGCGAGGCGCTGGTGCGCATCCCTGGTGGCATGGCCTTTACGCCCGAGCCTTTCGCGCCTGAAGTCAACGCGCTGCCAGCGCTCAGTTCGGACGAGCTGGTCTTTGCCTGCCTGAACAACCTGAGCAAGGTCAACCCGGCGGTGGTTCATTTGTGGGCACGCATCCTGCACGCCTTGCCGCAAGCGCGGCTGATGCTGGGCAATGTGACCGACAGCGGCATTCGCGACCGGCTAACCAGCTTATTCGGCAAAGCGGGCATTGGCCCTGAACGCTTATGGCTGCAAGCGCGCGTTTCGGTGCCCGATTACCTGGCGCTGCACCACCAGATCGACATGGCGCTCGACCCTTTCCCGTACAGCGGCGGCACCACCACCATGCATTCACTGTGGATGGGCGTGCCGGTGATCACGCTCGCCGGTGACCATGCGGTGTCGCGCCTGTGCGCGGCGCACCTGTCGCGCGTGGGCTTGCCCGAGTTCATCACGCACAGCCAAGACGATTATGTGCAGTGCGCGGTGAAGTTCGCCAATGATTTGCCTGCGCTCGATGCGGTGCGCCAATCGCTGCGCGAGCGCATGAACGCGCCACAGTGCCAACCCGCCGCCATCACCCGCCAGCTCGAAGCCGCTTACCGCGACATGTGGCACAACTGGTGCACCTCGTAATTGCGAGCCCTCCGTACCAAGCCCGATACCGCACACGGACCTTGAACAGAAACTCCGTCATCGCGAGGCCGCAGG
>NZ_JACUUE010000036.1 GCF_014859475.1 Rhodoferax sp.
GCGATCCATGACTTCCGGGGACATGGATTGCGTCACTTCGTTCGCAATGACGGGGATGTTCATGGAAAGCGAAGCGCGGCAGTCTATGCTGTTGGAAGTCATGGATTGCTTCACGTCGTTCGCAATGACGGCTACTGTCGCCATGACGGCTGCGTTCGCCATGACGGGGAACACTTGTCGTTGTCCAGAATCAGCTGTCGTGGTGACAAATCCGCTCTGTTACGCTTTGGTACTGCCAACAATTAACCTGATTTACAAGGGCTTTTCAACATGACACCAACCGTTTTAATCCAGCCCGTGGTCCTCTCCGGTGGCTCCGGCACCCGCCTGTGGCCGCTCTCGCGCGAAAAATACCCCAAACAATTGCTCAGTTTGGTTGGCGACGACTCGCTGCTGCAAGCCACCGTGCGGCGCGTGCAGGGAACGCCTGGCGTTGAACTGGTGCAGCCCATGGTCGTGTGCAACGAAGAATACCGTTTTGTCATCGCCGAACAACTCCGTCTGCTTGGCCAAAACGGTACCGTGGTGCTGGAGCCATGTGGCCGGAATACGGCGCCGGCGCTGACGATCGCGGCGTTGGCAGCGCAAAAAAATCAAGTCGATCCGGTGCTGCTGGTCATGCCTGCTGACCATGTGATTACCGACATCGCAGCCTTCCAGCACGTGGTCAGCCAGGGCGCGGCTTTGGCCGAAGCCGGTGCCGTGGTGACTTTTGGCATCACGCCCGATGCCCCTGAAACAGGCTACGGCTATATCCAGTCAGGCGATACCTACGGCGGCGCGAACGGCACAGACGCCCATGTGATCAAGCGTTTTGTCGAGAAGCCCGACCTGGCCACCGCGCAGGCTTACCTGGCAGAGGGCAGCTATCTGTGGAACAGCGGTTTGTTCATGATGCGCGCCTCGGTCTGGCTGGCCGCCATGGGGCACTGCCGGCCTGACATTCTGACCGCCTGCCAGACCGCTTGGGACCAGGGCCAAACCGATGGCGACTTTGTCCGCGTCGGCAAGGATGCCTTTGCACAATGCCCTGGCGACTCGATTGATTACGCCGTCATGGAGCGCATTGCCGCCAGTGGCCAGGCGGGCGCAGCCGAATTACCTGTCGGCGTTGTATTGCCCCTGAGCGCTGGCTGGTCTGATGTCGGCGCCTGGGATGCTTTGTGGCAAGTGCTTCCCAAAGACAAGCATGGCAACGTGATCCAGGGCGACGTGCTACTGCAGGATTGCGAAAACACGCTGGCGCTCTCCGAGGGCCGCTTGATTGCCTGCGTTGGCGTGCGCGACCTGGTGGTGGTGGAAACGGCCGATGCCATTTTGGTATCGCACAAGGACACCACCCAGGAGGTGAAAAAGATTGTGGATGCGCTCAAGGCCAAAGGCCGTTCTGAAGGCAGCATCCACCGCAAGGTGTTTCGCCCTTGGGGCTGGTACGACGGCGTGGATGCGGGTGAGCGTTTTCAGGTCAAGCGCATTGTCGTCAAACCGGGCGGCACGCTGTCGCTGCAAATGCATCACCACCGTGCCGAGCACTGGATTGTGGTCAGCGGCACCGCCAAGGTCACCAAGGGTGACGACAGCTTTTTGTTGTCGGAAAACGAATCCACCTTCATTCCGCTAGGCACCACCCACCGCCTGGAAAACCCGGGCCGCGTGCCCCTGGAAATGATCGAGGTGCAGTCGGGCTCTTATCTGGGCGAAGACGACATCGTGCGCTTTGAGGATGTGTACGGGCGCTAATCAGTTAATACGTCAAAGTCCCAGCCGCTTGCAAATCTCCAGCGTTGGCGCGCTCTGGTTCATGCTGTAAAAGTGCAGCCCGGGGGCGCCACCAGCGCGCAGTTGCTCGCACAAAGCCGTCACCACATCCAGGCCAAAGGCCTTGATGGAGGCGCTGTCGTCAGCAAAGCTCTGCAGGCGCAGCCTGATCCAGCGCGGAATCTCGGCACCACAGGCATCGCTGAAACGCATCAGTTGCGATGAACTGGCGATGGGCATGATGCCTGGCACCACCGGCACGCTCACGCCCAAGGAATCGGCATCCTCGACAAACTGGAAATAGGCATCGGCGTTGAAAAAGTACTGCGTGATGGCCGAGTCTGCCCCAGCCTGCACCTTGGCGGCAAAAGCGCTCAGGTCGCTCGCGGGTGATTTGGCTTGCGGATGCATTTCGGGGTAGGCTGCCACGTCGATGTGGAAGTCGTCAGGCATTTCTGCACGGATAAAAGCCACCAGGTCGCTGGCGTAATGAAACTCACCCCCGGTGCCGTAACCGCTTGGCAAATCGCCACGCAGCGCCACCAGACGCTTCACGCCCATGGCCTTGAGCGTCGCCAGCTGCTCGCGCACCCGCACGCGCGTGGCGCCAATGCACGAGAAGTGCGAAGCGGCGCTGACGCCCTCGCTCAAAATGTCGCGCACCGTGCCAAAGGTGCCTTCTTGTGTGGAGCCGCCAGCACCAAAGGTCACCGAGCAAAATTCGGGCTTGAGTGCATAAAGCTGCTGGCGAACCACACGAAGCTTCTCGACACCCTCGGGCGTCTTGGGCGGAAAAAACTCGACACTGACAGGAAAGCTGGCACTGGAAGTCATGACAATCTTCTAAAGTAATGGGGACAACGCCGGTGCTGCCGATTGGCGCGGCGACCTGTCCCGCGTGGTTTCAGGATGCTGCGCCTTTGCTCGCGCCGATAAAAAATTCTCGGTTGCCGTCGCCGCCGGTGATGGGTGAGTCAAACCAGTGCGTCACCGTCAAACCCAATCCGGCACAGGCTTCGCGCAAACGCTGCTCGACCAGCAGGTACAGCGCCGCATCCTTCACAATGCCGCCCTTGCCCACTTGGCCGGGTTGCAGTTCGAACTGGGGTTTGACCAGCGTCAGCAGCGTGCCGCCTGCTTTGAGCAAGGGCACCACGGCGGGCAACACCAGCGTTTGCGAGATGAACGACAAATCGGCCACGATCAAATCAAACTCGGGGACGAATGCCTGGTCCAATGCGCCATCGTCTTCTTCAAGATCAAACTGGCCCTCCACCCCGGTACTTTCCTCAAAGGCAGCCACCAGGTCAGCGGCTTGCAGCGCCCGGGCGTTCACACCTTGCACGCACAAGACGCGGGGATCGGCATGCAGCTTGGGGTGCAACTGGGCGCTGCCCACATCGACGCCCACCACGAATCTGGCCCCTTGTTGCAACAGGCAGTCGGTGAAACCACCCGTGCTTTGACCCACGTCCAGGCACCGGAAGCCGCCAACTGACAAACCCACCTGTTGCAAGGCCGCCTCCAATTTGAGGCCGCCGCGCGACACATAGCGCGCCTCCGAGTCGTCAAGCAGGCGCAGTTCGGCATCTTCGGCCACGTCGTCGCCATTTTTGGCCACACGTCGCCAGTCAGTGCCTTGCTGCCACGCCACGCCCCCGGCAATCAGGCGCTGGGCCTGAGAGCGGGTGCTGGCCAGGCCGCGCTGCACCAGCAATTGGTCAATGCGCATGCGCTGCTTAGTAACGGTAAGCGTCGGCTTTGTACGGGCCGGACTTGCTCACGCCGATGTAGGCGGCTTGCTCGTCGGTCAGTTCTGACAGTTGCACGCCCACTTTTTTCAGGTGCAGGCGCGCCACTTTTTCGTCCAGAAGCTTGGGCAACACATAGACCTGCCCGACCTTGTAGGCCTTGGGCTTGGTGAACAGCTCGATCTGGGCAATGGTCTGGTTGGCAAAGCTGGAGCTCATGACAAAGCTGGGGTGACCGGTGCCGCAACCCAGGTTCACCAGGCGGCCCTTGGCCAGCAGGATGATGCGCTTGGCCGGTGTCTTGCCCTTGGCCGGGAAGATCACATGATCGACTTGTGGCTTGATCTCTTCCCACTTGCATTTGGACAGCGATGCCACGTCGATTTCATTGTCGAAGTGACCGATGTTGCACACAATCGCCTGATCTTTCATGGCCGCCATGTGCTTGTAGTTGATCACGTTCAGGTTGCCGGTGGCCGTGACAAAAATGTCGCACTTGTCGGCGGCGTATTCCATCGTCACCACCTTGAAGCCTTCCATGGCCGCTTGCAGCGCGTTGATGGGGTCGATCTCGGTCACCCACACTTGGGCGCTCAGGGCACGCAGCGCCTGGGCGCAGCCCTTGCCGACATCACCGTAGCCAGCCACCACCGCCACCTTGCCGGCAATCATCACGTCGGTGGCGCGCTTGATGCCGTCCACCAAAGACTCGCGGCAGCCGTACAGGTTGTCGAACTTGCTCTTGGTCACCGAGTCGTTGACGTTGATGGCGCGCAGCATCAGCTCACCCTTGGCCGACATGTCGTTCAGGCGGTGCACGCCGGTGGTGGTTTCTTCGGTCACGCCGATGATGTGCTTGATGCGGCGGCTGTACCAGGTCGAATCAAGCTTGAGCTTGGCCTTGATGACGGCGTACAGGCAGGTTTCTTCCTCGCTGGTCGGGTTGTCGAGCAGCTTGGGATTTTTCTCGGCCTTGGTGCCCAGGTGCATCAGCAGCGTGGCGTCGCCGCCGTCGTCCAGGATCATGTTGGGGCCTTCGGCCGCCGTGCCTTTTTTGCCGCCGAATTCGAAAATGCGGTGGGTGTAGTCCCAGTAATCGGCCAGCGACTCGCCCTTGATCGCGAACACCGGAATGCCGTCGGCGGCAATGGCGGCAGCGGCGTGGTCTTGCGTGGAGTAAATATTGCACGAAGCCCAGCGCACCTCGGCGCCCAGCGCGGTCAGGGTTTCGATCAACACCGCAGTCTGGATCGTCATGTGCAGGCTACCGGTGATGCGCGCGCCCTTGAGCGGCTGCTCTTTGGCAAATTCTTCGCGGATGGCCATCAGGCCCGGCATTTCGGTCTCGGCAATGTTGAGCTCTTTACGGCCCCAGGCGGCAAGGCCAATGTCGGCAATGATGAAATCGTTTGTTTTTGCAGGTTTTTTTGATGCGGCGTTCATGGTTCACTCCAGTGGTTAAGGTGACAACCACAGCACGCCAGGCGGAAAAAACCTCACCTCACGCGTTGTGGGTGAGCGCCGTTGTGAAACGCCAGGCAGGGCCGCAGCGGGTACCGAGCCTCACTCAGCGCCGGGTTTTTGCCCCCGGCGTGAGCTGCAACGCTCCTCGGAATGGGCGCGATTATAGAGAGCTGGCAAGACCCGCGGGCTAACCGTGGTAACCGCACAGTAAACCCAACACGAATTGGCGTGCAAAATACGGCTTTGCCCCTCTATTGCCAAAAGTCCGAAGGAATCCAGTTGAACGTTTCCGCCACGCCCCTCTCCGCCCCGCTGCCCGAGCAAATCAACGCCCACCTGCTGCACACCATCGGGGTGGCGCCAGGCAGCGCCTCACCCAGCGACTTGATGCAAGCCACGGCCCAGGTGGCGCGCGCGCAACTCTCCAAACGCTGGGTGTACACGCAGGCGAAAGAGAAAGCGCAAAAGGCACGCCGCGTGGTCTATTTGTCGATGGAGTTTTTGATGGGGCGAACCCTGTCCAACGCACTGGCCGCCTTGAATCTCACCGAAGGCGCCGCCGCAGGTCTGACGCAGCATGCCCAGCGGCTCGAAGACATTGCCGGCCATGAGCCCGACGCAGCCTTGGGCAACGGCGGCCTGGGGCGGCTGGCGGCGTGCTTTCTGGACTCCATGGCCACGCTGGGCCTGCCGTCCTTTGGCTACGGCATTCGCTATGAGTACGGCATGTTTGCCCAGGATATCCAGGATGGCAACCAGGTCGAGTACCCCGACTCCTGGCTCAAGGACGGCACCCCCTGGGAGTTCCCGCGGGCCGACCTGACTTACACGGTGCGTTTTGGCGGCAGCGTGGTGCACCTTGATGGCCAGGTGACATGGAAACACGATGGTGAAGTTGCAGCCAAAGCTTATGACATGGTGGTGCCGGGCCACGGCACCGAAAAGGTCAGCACCCTGCGCTTGTGGAAAGCGGTCGCGCCCGACCACATTGACCTGGGCGTTTTCAACGCCGGCGACTACGCCCGCGCCGCTTTTGCCAAAAACGAGTACGAGAACATCTCCTGGGTGCTGTACCCCAACGACAGCACGCCCGCGGGCCGCGAGTTGCGCCTCAAGCAGGAGTATTTCTTTGTCGCCGCCTCGATGCAGGACCTGATCTGTCGCCACCTGGCCGAACACCCCTCGCTGGACAACCTGGCCGAGCACGTCGCCATCCACCTCAACGACACGCATCCGGCCATTGGTGTGGCCGAGTTGATGCGCATTTTGTGCGACGAGCACGCTTTTGACTGGGATCGCGCCTGGGCGCTGTGTGGCAAAACCTTCTCTTACACCAACCACACCCTGATGCCCGAGGCGCTGGAGACCTGGCCGCTGAGCCTGATTCAGCAAGTGTTGCCACGGCACATGGAAATCATTTTCCGCATCAACAAGGAATTTCTGGACATGGCCGCGCGCTTTCGCCCCGGCGACCACGACTTCCTGAAGCGCTTGTCGCTGATCGACGAAACCGGCGAGCGCCGGGTGCGTATGGCGCACTTGTCGGTGGTCGGCAGCCACCAGGTCAATGGCGTGTCGGCATTGCACTCCGAGCTATTGGTGCACACGATTTTTGCCGACTTCGCGGCGCTGTGGCCCAAGCGCTTCACCAACATGACCAATGGCGTCACGCCACGACGCTGGCTGGCGCAGGCCAACCCCGGCCTGGCCACCTTGCTCGACGAGACGCTGGGCAAAGCCTGGCGGCTCGACCTCGACCAGTTGAAGCGGCTCGAAAGCTGCCAGGGCGATGCGGCGTTTGCCGGCAAATTCATGGCCATCAAGCGCGCCAACAAAGTGCGGCTTGCCGACTTCATCGCGCAAGTCACCGGGGTGCAGGTCAGCCCGGACAGCCTGTTTGACGTGCAGGTCAAGCGCATCCACGAGTACAAGCGGCAATTGCTCAATGTGCTCCATGTGGTCAGCCGCTACCAGGCCATTCTGGCCAACCCTGATGCGCCCTGGGTGCCGCGCACGGTCATTTTTGCCGGCAAGGCTGCATCGAGCTACCAGGTGGCCAAGTCGATCATCCGGCTGATTCACGATGTCGGCCTGACCATCAACAACGACCCACGCATTGGCGACAAGCTCAAGCTGGTATTCCTGCCCAACTACGGCGTCTCGGTGGCCGAGGTCATCATGCCGGGCGCCGACCTGTCCGAGCAAATCTCTACCGCGGGCACCGAGGCTTCGGGCACCGGCAACATGAAACTGGCGCTCAACGGCGCCCTGACCATCGGCACCGACGACGGTGCCAACATCGAAATCCGGCAACAGGTCGGCGACGACAACATTTTCATCTTTGGCCTGAAAACACCCGAAGTACGCCAACTGCGGCTCGAGGGCTACCACCCGCTGCAGCACTACCAGGACAACCCCGAGCTCAAAGCCGTGCTCGATGCCATTGGCGACGGCCAGTTTTCTCCGGACGACCCCGAGCGATACCGCGCCTTGGTTAATTCGCTGGTGTGGGGCGGCGACCACTACCTGCTGCTGGCCGACTATGCGTCCTATGTCGCCACCCAGGCCAAGGTGGACGCGCTCTACAGCCAGCCCGATTTGTGGTGCCAGCGCGCCATTCGCAACGTGGCGGGCATGGGCGTTTTTTCGTCAGACCGTACCATTGGCCAATACGCGCGCGACATCTGGCGGGTTGCGCCAATACCCGACTGAGCCGGCCAGATTGCAAACGCCAAACAACAACACCACCCGAGCCTCTTGCCATGTTGCGCCACCACACCATCGAGATGATCTGCAACGCCAGCCACGGTGACCCGTTCGCCGTGCTCGGGCCGCATGCGACCCGGGACGGGCAAACCTCGGTGCGCTGTTTTTTGCCCAGCGCCAGCAGCGTCGCGGTGCTTGATGCCGACGCTGCATTGGCAGCACAGCTCAAGCCGCGTTCCGCCGGTTTTTTCGAAGGCAAGGTCAAGGCCGCGCCCGATACCCCCTATCGACTGCAGGTGCAGTGGGAAAGCGGCCTGAGCAGCATCCTCGACGACCCGTACCGCTTTCCGCTGGTACTTGGCGAACTCGATGTGTGGCTGCTCGGCGAAGGCACGCATTTGCGCCCCTTCGAGGTACTCGGCGCACACCCGGGAGTCATGCTCGGCGTGGACGGCACGCGCTTTGCGGTGTGGGCACCCAACGCCTCGCGGGTCAGCGTGGTCGGTGACTTCAACCATTGGGACGGCCGCCGTCATCCGATGCGCTTGCGCCGTGAATGCGGCGTCTGGGAGCTCTTCATCCCCGGCGTGCCCAAGGGCGCACTCTACAAATTCGAGATTCGCACGCACAGCGGCGAGGTCTTGCCGGCCCGCGCCGACCCCTACGCGCTGCAAGCCGAGCTGCGCCCGGCCACGGCCAGCCGCGTGGCTCAATTGCCCGCCAAAACTACGCCGTCCGTGCAACGCAAACAAGCCAACGCGCTGGATGCTCCGGTGAGCATTTACGAGGTGCACCTGGGTTCGTGGCGCCGCGTCGCCGAAGAAGGCAACCGCTGGCTCAGCTGGGACGAACTCGCCGACGCGCTGATTCCCTACGCGCAAGACATGGGCTTCACCCACTTGGAACTCATGCCCATCAGCGAGCACCCGTTTGACGGCTCCTGGGGCTACCAACCCGTCGGCCTGTACGCGCCCACGTCCCGTTTTGGCGACGCCGACGGCTTTGGCCGCTTGGTGGCACGCTGCCATGCCGCCGGCATCGGGCTGATTCTGGACTGGGTGCCGGCGCACTTTCCCAGCGACGCCCACGGGCTGGCGAACTTCGACGGCACGCACCTCTACGAATACGCCGACCCGCGCGAAGGCTTTCATCAGGACTGGAACACGCTGATCTATAACCTCGGCCGAACCGAGGTCAGCAACTTCCTGGTCGGCAACGCGCTGTACTGGCTGGAGCGTTTTGGCGTCGATGGCCTGCGCGTCGATGCAGTGGCCTCCATGCTTTACCGCGACTACAGCCGCAAGGCTGGCGAGTGGATTCCCAATGTGCACGGGGGTCGCGAAAACCTGGAGGCCATTGCCTTCCTGAAGCGCGTCAACGAGGTGGTCGGGGTGGAGTGCCCGCAGGCCATCACGCTGGCCGAGGAGTCCACCGCCTACCCGGCGGTGTCACGCCCCACTTATGCTGGCGGACTGGGCTTTCACTACAAGTGGAACATGGGCTGGATGCACGACAGCCTGGCCTACATGGCGCGCGACCCGCTCTACCGCCAACACCACCAGGGCGAGATGACATTCAGTCTGGTCTATGCCTTCAACGAAAATTTTGTGCTGCCGATCTCGCACGATGAAGTGGTGCACGGCAAAGGCTCGCTGCTGGGCAAAATGCCGGGCGACCGCTGGCAGCAACTGGCCAACGTGCGCGCTTTTCTGGGCTACATGTTTGGCCACCCCGGTAAAAAATTGCTGTTCATGGGCTGCGAATTTGCCCAGGAACGCGAATGGAACCATGACCAGAGCCTCGACTGGCATTTGCTGGAGAACCCGGCGCACGCGGGCGTGCAGCGCCTGGTGCGCGACCTCAACACGCTGTACCGCGCCACCCCCGCGCTGTACCAACAGGACTTCGTGCCGGCGGGCTTCGAGTGGATCGACCACAGCGACGCCGCCCGCTCGGTGTTGAGCTTTGTGCGTCATGGCCTGGATGCCAACACCTTCACCGTGGTGGTGTGCAACTTCACGCCGCAAGTCTGGCCAGGCTACCGTCTGGGCGTGCCGCGCGCGGGCAGCTACCGCGAGGTGCTCAACACGGATTCAGAGCATTACGGCGGCAGCAATGTCGGCACGCCATTTGGCTGCGCCGCCAGCGAAGCCACGCCCTGGCACGGCAAGCCGTGCTCGATCCTGCTCACGCTCCCCCCCTTGGCCACCGTATTTCTTGAATGGACCGCTTGACCACTGGTAGTCCGTTTCACCAAAACACTTACATGAAATCGTGTCTTTTCCATCCTGGCGTTGTTGCTCGTCGTTGCCATAGCTACGGCTATGTCGCCTCCTCGCGCCTAGCCAGCCTGAAAAATTCATCGATTTCATTTTGCAAGCTTTTTGATGAAACGAACTACTAGCCTGCAACACGGCCACCCCTGGCCGATGGGTGCGCATTTTGACGGCCACGGCGTCAACTTTGCCGTGTTTTCAACGCATGCCCAAGCCATCGAGCTGTGCCTGTTCGACGCCGAGGGCCAACACGAACTGGCGCGCATGCCCTTGCCATGCCAAACCGTCGATGTCTGGCACGGCTACCTGCCGGGGGCGCAACCCGGCCTGGTCTATGGCCTGCGCGCGCACGGCCCCTGGCGGCCCGACCAAGGGCACCGCTTTGATGCCAGCAAACTGCTGCTCGACCCCTACGCGCGCGACATCGTGGGCCAGTTCGACTGGCGCCCCGAACACTTCAGCCCCGACCGCCTGCACCCCGCGCACAAGGACAGCCACGACAACGCCGCCCATGCGCTCAAAGCCCGCGTCACCGATGACCACTTTGACTGGGGCGACGACGCCATCCCGGGCATCACGCTGGCCGACACCGTGCTCTACGAATGCCACGTCAAGGGCTTCTCCAAACTCAACCCAGCCATCCCGCCCGAGCTGCGCGGCAGCTACGCCGGGCTGGCGCACCCGGCCGCCGTCAAGCACCTCAAAGATTTGGGCGTCACCGCCATCAGTCTGCTGCCGGTGCAGTACAGCCTCAGCGAAGAGCGCCTGGTCAGCCAGGGCCTCAGCAACTACTGGGGCTACAACACCCTCGGCTTTTTTTGCGTCAACCCGCAACTGGCGAGCGGCCAGGGCGGGCTGCTCGCACGCGACGAATTCCGCAGCATGGTGCGCGCCCTGCACGCGGGGGGGCTCGAAGTCATTCTGGACGTGGTCTATAACCACACCGCAGAGGCCGACGAGGCCGGCCCCACCCTCAGTTTCAGGGGGCTCGACAACGCCAGCTATTACCGTTTGCCGCCGGACGACCCAAGTCGCTACGAAAACTACAGCGGTTGCGGCAACACGCTGAACCTGCGCCAGCCCAAGGTGCTGCAAATGGTGATGGACAGCCTGCGCTATTGGGTGGAAGACATGCACGTCGATGGCTTCCGCTTCGACCTGGCGCCAGTGCTGGGCCGCACCGACTCCGGCTTCAGTACCCAGGCCGCCTTTTTTGCGGCCATGGCGCAAGACCCGGCACTGTCGCACGTCAAGATGATCGCCGAGCCCTGGGACACCGGCCCGGGCGGCTACCAGGTGGGCGGCTTCCCGCGCGGTTGGCTCGAATGGAACGACAAATTCCGCGACTGCACCCGCCGTTTCTGGGTTCAGGGTGCCGCCGCCGGCAATAAGATGCCATCGGGCTGCACGCGCGGCGACTTTGCCATGCGCCTGTGCGGCTCGTCCGACCTGTACCAGGAGCGCCGCCGCGCGCCGGCCAAGTCGGTGAACTACGTGGTGTCGCACGACGGCTTTACCTTGCTCGACCTGGTCAGTTACAACCAGCGCCACAACGAGGCCAACCTCGAGGACAACCGCGACGGCCACAACGACAACCTGAGCTTCAACTGCGGCGAGGAAGGCCCCAGCGACGACCCGGTGGTGCAGCAATTTCGCGCCCGGCTGCAGCGCGTGCTGCTGGCCAACACCTTGCTGGCCCAGGGCACGCCCATGCTCTGCGCCGGCGACGAACTCGGCCATAGCCAAAATGGCAACAACAACCCCTATTGCCAGGACAACGCCACCAGCTGGATCGACTGGTTGGCATCAGACCCTGATTTGCTGGCCTTCACCCAATATGTGATCGGTCTCAGGCACCAATTGCAACCCTTTGCCAACCGCTGGTACAACGGCATTGCCGACGCCACCGGCCAGTATGACGTGTCATGGTTGAACTTTGACGGCGGCATGTTGCAAGACGATGGCTGGCACCAGGCCAACGTCCGCACGCTGGCCTGCCTCATCGGCAAACCCGGTCGCAGCGCCACCCCGTTGCTGCTACTTTGCAACGCGGGCGCCACCGAAGAAACCTGTCTCTTGCCGTGCGGTCAATGGCAGGCCCTGCTCGACACCAGCCAACCGCGCGGTCAAAGCGACCGGCAGGGCAGCGCGGGCATGCGGGTCGCGGCACACAGCCTGATGCTGTTGCAACAAAGCGCTGCCTTTGACGCAAGCCTGCGCCAGGCATGTTTGACGGCGCCTTTAAACCGATGAATTTTTAGTCATGACCAGGCGCGCTGATCTCTTTGCCAGTGTTGCGGCTGCGGGCACGCGCTACCAAGTTTCTGGATGCCGCCGAGCAAGTCGCCACAAAGGCAAGGCTGGCTGACCTGGAAGCAGGCTAACGCTCCCCCGGCCGAACAAAGCCGCCCTCGGCCCACGCCACCGCGATGCTGCGATTGAGCTTGAAGGACGGCGCCACGCGCACCTCGGCCAGCAACTCATCACCCTCGTCTTTGGCGCTCAGCATGGCATAAGGGTTGTCTTCATCGGGCACGATGTCGAGACACACGGTGACGCGGGTTGATCCGGCCGTCACGGTGATGCTTTGATGCAGCTCGGCGTGCCGTTGCTGCTCGCTGCGGCGCACAAATTCACGGGCGGTTTTGACCAGCGTATGAAAGGCGTTGATGTCGAGCGGCTTGGGGTTCTTTTTGTCACGCCCCATGGTCCAGGGCCCCACCAGCGCGGGCTCTGACTCACCGTCCTTGAACATGGCCACGGCCCAACCGTCGTCGTCTTCGTTTTTGACCACACGGGCGGTCCAGCCGTCAGAGCGCCACAAGCGCGGCTCCTGGATTTTTTCAGCAAAGTCAGTCAAGTTCAGTCCATCTTTCAAAAATGTCAACGCATCATCGGGCAGGCCATCTGGTGCTTCAAGCCCGAAAGCGCTTGCGCGTGAGCGCCAGTGCCACCCAGAAGCCCAAGCCCGCGTAAGTCGCCAGCACCGCCAGCGGCCGCAGCCAGTCTGCGGGCCACTGGTCCATGAACAAGGGCCGCACCAGCGCGACCGCGTTGGTCAACGGCAGCCACTGTGAAATCTCACGCACCAGCGGCGGCAACTGCGCCAGCGGGAAAAAAATGCCACTCAAAAACATCATGGGTGTCAAAAACAGCGTGAAGTAATAGGTGAAAAAGTCGTAGCCCTTGGCCAACGCATTAAAAATCAACGCCACGCAGCTGAAGGTAATGCCCACACCCAACAGCACCGGCCAGGCCAGCAGCAACTTGGGGCTGTAACTGATGCCAAGCGCCAGCATCACACACAGAATGGCCGTCACGGTAAAGACCGACTTGAACGCGGCCCACAGCATTTCGGCCAGCACGATGTCGTCCAGATTGACCGGCGCGTTCATGATGCCGTCCCAGGTTTTTTGCACGTGCATCCTGCTGAACGCCGAATACAGCGCCTCGAAACTGGCGGCATTCATGGCGCTCATGCAGATCGAGCCGCTGGCCAGAAACAAAATGTAGGGCACCTGCACGCCGTCCACTGTGACCTTGCCCACCAGCGCGCCCATGCCGTAGCCAAAGGCCACCAGCCACATCAGTGGCTCGGCAATGTTGCCGACCAGGCTCGGAATGGCCAGCTTTTTCCAGACCAGCCAGTTGCGTAAAAACACCGGCCACCAGCGCATGGACAGTTTGGGAGCGCGCCAGGGCGACAGCTTGATGGCGGTGCTCATGCGTCCTCCCGGATTTGCCGGCCGGTCAATTTCAGAAACAAATCTTCCAGATTGGCCGGTCGGTGCAGCGTGCGCAGCTGTGGGTAGGCAGCCAGTGCCAGCAGCAGCGGCTTGGCGTCCCGGGTGTAGAAAAACACGGTTTCACCACTCACCTCAACGCGCACCGCCAGGCCCGAGAGCGGCAAATCCACCAGCGCCAGTGCACCGCTGCCAAACACCTCAACCACCTCGGGCTCGAGGTACTGCTTGATCAGGTCGCGCGGTGCGCCTTCGGCAATTTTCTTGCCATGGTCCACCACCACCAACCGGTGGCACAAGCGCTCGGCCTCGTCCATGAAGTGCGTCGTCAGCAAAATTGACTTACCCTCTTGCAGCAGCAATTGCAGGCGTTCCCACATCAGGTGGCGCGCCTGCGGGTCCAGGCCGGTGGTGGGCTCGTCGAGCAGCAGCAGGCGCGGGTTGTTGACCAAGGCCCGCGCCAGACTCAGGCGGCGCTTCATGCCGCCCGACAACTCGCCCGGTTTGGCGTTGGCTTTACCGGTCAGCGAGGCAAATTCGAGCAGCGACGGAATGCGCTCGCGAATCTGCGCGTCTTTCATGCCGAAATAGCGGCCATAGACCAGCAGGTTCTCGGCGCAACTGAAGTCGGGGTCAAGCGTGTCGAGCTGGCTCACCACGCCCAGCTGCGTCTTGATGGCCAGCGCGTCACGCGGCATGGGCAGGCCAAAGGCCGTCACGGTGCCTTGATCGGGCACGGTCAGCCCCAGGCACATGCGGATGGTGGTGGTTTTGCCGGCGCCGTTGGGGCCGATCACGCCCAGGCATTCGCCCGGCGCAATGGCAAAAGACAGGTCGTTGACCACCGTGGCATCGCCATAGCGCTTGACCAGATGTTGAACAGAGAGGATGGCTTCAGGCATGGCGGAATTGTCGCCGAGGCGCGAAGGGTCCCGGCAAGGCGTCAACTCGTGGGCGGCACGACCACCGAGATTCATCAACACCCAAGCCCTGCCATCAAACCATCATTTCACCCGATTGCGCAATCCAGGTTGAATAGAATTAAAAACTTCCCTTTTAACCCAACCTGGACGCGGCAACGCGCAAACACCATGACCACCATCGGCACCCCCCTGTCCCCCAACGCCACCCGAGTCATGCTGCTCGGCAGCGGCGAACTGGGCAAGGAAGTCATCATCGCGCTGCAGCGCCTGGGCGTCGAAACGATTGCCGTGGACCGTTATGACCACGCGCCCGGCCAGCAGGTGGCACACCACGCCCGTACCGTGGTGATGAGCGACCCGGCCTTGCTACGGGAGCTGATCGAAGAAGAAAAGCCCGACCTGGTGGTGCCCGAGATCGAGGCCATTGCCACCCCCATGCTCGAAGTGCTGGAAGCCACCGGCTTGGTGCGCGTGATCCCGACCGCGCGCGCCGCCCGCCTGACCATGGACCGCGAAGGCATTCGCCGCCTCGCCGCTGAGACCCTGGGTCTGCCGACCAGCCGCTACCGGTTTTGCGACTCGCTGGCCGAGTTGCAAGCCGCCATCGACGGCGCAGATGGCAAGCCCGGCATTGGCTACCCCTGTATCGTCAAACCGGTGATGAGTTCCAGCGGCAAGGGCCAAAGCAAGCTCAATGGCCCGGCCGATGTGCAGGCCGCCTGGGACCATGCCATGGCCGGTGGCCGTGTCAGCCACGGCCGCGTGATTGTGGAAGGCTTCATCGACTTCGATTACGAAATCACCCTGCTCACGGTGCGCGCCAAGGGTGCCAACGGCCAGATCGAAACCCATTTCTGCGCGCCCGTGGGCCACGTGCAGGTCAACGGCGACTACGTGGAGAGCTGGCAGCCGCACCCGATGCATCCGGCGGCGCTGGAAAAAGCCCGCCAGATTGCAAAGACCGTCACCGACGACCTCGGCATCGAGCTCGACGGCCAGGCCTCAGGCTTGGGGATTTTTGGTGTCGAGCTGTTCATCAAGGGCGAGCAGGTGTGGTTCAGCGAGGTGAGCCCGCGCCCGCACGACACCGGGCTGGTCACACTCACCACCCAATGGCAAAGCGAGTTCGAGCTGCATGCCCGCGCCATTCTGGGCCTGCCGGTCAACACCGCGCTGCGCAACCCCGGCGCCAGCGCCGTGATTTACGGTGGCATCGACGCCAAGGGCATCGTCTTTGACGGGGTGGATGAGGCGCTGCGCGTTCCCGGCACCGATATCCGCCTGTTCGGCAAGCCCGAGAGCTTCGTCAAACGCCGCATGGGCGTGGCGCTGGCGGCGCATGCCGACATTGCGCAGGCGCGCGTCAACGCCAAGCTGGCGGCATCGAAAGTCAGGCCGCGAGCGGCCAACATCTAACTGGCAACTCAGCCGCCGCAAATGATGAAACACAGTCGTCATTGCGAGCCCCCCGTACCCGGCCCGATACCGCACACGGACCTTGAACCGTCATCGCGAGCCCGCCGTATCTGGTCCGATACCGCACACGGGCCTTGAACAGAGACTTCGTCATCGCGAGCGAAGCGTGGCGATCCATGACTTCCGGGGTCATGGATTGCGTCACTGCGTTCGCAATGACATTTCTCGACGCGTCAGCTCTGCCAGTCACCAACCTCGATGACGCGTCCACCGGGTGGCACGTCGGCCGGGTCATGGGTGACCAGCAGCGTGCGCATCAGGCTCACCCTGGCCCGTTGCCCGCCTGACAAGGTGGCCGGGTCGCGCTCATGAAAACCTGCCAGACCCGTGTCGGTGAGCGTTTGCTCAATGCGGCGGCGCTCCCGGCTGCCTGCAAACTGCCCCGGCAGCGCAAAGGCGAGGTTTTGCCCCACGCTCAAGTGCCCAAACAACAGGTCGTCCTGAAACAACAAGCCCAATTGGCGTTGCTCGATGGGCAGGCTGTCAATGCGCCGCTCGTTCAGCCACAGCTCGCCGGTGGCATGGAAGGCGGGGTCGATTTGCCCGAGCCGGATGCCCCCGCCACGGTCACAATTTCGCCGGGATTGACCGTCAGGTTGAAGTTTTCAAGCAGCGCAGTCGCGCCGCGCGTGAGGATCAGGTTTTTGATGTTCAGCATGTCAGCGCAATCCCTTGCGGTGTCGGGCCAGCCAGTGGGGAATCAAGGCGGCCAGGGCAAAGGCAGCCACTGGCAGGGCAATTTGCAGCAGCGCCTGCACCGCCAGCACACGCCGGTTGCCGCCGGCGCTCAAGGCCACGGCCTCGGTGGTCACGGTGACAAAACGGCCACCGCAGGTAAACAGGGTCGGCAGGTATTGGGCCACGCTCACGGCAAAACCGACGGCAAAAGTGGCCAGAATCGGGCGCACCAGCAGCGGCCACTTCACGCGCAGGCAGGCTTGCGGCCGGGTACACCCAAGCGCGCGGGCGCTGACCAGCAGGCGCGCATCGAAAGCGCGGTAGGCGCCCACCAGCGTCAGCACCATGTAGGGCAGCACCCACAGCAAATGGCTCCAGACCAGGCCGACCGCAGTGCCGTCAAGCTGCAGGTTCAGCAGCGCTGCATATTGCGCCGCCACCAGCGGCATGGCGGGTACGATGAGCGGCAGGTAGAGCGCGGCGTTCAGGCGTTGCGGCCCCATTCCAGCCAGACCAGTGCGGCCGGCAGGCACAACAGGCTGGCCGCTGCCGCCAGCCACAGCGTGGTCCAAAAAGGTGCCCAGTCTGCAGTGCGCCAGCTCTGCCAAGACAAGCCGTCAGGCCACAGCGCCGGAAAAAACCAGGTCTCGGCAAACGACCAGAGCAGCAACACGGCCAGCACCGCATAACCGGTCAAAAATAGCGGCGTGTGCAGATTCAACCCGTGCCGTACCGCTGCCGGCTGGCGCAAACCGTCGGGATCAGGCAGGTGCCGCTGGTACCCTTGCCAGAGCCCGCGCACCAAGGTGGCCGCCAACAGCAAAAGCGCGAGCAGCACCAGCGATGCGGCGGCACCACGGGCCTGCATGGCCACGTCAGGGTCGGTGAGCCAGCGCCAGGCTCAGGCCGTAGGGGTCTTGCACCGTGATCCAGTCGGGCGGGCTGACCCAGCCCACCAACTGTGCCACGCCGCGCGCCAGCCAGCCCGACGGCGCCAGCAAAAAAAACAGCCCCACCGCAAACGCCGCATGGGGCAAAGCCAACAGCAGGGGCAGGCGCCGCTGCAGCGTGTGCCAAAGCGTGCCGGGGTAATGCCAGCTTGCCAGCAGCATCGCCAGTGCCAGTGCCATCGCGCTGCCAAAAAAAGAAAACACCAGCGTGGCGCGTAAGGCTTGCGGCCATTGGGCATCTGACCACAAGCCGAGCCAGACGGTGCCGTCCAGCGCCGGCGCCAGTGCCCAGAACAGTCCGGGCAGCAGCGGACCAAAAATCAGCGCCACCAGCACCAACGCCAGCCACTGCCCCCGGTTTAGCGCGAACCGTAGCGTTTCAGCCACTCGGCCTCCAGCGCCTCGACCCAGCTGGCGTGCGGCTCGGCCAGCGTGGGCACGCGCTCGGTCAGGGCGCCGGGCGCGGTGGTACGCATGGTGGCCTGCAACGGTGCCGGGATTTTGCCGATGTCGAGCACCGTGCCGTCACCCCACACGCTGATGTCGGCCTTGCGTGCCTGCGCCTCGGCTGACAGCAGGAAATTGGCCACCACCTGGGCACCGGCGCGGGCCCGGGCGTTGACCGGAAAGGGCTTGCCGTTGCGCCACAGATGCGTGTGCAGCTGGTCAAGGTGGGCCCACAGCGGCTGGGTCGCCAGCGCAAAGGCCTGCGGGTTTTCCGCTTGTTGCAGCGCGGCGCGGTCAAGGCTGAGTTCGAGCAGCAGTTGCTTGACAAAGGTGGTGCCGTGAAAGTCCGGCGGCTTGGGCAAAGGTCAACAGCTCGGCAGCCGAGCGCGGTGCCACCGGCGTTTTGGCACGGTCGGCGATGAAGGTGAGCTGCGCTGTGCCCCAAGGTGCCTCAAAGCCCTGCGTGGGCACAGAAAAGTCGTTGCGCACCGGTTTGTTCAGGTCCACCAGACCCCAGTTGGGCAGGCTCTCGGCCCACGGGCCAAACAACAGAATGGCTTGTTTGAGATTGCGGAAATTCTCGCCATTGACCCACATCAGATCGACCGAGCCATCGGTTTTGCGGCCTGCAGCCAACTCGGTTTACACGCGCTTGACGACCTCGGCGGTGTCGGTGACCTTGACGTGCTTGACCTCCACACCGTAACGCGACTTCACCTCTTTGGCGGCCCAGGCAAGGTAGGCGTTGGTGGCCTCGCTGCCGCCCCAGGCGTTGAAATAGACGGTCTGGCCTTTGGCCTCCTTTTCTGTTTTAGCCCAATCGGCCTGTGCCAGAGTGGGCAGCGCCAGGCTGAGGGTAAGCGCGACAAGGAATGACAGCTTCATGCAATAGGACTCCGTCGGGGTTGGCCGGAAATATACCAGTCGCGCGGCGGCGTGAATTCTTACAGCCGGGCTTTCGCGACGCGGCAGTCCACACATCAAAAAAGGCGCCCGCAGGCGCCCTTATTGGGTTGATAGCCGTTTGGGCTTACTTGGTGACCACGCGCACCATTTCCAGGCACTTGTTGGAGTAGCCCCACTCGTTGTCGTACCAGGCGACCAGTTTGACAAAGGTGCCGTCCAGCGCAATGCTGGCATCAGCGTCAAACACGCTGGTGCGGGTTTCACCACGGAAGTCGGTGGCCACCACTTTTTCGTCGGTATAGCCCAGAATGCCTTTCAGGTCGCCTTCGGCGTGCGCCTTGATCTCGGCGCAGATTTCAGCCATGGTGGCGCTGGTGTTGAGCTCTACCGTCAGGTCAACCACGCTCACGTCGGAGGTCGGCACACGGAACGACATGCCGGTGAGCTTCTTGTTGAGTTCGGGAATCACCTTGCCCACGGCCTTGGCGGCACCAGTGCTGCTGGGGATGATGTTTTCCAGAATGCCACGGCCACCGCGCCAGTCTTTGTTGCTCGGGCCATCCACCGTTTTCTGCGTGGCAGTGGCGGCGTGCACCGTGGTCATCAGGCCGCGCTTGATGCCAAACTTGTTGTTGATCACCATGGCCAGCGGCGCCAGGCAGTTGGTGGTGCAGGAAGCGTTGGAAATGATGGCCTGGCCAGCGTAGCTCTTGTCGTTCACACCAAAGACGAACATCGGCGTGTCGTCCTTTGAGGGTGCCGACAAAATGACCTTTTTAGCGCCAGCATCAAGGTGTTTTTGGGCACCCGCCTGGTCCAGAAAGATGCCGGTGGATTCGATCACGACATCAGCACCCACTTCGTTCCACTTCAAGTTGGCCGGGTCGCGCTCTTGCGTCAAGCGAATCTTTTTGCCGTTGACGACCAACGTGCTGCCTTCGACTGAAACCTCACCCTTGAAACGGCCGTGCACGCTGTCGTATTGCAGCATGTAAGCCAGGTAGGCGGGCTCCAGCAGGTCATTGATGCCGACGACTTCGATGTCGCTGAAATTCTGGATGGCAGAGCGAAACACGTTGCGGCCGATGCGGCCAAAGCCGTTGATACCAATCTTGATCGTCATGATGATTCCTTGAGTTAAAACAAAAAACTTACCAGGTTATTTTCGCAGCACTTTTTCCACCGTGTCCGCGACGTTTTCCGGGGTAAAGCCAAAGTGCTTGAACAACACCGGCGCCGGTGCCGACTCGCCGAAGCTGTCGATGCCCACCACCGCCGCGCAGCCGTATTGCCACCAGCCACCACTGACACCCATTTCGACGGCAATGCGCGGCAAGCCCTTGGGCAGCACAGCGGTTTTAAAGGCGGCATCCTGCTGGTCAAACGTGGTGGTGCTGGGCATGGAGACCACGCGCACGGCAATCTTGCGCTGCGCCAGCAGCTCTTGTGCCCTCAAAGCCAACTGAACCTCGGAGCCGGTGGCAATGATGACCGCTTGCGCCTTTTTCTTCAGGCCCACTTCAGTCGGTTCGGCCAGCACGTAGGCGCCTTTGCTGATGTCGCCCAAGCTGGCTTTGGGGGCGTAAATGATGTTTTGCCGCGAGAGCAGCAAGGCCGTGGGCTTGGTCTTGTTTTGCAGCGCCACCGCCCAGGCCACGGCCGTCTCGGCGCTGTCGCCGGGGCGCCAGACATCCAGGTTCGGGATCAGGCGCAGCGACGCGGCGTGTTCGATCGACTGGTGCGTGGGTCCGTCTTCGCCCAGGCCAATGCTGTCATGCGTGAACACATGCACCACGCGCAGCTTCATGAGCGCAGCCATGCGAATCGCGTTGCGGCTGTAGTCGCTGAAGGTGAGGAAAGTGCCGCCATAGGGAATGAAACCGCCATGCAGCGCCACCCCGTTCATGATGGCGGCCATGCCGAATTCGCGCACGCCGTAGCTGATGTGGCG
>NZ_JACUUE010000232.1 GCF_014859475.1 Rhodoferax sp.
CTCGGATTTGATGACCGATTGCCTGTCGGCCGTTTTGGTTTGACTGCTGCTGCTGTTGGTGGTGCCGTTCACTTGAAACTCCATTTTTGATAGGGGTTCGTATGAACGCGCTGGTTGGGCACGAAGCCAAGTCAAACTTGTCTTTCCTGCTCATTTGTCGCAGCTTCACCACTCTTATGCGTGTCCGGCGACGCTTAATTGCACCATTTCCTTGACCAGGTTCAGAACCGCTGGCCAGTTGAAAGTGATGCCGCGTTGGTCTGGAAAGACATTCATCCTCAAGAAGTGCCCGAAGGCCGGGGCGTTGCAGGGTAGCGCCAGAAACCCCATCGTCCGTATAGGCGCGCTCCACCAAAACCCAGCCAAGGTGTCGCTGGCTTTTGATGTAGGCCCTGCACGCCTCTTCCTGCACAGCTACTGAAGTCAGGGCGTTGCTCTGATGATCAGCGACCGAGACGCGTGCGTACACCGCGCAGCGCAGTGGCTTGGCGATGTCTTGAGCACGTGGCTCCACAATTTTTGGTTTTGCCGTACTTTTCATAGTTTCCGATCTTCTCAGGGAAAACCTCTGCCGCCTGTTTTTGAAAACTTTATGTCCGCGCCAGCGATCTTCAAAAACTCTTCACGGAAAATGGACTTGACTGGATATGGACTTAAATACATAATCGAAGCATGACTTGGGGCGTTTTATTTCATGATGACTTCGATGCTGAATTTGCGGCATTGGATGAAGCCTTGCAGGACGAATTGCTGGCGCATGCCAAATTGCTCGAAGAGTTCGGACCCAATCTGGGACGTCCCACAGTGGACACCCTGAAGGGCTCAAAACACGCCAATATGAAAGAGCTGCGTTTTGCCTGGAACGGTGAAGTATGGCGGGTGTCATTTGCATTCGATCCAAAGCGTCAAGCGATTTTGCTGGTTGGTGGAGATAAAAGCGGGGCAGATCAGCGGCGTTTTTACCGTCGATTGATTGCTCTTTCAGATGAGCGTTATGACAGTCATCTGGCCAGCCTGATCACGACAAAGGAAAAGGAGCCCAAACATGGCAAGAAAACTCGATGATGTGATGGCAGCGCTGACTCCGGAGCGCAAGATGCGGGTTGAGACGCGCGCGATGGAACTGGCCACATTGAAGGATTTGCGTCTGGCTGCCCAGCAGACACAAGCGGACATGGCCGCTGCGTTAGGCGTTGGTCAGGACACCATTTCTCGCTTGGAGAAACGCAGTGACATGCTGCTGTCAACGCTGCGGCGCTACGTGCAAAGCATGGGCGGCCAGTTAAATCTTGTAGCCGAATTTCCGAACCGTCCGCCGGTGGTCATTGATCACTTGGGTTTGGAAAGGTCCAAGCCACTCGAAATACGTGGCAGCCGTGCTGAGGTGCGCAGCATTCTGAGGGCTATTGACTGACGTGGCAGGTTTTTTGGAGGGAAGACCTGCCCTGCATCATTTTCGGCACCCCTCCCGGAATTTGCCGCAACATCCGCAACAGCGCAACGGGGTGGTCATGCCAGCCATGGGCGTTGCAGCTTGGCGTCAAGGTTGGCGCATTTCTCTCCAAGGCATGGTACAACTCGGTGCCGGCCCGAATGCAACATGATCTGCATCAACAAGCCCCGAAATTGGCCTCAATTCCCACCCGAATGGGGGGCTGGTGTGCAGCGTATGTTCCGTTACCATCAGCCGAGCGCCGTTTTTAGCATGGGCGAGTGAGGGTTCGATTTTGCTCATCCACTTTCAAACCAATAACCAGACTGGTACCGCCATGAACCTGATTCAAAACCGCCTCAAGCGAGCGCTGATCATTGTCGCGGCTGTCTTGATCGTGGTGTGTTCCTGGTATCCACCAATTCAAAGCCTTGCTGAGGCGCAAGTCGACGACGGGCTTAAGAGGGCGCTGATCAGCTTTGCCTCCGCTCGAACTTTGAACGCACTCATTTCCGTCCTCCAGGGAACAGAAATGTCCATGCAACCATTGGGTGTCGGGCTCACACTCACTTTGGGACAGGCGCTGGATCCGATCAACGACCTGGTAGAACAGTTCTCAAGCCTGATGCTGTTTGCCAGCGTTGCATTCGGGGTTCAAAAGGCACTTCTTGCCGTTGGCGCGAATTGGCTTGTTTCCCTGCTTGTCTCAGCCACCGCAATCGTCTGGGCAGGACTTTCTTTGATTAAAAAATCGCCTTTTTGGCTTACCAGGTTGTTCCTTGTACTGCTGCTGATCCGATTTGCGATCCCGGTAGTGACCATTGGCAGCGATTTTTTTTACCAGCAACTTCTGGCTGAAGATTATGTTGAGCAGCAGAAATCCATCGATGCGGTCTCAGTAGAGATCGCAAAAGCTGCACCCCAATTGCCAGCCAATGGTTCAGTAGATGCAAAAGTGACTCCGGCCGCGCCAGTCAATGGAACAGAACCCCCGTCTGAAGAGCAGTCAGCGCCTGCGACCGAGATGGGCTGGTTCGGAAAACTGACGGATCAAGTTTTGCCAGGAACTCCGAGTGTCGAAGCGCCCTCCACAAATCTGCCAGCCAATACCCCACAGAAAAGTTGGATGGAAAGGCTCAAGGAGCGGTTCAGCTCAGCGATGCCGAACGTCAATCTGGACTACGATTCGATAAAGAAAACGCTTGAGAATTTGCCGGAGCGCATCGTCAAGGTGATTGTCATCTTTCTGCTGCAGACCATGATCATTCCCATCGTCCTTCTTTGGGCTCTTTACAAGATTGCAATGGGTGTTGTTCGGCCAGAGGGGCGGTTTGCTGAAGTCAAACAGGCAACGAATTGACCGCGCACTTGGGACTCTCAGGAGTCGTGCGTGCAAGGCAGGAAAACTCCTACGGTTGAAGCGTCGCACCGCACCCCTGCCGGAGCGGTTATTGATCCCACCCGGCTCTGGCATCAAGTGTCTTCAAATCCCTGTATAGCCAGCCGCCGCTGCAACTTCCTTGTCCACAATCGTTTTGCCAATCGGTGCCAGGGCAAGGCTGGCGAGCTTCAGGTGCTGGTAGCCAAAGGGAATGCCGATGATGGTGACAAAGCACAAAAGGGCTGATAGCAGGTGACCAATGGCCAGCCAGACCCCTGCAAAGATGAACCAGATGACATTGCCCAGCGAGCCCAACATGCCAGTTCCGATGTCATCTTGCCCAGACATGTTTTTTCTGCTGATGGCGACCTTGCCAAATGGGAAAAACGCAAATTGACCAATCACAAAACAAGCCTTGGCCCAGGGAATTCCCACGATTGTGACGAAGGCCAGTATCCCAGCCAACCACCAACCCAGGCCCATCACAAAGCCGCCAAAAACAAACCAAAGTATGTTGCCGATCAATCGCATTTATTTCCCCTTGTGATGCGTGTCGCAGGGTTCTGCTTTCGCCAATTTAAACTGGATCGGATTCAAGTTAATCGCGCCCTGACGTGCCGCAGCAAGCCTTCACTGGCGTCCTCCACCAGGTTCAGCACCTGCTCAAAACCATCTGTGCCACCGTAATAAGGGTCAGGCACCACCGGA
>NZ_JACUUE010000233.1 GCF_014859475.1 Rhodoferax sp.
TGATCAGGTTGTAGCCTTGCGGCGTGAGGATGACCGAGAAGCGCACGCCCGCAAGCGCTTGCGGTACATGCAGGTGGGCCACTTGCAACGCTTCGGTTCCGCTGACGTAGCCTTCCAGTCCCAGCCAACCGGGGTTTGACAGCGCTGTGGCCCGCCGCGCCAACCAGTGTCCAACAAGCGGCAGGTATTTGGGGGTGACGTCCAGGTCAAGTTGCAGGTTGCTCACTGCTTGACCAATGACCAGGCGCGATCGCAAGATTTCGATTTCTGCGGTGGCCGGGGACTTGATGTTGAACAGGCTGCCCATGTCGACCAGCAGGCTACTTGCACCGCCTTTGCTGTCTTCGACTTGAATCAGGGTATTGGCCTCGAAGATGGGTGTGGCTACCAGTGCATAACCGCCACCCAGCGCCAGTGCCACGGCGGTGGCCGCGGCGATGAGCCAGCGTTGCTCCAGGACGATGTCAAGTAAGTCCAAGAGGCTGATGTTGTCTTCGTCATCTTCTTGCGCAGACATAACTAGCGAAGGGCTGTTGGGAAAGGTATTCATGCGGAATAACGTGTCAGTTGTGGCTTGTTGATTTTTTGCACAGAAAGGCGCTGGATGCGTGGCGCCCAGGCAGCCGCGCCCTGAGCGATGGCGGCAAAGGCTGCTTCGAATGCTTCGCGCGGTTGCCGGTAGGGGTCTGCAATGTCAAATTGGCCGTAATGGCCAAGCGTAAAGACCTTGCCGCGCGCCAGTGGGAACTGCTGCACCAACTGGTCTTTATGTGCTTGTTCCATCACCAGAATCAAACCTGATTTTTGGCACAAAAAACTGGAAATTTGCTGCGCCCGGTGTGCCCTGATGTTGAGCCCGTGCTCCGCGGCAATCTGCACCGACAACGGGTCTGCCGGCTGGCCGATCAGGGCGCCAAGCCCGGCTGACATTACGGTGTGGTCGGGTAACTCTTGCGACAGCAGGGCTTGCGCCAGTGGGCTGCGGCAAATGTTGCCAATGCACGCGGTGAGAATGATGTTCATCAGTTGAGCGCGTCACGCGAGGTGTTGACCGCGACGGCGCTGGGCAAGATCAGGCTGATGAGGCGGTTCCAGCGCACCAGCGGTGCCGGGTCCACATAGACCACATCTCGTGCTTGCAGTTCGAAGCCCTCAGCCATGGCATAAGCCATAGGAGAGCTTGCGTCGAGATGGTAAATCTCGGGTTGGGCTTTGTTGGCGGCGCGGATTACGAAAATTTGGCGTGGATCACCAGAAACGGGGTTGACCCCGCCAGACTCGCCGAGCGCTTCGTTCAGTGTCAGGCGGCCGTTACGCAGCGTCTGGGTATTGGGGCGCAGCACCTCGCCCAATACAAACACCTTGGCCTCGTCGCGGGCGAGCACGCGCACCAGGTCGCCGTTGCCGAGCAGGATGGCCGTGGGGCTGATGCCGCGCTCGGTGAGCTGGGGCAGATTGACCAGGGTTGTGCGGCCGTTGCGCGTGATGGCAATGGCCGAGCGGTCGGCTGCTGGTGTAAAGCCGCCGGCGCGGCCCAGCGCTTCGGGCAGTGTCATGGGGATGTCGTTAAGGGCCTGCAGCCCGGGGGTTCGCACCTCGCCGTCCAGATAGATGCGACCGCTGCGATAGGACTGGATGCGTACGGTGATTTGCGGGTTTTTAAGGTACTTGGCCAGACGCTCGGTGAGCAGGTCGCGTGCGTCGTATTCGGTCATGCCGGAGAGTTTGAGGACGCCGACATACGGAAACTGAACCAGCCCCTGCGGACTGACGTTGTAGCCATTGCCGACGGGCGACAAGCTGCCTGCGTCGGTTGCCAGACTACCCGCTGCGGCAATGGTGAGCTCCGGGTGATCCCAGACCATGATGTTGAGCACATCACCCGGACCGATGCGGTAGGGTTTGGGCACATCGAACAGTTGTTTGACATCTGGGGGAATGTCGGTGGCGCCGCTGGCGCGCTGCTGGCGCAGTAGTTCGAAATTAATAGCAATCAGATTGCGGGGGGGGGGGGGGCTTGGGTTACAGCGTCAATTTCAAGAACCGGTTTGCCAACATACATGCCTGGTGCGTAAGCACAGGCACTCAGGAAAAGGCTCGTCATCAGGGCGGGAAATAATCGAACAAAAAATACTGACATACGATGGAAGTGAGGCGATGATATTGAAACGAATTGCGTCTGTACCGGTATGGCAGTCTAACGCCAAGGAGGGAAAGAAAGACTTATGGGTAAGAAAATCATCGCCCTTTTTCAGTCAAGCCTGATTGAAATCGGTCGATCAAAGTGCCCGGTTGCTGCATACCCACTAGCGAGGCCAAGACCTGACACGCTAGATGCAAGGAACAATGGGTTGAGAAATTCATAAACATCCCTGGGTGATTTTCTTAAAGTGCTTCTATGCTTGAAGCATTCGGTTCGGAGAATTGTAGATCGCGAACGATGAGCAGTGATACTCCGGGCCAGATACGAGGTCGGCATCACAACTCATGTTCAAGATCGATGTACGAGTGTCGTGTTTTTCGAACTGGCTTTTAATGACGGAAATTGCGACTTTCGTTGGCCCTCAGAACTGCAATCGCTGCACGGGCACATCCAGCCCCAGCCAACGCTTTGCAGCGCTTTGCAGCAGTTGTGGATCGCCGGTGCTGAAGAGCCGGCATTGACTTGGGGTGGCAGCCAATGCGGGATTGGTCAGCATGCGGCGGGTCTGGCGCGCCACGGGCCCACCGGTGTCCACCAGACGCACGCCGGGACCGCCCAATGGCTGAAGATGCTGGCGGGCAAAGGGGTAATGGGTGCATCCCAGGATCAAAGTGTCAATCGCACCCGCCTGGCCGCCAAACTGACCCATTTCCCCGGTGTATTGGTGACACAGGCCGATGATTTTTTCGACATCGTCGCGCTCGATGGCATCGGCCAGACCATCGCAGGGCTGGCAGACAAATTGCGCCTGATCGGCCACACCCGCCAGCAGAGCCCGGAATTTCTGGCTGTTGAGCGTGCCGCGCGTGGCCATGACCCCGATGCGCCGGGTCTGGCTCAAGGCGATGGCGGGTTTCAGGGCAGGCTCGACGCCGATGATGGGCAGTTCGGGGTGGTCCTTGCGCAGCAGGTGAATGGCGGCCGCCGTGGCCGTGTTGCAGGCGATAACCAGTGCCTGGACGGCCAGGTGCGGCGCATCGAGCATATGCTGGCTGACTGCGCGCGCCCGTGCCAGCACAAAACCGGCATCGCGCTCGCCATACGGCGCAAAGCCGCTGTCAGCGACATAGATGAAATTTTCATGCAGCAACTCGGCGCGCAGCGCCTTCAGAATGCTCAGGCCGCCGGCACCACTGTCAAACACCCCGATCGAATGTTTGACTTGGTACCTTTCAGCCACCGGCCACCGTGATGCCCTTGAATTCGCCAGTGGCAATGCGTTGCTGCCATTCGGCCGGGCCGGTGATGTGGGCGCTGGTGCCGCCGGCATCCACCGCCACGGTCACAGGCATGTCAACCACGTCGAACTCGTAAATGG
>NZ_JACUUE010000234.1 GCF_014859475.1 Rhodoferax sp.
GGCTCGCAGTGACGAAGTCTCTGTTCAAGGTCCGTTTGCGGTATCGGACCAGATACGGCGGGCTCGCAATGACGAAGCCTCTGTCAGCGTTGCCCTGTGCGCCTGCGCCCCACTTTGGCTGAGTCCGCCAGTTGGCAGGCCTGGCGGTAGGCCTGCAGGGTTGTCTGGGCCTGGCCCAGCACCGTGTTGGGCGCGTAGCCGCTGGCCGTGCCGGGCAGGCCGCTGGGGTGGCCGGTGAGCAGTTCAATGCCTTCGCTCACATGCTCGGCCGTGTAGATGCGAAACCGGCCCTGCGCCACGGCCTGGGTTACCTCGCTGCCCAGCATCAGGTGGCGCCGGTTGCGCTGCGGAATCAGCACGCCCTGCTGGCCGGTGAGCCCGGCGGTGGCGCAGATGCGAAAAAAGCCCTCGATCTTTTCGTTGATGCCACCCACCGGCAGCACCTCGCCGTGCTGGTTGACGGCGCCGGTCACGGCAATGCCCTGGCTGAGCGGCAAGCCGGACAGGCACGACAGCAGCGCGTACAACTCGGCGCACGAGGCTGAGTCGCCCTCGATGCCGTGGTACTCCTGCTCAAAGACCAGCGTGGCATCGAGCGCCAGCGGTGCCTGGGCGGCAAACAAAGTTGACAGGTAGCTTTGCAAAATGAGCACGCCCTTGTCGTGGATCGGGCCGGAGAGCGCCACCTCGCGCTCGACGTTGATCAGGCCGTCCTCGCCGGCCGAGGTGTGCGCCGTGACCCGCACCGGAAAACCAAAACGGTAGTCGCCCAGGTCGATTTGTGTCAGGCCGTTGATCTGGCCGGTTTTTTCGCCCTGCAGGCTGATCAGCCGCTCGCCGTCGGTGATGGTTTCCTGCATGCGCTGGTCGGGGTAGTTGTGGCGCCACTGGCGCGCTTGCAGTGCGGCAGTCACATCGTCGCCGTCCACGCGGTTGCTGGCGCGCGCTTGGGCAACGGCGGCGGCTTCCATCACCAGCGCCTCCATGCGGGCAAAGGTGGCGCTCTGGCGCGTCTGGTCATCGACCTCGCGGTGCGCGTCCTGCAGCAATTGCGCCATCGCCGCGGCCGTGAAATGGGGCAGTCCCAGGCGCTGGCAGGTGTGCGACACAAACACGGCTGAGGCCGCATAGGTTTGCGCGCTGGCGGCAAAGCTCTCGGCAAAGTCCACCTTGACGCGAAAGCGCCGGGCAAACTCGGGGTCGGCGTCTTGCAGCAGGTAGTATTCTTCGGTGGCGCCAATCAGCACGATCTTGACGCTGATGTCGAGCGCCTCCGGCACCAGCGACACGCTGGCCATGGGGGCAATCATCTGCATCGGTTCCTCGATTTGCAGGCGCCCGGTGCGCGAAAAGCGGCGCAATTTTTCCCACACCAGTTCATCGCTCAGCAGGTCGCGCACATGCAACATCAAATATCCGCCGTGCGCCTTGAGCAGGCTACCCGCCCGGATGCGCGAGAAATCGGTGAGCAGCACGTCTTCTTCGGCCTGGTACTCGACGCTGCCAAACAGGTTGTGGAACGAGGGGTTGTCTTCGATGATCACCGGCGCGCCACGCAATTCCTCGTTGTCCACCACCAGGTTGACCCGGTAGCGCGCCAGCACCGCGGCCAGTTCTTCCTGGCGCAGCTCGTCGTCAAGCCCGGCGCTGGCATCGGCCACGCGAAAGGCGTCGAGGTTGTCCAGCACATCCTTGATGACCTGGTCAAAATAATGGCCCAGCTTGACCGCGTCCTTGATATGCTTTTTGAGCGCCAGCTTGATTTCCTGCAGCTCATGCTCCAGCAGCGGCTTGACGGTCTGGCGCCGCAGCGCGGCCAAGCCCTCGTTCTTGAGGCGTTCAATGGGGCGGATTTTGTCGAGGTAGCGGGCAATCTCGGCGCGTAGTTCCTGCTCGGCCTGCTCGACCTGGGCGCGTTGCTCCTTGGGCAGCGAGCGTGCCTCGTTTTCGGTCAGCGCCCGGCCCTTGGCGCCCAGCAGGGTAAAGATCAGGTGGCCGTCCTCCCGATACAGCGCAAAGTTTCTTGCCTCGGCAAACGCGTCGAGTTCGGCGTAAGCGCCGGATTCTTCCAGCTTGTAGGTTTTTTCAAGGTGCTCGCTTTCGGCCTTGAAATCAGGACCGTCAAGGCGTTGCGGAATTTCTTTTTGCAGTGTTTTGCTCAGTTGCGCCATGTGCTGGCGCAACAGCTTGCCCTGGCCGGGTGGCATGCGCAGCGCGCGCGGCCGCTCTGGCGCATCGAAATTGTGCAGGTAGCACAGGTCGGGCGGCACCGCCTTGGTGGCGGCCACCTCGCGCATCAGCTGCTGCAGCAGCGTCGAGCGGCCACTGCCCACTTCGCCGAGCACAAACAGGTTGTAGTCGGGTTGTTCCATGGTCAGGCCAAAGCGCGCCGCTGTTTCAGCTCGCGCCTGCCCGATCCAGGGCAGCGGCTGCTGCAGCAGCTCGGAGGTGTCCGCAAAGCCAAGGGCTTCGGGGGCAATGCTGAGGGCCAGGTCAGCCGGGGCCAGGTTGGCAAGTGCCATGGTGGGTGTACGGGTAGTGGCTGGGTGTCCAGTTTTCAGCCAAGTGGCGATCATGGCCTTGACATGTCGCATGCTTTCATCAATTTGTTGGTTCAGATCGAGCTTATGTACGATAACGCACAGAACAGCCATACCGGACCGGGCACCATGGCCAACCTGGAAAATACTGTTCCAATCAAAGTCAGACTACAAGGAATTGACCATGCCCATGACGGACGCCATCCACCAAGCCAGCATCCTGATCGTGGACGATCAGCCGGCCAATGTGCAACTGCTGGAGCAACTGCTGGCGGAGGCCGGTTACCTGCACGTGAGTGCCACGATGAAGCCCGAGGAGGTGTGCGCGCTGCATCGCCAAAACAGCTACGACCTGATCCTGCTCGACCTGCAAATGCCGGTGATGGACGGTTTCCAGGTGATGGAAGGCCTCAAGACCAACGTCACCGACGCCTACCTGCCGGTGATTGTGCTCACCGCCCAACCGGGCCACAAGCTGCGCGCGCTGGCCTGCGGCGCCAAAGACTTCATCAGCAAGCCGTTCGACCTGCTCGAGGTCAAAACACGCATCCACAACATGCTCGAAGTGCGCCTGCTGCACCGCAAGCTCGCTGACTACAACAAAGAGCTCGAAGCCACCGTGGCCGAGCGCACGGCCGAGTTGCGCGAGAGCGAGGCACGTTACCGCAGCCTGACCGAGCTGGCCTCCGACTGGTACTGGGAGCAGGACGAGAACGGCCAGTTCATCAAGGTGTCGGGCCCGGCGCTGGAGATGCTGGGCATTCAGGTCGAGACGCTCGATGGCGACAAAAAGAGCATGCTGGTCAACGGCTGGAACGAGGAAGAGCGCAACAAGCTGCGCGCCACCATTGCCAAGCGGGAGCCGTTTCTGGACTTTGTCTTTCACCGCGCCAATGCCGATGGCAGCCAGCAGACGTTTCAGGTCAGCGGCGAGCCCATGTTCAACAGCAACAGCCGCTT
>NZ_JACUUE010000235.1 GCF_014859475.1 Rhodoferax sp.
ACCGCACTGGACTGGCCCAGACCGATTTCGGTGAGTTGCGCCACCGCTTCGTATGTGAGCGTGCCGGAGCGGCTGACCACGCCAATGCGGCCCTTGCGGTGGATGTGACCGGGCATGATGCCGATCTTGATCTCGTCGGGTGTGATCAGGCCAGGGCAGTTGGGGCCGAGCAGCAGGGTTTCCTTGCCGCCAGCGGCCACTTTGGCTTTCATGCGGTTGCGCACGACCATCATGTCCTTGATCGGGATGCCTTCGGTGATGCAAATCGCCAGGTCCAGGTCAGCCTCGACGGCCTCCCAAATGGCGGCAGCAGCACCGGACGGCGGCACGTAAATGACGCTGACCGTGGCACCGGTTTCGGCGGCGGCTTCCTTGACCGAGGCGTAGATCGGGATGTTGAAGATCGACTCACCGGCTTTTTTGGGGTTCACGCCCGCAACAAAGCAGTTTTTGCCGTTGGCGTATTCCTGGCACTTTTCCGTGTGAAACTGACCCGTCTTGCCGGTGATGCCCTGGGTGATGACCTTGGTGTCTTTATTGATGAAAATAGACATGTTTATTCCTAATCAGCAAATTACTTGGCGACCGCTTTGACAGACGCCTGGGCCGCTTCTGCCATGGTGTCCACGGAAATGATGGGCAGGCCGCTGTCTTTCAGCAGCTTCTTGCCCAGTTCTTCGTTGGTGCCTTTCATGCGCACGATCAGCGGCACATTCAGGTTGGTGGCCTTGCAGGCGGCAATGATGCCGGTGGCAATGGTGTCGCATTTCATGATGCCGCCAAAGATGTTGACCAGAATGGCCTTGACCTTGTCGTTTTTCAGCATGATCTTGAACGCTTCGGTCACCTTCTCGGGGGTGGCGCCGCCGCCCACATCGAGAAAGTTGGCGGGCTCGGCACCAAACAGCTTGATGGTGTCCATGGTCGCCATGGCCAGGCCGGCACCGTTGACCAGGCAGCCAATGTTGCCGTCCAGGCTGATGTAGGCCAGGTCAAACTTGCTGGCTTCCACTTCGGCCGGGTCTTCTTCGTCGAGGTCACGCAAGGCCACAATCTCGGGGTGACGGAACAGCGCGTTGTCGTCAAAATTGAACTTGGCATCGAGCGCAATCACATTGCCTTTGCCGTCGCGGTTCAGCGGGTTGATTTCAACCAAAGACGCGTCGGTGTCCATGTAGCACTTGTAGAGCTTCTGGAAAATGTCCACGGCCTGTGCGGTGGAGCCAGCGGGCATGCCAATGGCGTCGGCAATCTTCTTGGCTTGTTCATCGCCCAGACCGGTGAGCGGATCGATGAACTCGGTGATGATTTTTTCGGGGGTGGAGCGCGCCACTTCCTCGATGTCCATGCCACCCTCGCTGGAGGCAATGAAAGCCACTTTTTGCGAAGCGCGGTCGGTCACCACGGACACGTAGTATTCTTTCTGGATGTCGGCACCGTCTTCGATGTAGAGGCGCCGCACCTTTTGGCCTTCAGGGCCGGTCTGGTGGGTCTTGAGCTGCATGCCCAAAATTTCGCCAGCGATGCGCTTGACATCTTCAATGGTCTTGGCCACCTTCACGCCGCCGCCCTTGCCACGGCCACCGGCGTGGATCTGCGCCTTGACAACCCACACCGGGCCGCCGAGTTTTTGTGCGGCTTCCACCGCCTCTTGAACGGTGAACGCTGCAATGCCGCGAGGCACTGGCACACCGAATTGACGCAAGATTTCCTTGCCTTGGTACTCGTGAATTTTCATGAGCTGTTTCTCTCAGGAATGAATGATGGATAGCCGTCTGATGTGTCCAACAGGGCAGCATCAGGGACACCGTGCGAAGCAACTGCAGACTGTATCATGCTGCATTGCCGCAAGCTGTTGCCAGCCTTACAAGCAACCCACTTTTCAGGATTTGACTTCCATCATGCAAAAAATCTTCATCGACGGCGAGGCCGGCACCACCGGTTTGCAAATTCGCGAACGCCTGCAAACCCTGCCCGGTATTGAGCTCATCAGCATCGCGCCCGAGCTGCGCAAAGACGCCAACGCCAAGCGCGACCTGATGGCGCAGGCCGATCTGGTGGTGCTGTGTTTGCACGACGAGGCGGCGCTTGAGTCGGTCGCCATGGTCGATGCGCTGGAAAAAAGCACGGGCCTGCCCGGCCCCAAAATCATTGACGCATCGACCGCGCACCGCATCGCACCGGGCTGGGTTTATGGTTTTCCCGAATTGGCCGCCGGACAGCGCGAAGCCATCCAAAGCGCACGCCGGGTAGCGAATCCGGGCTGTTATGCCACCGGTGCCATCGCGCTGCTTCGGCCCTTGCTTGATGCCGGGCTGATTCCGCATGACTTTGCGCTGTGCCTGCCCTCGGTCAGCGGGTATTCGGGCGGGGGCCGCCCCATGATCGAAGCCTATGAGCAGGGCACTGCCCCGGCCTTTGAGTTGTATGGTCTGGGTTTAAAGCACAAGCACATTCCGGAAATCATGGCCTTGACCGGCCTGACGCGCCGCCCCCTGTTTGTGCCCGCGGTCGGCAACTTCAGGCAAGGCATGCTGGTGCAAATCCCACTGCACCTGGACCTGTTGCCGGGCCAGCCCAGCGCCGACGAACTGCACAACGCGCTGGCGCGGCATTACGCCAACAGTGAATGGGTCAAGGTGTTGCCGGCCACGCCCGATAACAAGCTCGACGCTGTAGCCCTGGCCGACACCAACCAGCTCGAACTGCGCGTGTTCGCCAACCGTGATGCCGCTGATGGCTTTCAGCACGCGGTGCTGGTGGCCCGGCTGGACAACCTGGGCAAAGGTGCCAGCGGTGCGGCGGTGCAGAATCTGCAGTTGATGCTGGGGCTGTAAGGCTTAATCGTCATCACTGCCCGACACCACCCGATGGATGGTGTCGCCGCCAAAACCACGGCTGGCCAAAAAGCGCATCTGCTTGGCACGTTCGGCGGCATCTGCTGCAAGATGATCAAATTTCTTCTGCCACACCGCCCGGGCGCGGACGAGCTCGGTGCTGCGCAGTTCGGCCACGGCATCAGAGACCGCTTGCGGGTCCAGGCCCTTGGCTTGCAGCTCTTGCTTGATGCGCGCCGCGCCAAGTTTGGCTGCGCGCCGGTTCACGACCGACTCAACCACCCGCTGTTCGCTGATGAAGCCTTTGGCCTGCAGGTCGTCAAGCGCCAGTGCCAGCGTGCCAGGCTCCTCCTCAAAACGCTGCAACTTGCGCTCCAGCTCGGCGCGCGAATGCTCGCGCCCACTGAGCAGGCGCAAGGCGCGACCTTTGAGCGAGGGCTGGTCAAATGCCACGGTGGTTCACCTGAAATAACAGCGTCATCGCGAGCCCGCCGTATCCAGCCCGACACTGCACACGGACCTTGAACAGAGACATCGTCATCGCGAGCCTCCCGTATCGGCCCGATACCGCACACGAACATTGAACAGAAACTCCGTCACTGCGAGCGTAGCGCGGCAGTCCATGCAGTCCGGAGACATGGATTGCGTCACTTCGTTCG
>NZ_JACUUE010000236.1 GCF_014859475.1 Rhodoferax sp.
CGCTGCCGCTGGTTCAGTGGCTGCGCCGGGCAATGCGGGGAATGGCATCGCGCAGAAGTTGGGTTACTTTCTGCGCGTTGCTGTTGAATACCGACAAAATGGCCTCCCACGTGACGGGCTCTTCGTCGGTTTTCCAGCAGTCGTAGTCGGTGCTCATGGCCACGGCGGCATAGGGCAAACCGGCCTCGTTGGCCAAAGCGGCCTCGGTGGCAATCGACATGTTGACGATGTCGGCGCCCCAGGCGCGAAACATGTTGGATTCGGCACGGGTCGAAAAGCGCGGCCCCTCGATGGTGATGACCGTGCCTGTAGGGTGATGGTCAAAGCCCAAGCGCTGGCAGGCCTCGTTCAAAATGGCACGCAACTCAGCATCAAAGGGATCGGCCATGGGCGTGTGGATGGGCTGGTGCGGCGCGAATGATTCATGAAAACTCATGGCGCGCTGCTTGGTGAAGTCGATGAACTGGTCGATGATGACCAGATGGCCACGCCCGATGTCAAGGCGCAATGAGCCCACCGCCGTGCTGGCCAGCACGTGGCTGCAACCGGCATCCTTGAGCGCCTGGATGTTGGCCCGGTAATTGACCTGGCTGGGGGGAATGGTGTGCTCGCGCCCATGACGCGCCAGCAGCACCACGTCCACCCCGCCGATCTGCCCCAGTTTCAGCGGGGCCGACGGCACGCCCCAGCGCGTGCTCACGCTGTGGTCTTGCGCATGTTCAAGAATGTCCGGGTTGTCGAGCCCGCTGCCGCCGATGATGCCAATTTTTGTCATGATGTGAACTTCCGGTTCAAGGTATCAACCAGCAGGGCCAGCACCGAGCCGATGTCAGCGCCATAGGCGACGACGCCTTCGTCGTGGCCCGCCATGACGAACAGCACGGGCAAAGCGGGCTGGGTGGCCACCAGTTGCGCCACGGCCCGCGCCATGGCCGGTGTGCCGTAGGGAATGTCCGCTGCCGTGTGGGGCGCACGCTGTGCCAGCAGCGCATCAAAGAGCCGACGGCTGTGCACGTGCATGACGCAGTGCACCGCCGGATTGGCCGCATAGATGGCGCCGTGGGTCATGGACTCCGACGACGCCTCCAGGCTGCCGCGAGAACGCACGCTGTTGTGCTCTACAGAAAACGACTCCACCAGGCAAAACTGCTCAGGCTGCAGTTGACGCATGGCCCCGGTGGCGCTGGCGGTGATCAAAAATTGCTGGCCGCTCGTGCGCAGGCTGAGGTTGCCGTAGCCGATGCCGTTGGGGTAAGCGCCGATCAAGCCCAGGTCGAACAGGGCGGTGCGCGCGGTGTTGAGTTCGTCGAGCTGGGCCGATGCTTCAACAACGCCATCAACCCGCTGGCTGCTGTATTTGATGACGCCGTCGTCGCTGGGCGCGTTCATCTGTTTCTCCTGTGGAAACAGCGTCAGAATGGCCGCCTCGTTGGCGTCACAAATGCCGCGCTCGCAAATCAGTTTTGTCACCAGGCGCGCCGGGGTCACGTCAAAGCCCCAGTTGCGCGCCGGTGTGGTGTTGGGGCAAATCTGCACCGTTTCAATGCCACCGTGGCAGGTTTTGCCACTGACACAACGCACTTCCTCGGCGCCACGCTCCTCGATGGGAATGCTGGCAACGCCGTCGCGCAGCGTGAAGTCGAAGGTGGAGGAGGGCAGCGCCACAACCATGGGGATGCCGTTGTCACGCGCCGCCAGCGCCTTGAGGTAGGTGCCAATCTTGTTGGCCACGTCGCCGCTGCGGGTGACGCGGTCGGCACCGGTGATGACCATATCGACCAGGCCATGCTGCATCAAATGGCCACCGGCGTTGTCGGCAATCAGCGTGTGCGGCACGCCGTGCTGCCCCAGTTCCCAGGCGGTCAGGCTGGCGCCCTGGTTGCGCGGGCGCGTTTCGTCCACCCACACGTGCACCGCAATGCCGGCGTCGTGCGCCGCATAAATGGGCGCTGTGGCGGAGCCAAAATCGACAAAAGCCAGCCAGCCCGCGTTGCAGTGGGTCAGGATGTTGACAGGCTGGCCGGGCTTGCGCTGCGCGATGGCGGCGATCAGCGCCAGGCCATGTTCGCCCAGGCGCCGGCAATGCGCGGCATCTTCGTCGGCGAGCGCAACCGCAGCTTGCCTGGCCAGCTGGCGCAGGTGTGTCGGCGTGCCTGCGACAGCAATGGCGGCCAACATGCGCTCGACCGCCCAGACCAGGTTGGCCGCCGTGGGCCGGGTGGCCTTGAGCTTGGCTGCGGCCTGGCGCATGAAGTCGTGGAAGCCCTGTTCGGGTGCTTCCAGCGCTGCCAGGTACATGCCAAAGCCGGCGCTGGCGCCAATCAGGCCGGCGCCACGCACCGTCATGTTGCTGATGGCGCGGCACATGTCGGCAACACTCGCCAACTCGGCAATCTCGAAGGCATGCGGCAATTTGAGCTGGTTGATGACCTGCACCACTTGGTCATCGCCTTCCTTCAGCCAGATCGTCCGATAAGGCTTGCCGTTGACTTTCATGCGCGGTGCCTCATTTCAGCCAGCCGCGTTTCCTGAAGTACCACATGGGCAGCAGGGCGCTGGCCAGCATCAGGCCCAGGGCGAACGGGTAGCCCAGCGCCCAGTCCAGCTCGGGCATGAACTTGAAGTTCATGCCGTACAGGCTGGCGATCATGGTGGGCGGCAGCAGCGCCACGCTGGCCACCGAGAAAATCTTGATGATCTTGTTCTGGTTGATGTTGATGAAACCGACCGTGGCGTCCATCAAGAAGTTGATCTTGTCGAACAGAAAAGCGGTGTGCGAGTCGAGCGAGTCGATGTCGCGCAGAATTTGCCGCGCATCCTCGAACTGCTCGGCATTGAGCATCTTGCTGCGCATCATGAAGCTCACCGCACGCCGTGTGTCCATGGCGTTGCGCCGGATGCGCCCGTTCATGTCTTCGTGGCGTGCGATGGCGGCCAGCACTTCGCCGGCCAGCACGTCGGTCACGTCGCCCGAGAGCACCTTGGCGCTGGCTTTTTCCAGCTCGTCGTAAATCTCTTCGAGTGTGTCGGCAGAATATTCGGCGTCGGCGTCGAACAGCTTGAGCAGCACCTCTTTGGCGTCCTCGATCAGGCCGGGCGCGCGCCGGGCGCGCATGCGCAGCAGCCGGAACACCGGCACGTCTTCGTCGTGGATGGAAAACAGCACGCCCTTGCTTTTGAGCTCGGTGTTGTCCAGGTTCAGGATGAAGGCGACGCGCACGGTGTGCGGATCGTCGTCGTCGGCCACCAGAAAGTCGCTGCGGATGTGCAACTCACCGTTATCTTCCTTGTAAAACCGGGCCGACTCCTCGATGTCCTCGTCCATCGCGTCTGCAGGAATGGACAGGCCAAAATACTGCTTGATCCAGCGCTTTTCTTCCGGGCTGGGCGACTCCAGATCAACCCAGATCGGCTGGAAGCGCGAGAGCTCTTCGAGCGATTCGATCTCTTCCTGAAACAGGCGGCCGTTGGCGAGGGTGA
>NZ_JACUUE010000237.1 GCF_014859475.1 Rhodoferax sp.
TTTGGCATTGACCTCAACGCGCCGGCGCTGCGCTTGCCCTTCTGGGGTCGTTTGGATCTGCAGGATGCGCCCACTGCCAATCAGGACGTCAGCCCGGACCCCGTACTGGCTGAACGATGAGTCGATGCCGTCAGGCTGGCTGGCCGGCCGGGCGTCGCCCTGAGCAACAAAATTTCTCTGTAGTTTGAACTTTTCATTGGCTCAGTTCGCGGAGTCATCACGAGCCGTCCGAATCGGCCCGATACCGCAGATGGACCTTGAACAAAGACCCCGTCACTGCGAGCCCCCCCCCGAATCAGACCCGATACCGCGCACGGCCCTTGAACAAGGAAGCCGTCACAGCGAGCGTAGCGCGGCAGTCCATGCAGTCCGGGGTCATGGATTGCAGCAATGAAGACTTTTCACAATGACGGCAGTGTTCATGGAAAGCAGCTTCTGATGCGAAACTCGACGCGTCGGTCCAGGGAGTCTCGCAAGTCGTCGGTGCCCGTGCCGATCAGATTTTCACAATAACCCATCCCCAGTGGCTGCAAACGGCTGGAGTCCCGACGCGATAACAAAGACAAGTACCAAGCTACAGTGCAAAATCCCGGCGAGCAGCTTGTCGGTCATTCAGCTTTTCGATACGGCCCATTTGGAATTGCGTTGGGGCCCAGCACAAACACCATTTGGTTGGCCTGTTGCGTCAGTGGCAAGTAATTAGGTGCTGCGCGGGTGATGGCTGCACTGATCGCCATCACGATCAAGTCGGCCAGTGGATTGCCCGAACTGTTGTTGCTTTGCGGAGAATACTTCATCGCTTGCGTGGCAGTCCAAATCTCGGTTCCATCTTTTGCCACCATTCGGTAATCAAACTCCACCGTGACCGTGGTGGTGATGAGGGCGTACTGGGCATCCCAACGTTTGATGGTCACGTAAAGCACCGCATCTGCGCCAAACAGCTGGGCCAAAGTTTCAGGGGGCTGTTGGTGGATGCGATCACCCTCGTAAAAACCCTCCTGTTCCAGCATAAACTTGGCTGTGTTGACCGGGAACACATAAAACCCCTTCTCTGCCAGCGGCACGGTGAGTGTCGACAGCAGGTAGTTGGGTGCATCAACGTCCAGGGATTTGTTGACAGCGGGCACCACCAAAATTGACCTTGGGGCTGCCGTGTTGAAAGCACCCAAATCTTTTTTGGGCGGCGGACTCGCACAGCCGGCCAAAACCGCAACCAACAACAACACCATCAGGCGAAGGTAGCTCATGATTTCACCTCTGCTTTCGAGCTGGCGCGTTTGGTCACATTGGTGATCAGCGTGTCCATCAGGCCGCGGCTCTCGGGCCAGGTGTCACGCTCTTTGGTGTACATCGCCACCGCCTTGGCCTCATCACCCTCTTGCAGGTACAAAGTGCCCAGCTCGGCATAAAGACCCGGCGCAAGCTTTTGTTTGCTTGCCTCCATGTTTGCAATGTGCAACTCAAGCCCTTCCCGGAACGCCGCCGCTTTTTCGGGGTTTTTGTATGACTGGTACAGCATGGCGTCATAGCCACCCCACTGGTATAAGCCGCCACGACTGGCGCAGCCCGTCAGGAATAAGCCCGACAGCGCGAGCAGAACAATTTTCAGATGCAAGTTTTTCATTTGACGTTAAACGGGCGAGCAACACCGTCTCCAAGGTAAGCGCGTTCACTGAATAAAACCTCAGAGCCGCTGATGACTTGTACCGCGTGTGGGCCTGATAAGACCCGCAGAGCGCCTTTGCCGTCGACAAAGTCGCCCAGTCGGCCGGAGTCCAGGCCGTCCACCAGCACGCGCGCATCGTTCAAACGGGCATCTGCTGCATCAAAGCGAAAGGAAATTTGTGGTCGCAAGTCGACCACGCTTTGCCGCTCGGTAGGGTACTGAACGCAGCCGGTAAGCGCCACAAAAGCAAAGGCGCTAAAGCTCACAACCATCCAGGTGTTGCAAATTTTCATGATGCCTCCTTTGCACGAACAACCAACTGCTCCGCCTTGAACCCGTCGAGCGTGCCACTTACGATACTCCCCACCGAGCCCTCATTCACCTCGGCATCCCCAAAGTTCGAGTCGATGCGAAGCTGCGCCACCTCGCGCCCGGGCAGTGTGATCTCAAAGCCGGTTTGCGGTGACTTGATCTTTTCGCCCAGTGTCTGTACCGAAAAAACCATGCCGGGCTTGAGCCCCTGCGACTTGCCGCCAGCTACAAAATAGCGCCCCTTTTCGGCTGACAAAAAGAAGGTTTGCCATGGTCGCCCTGCCATCTCGTTCGACAACCGGTTTACCGCTTCCGAGATCGCCTGTCGAATAGCTGAGTCGTTCAAGGTGCCGTCATAAGCTGCTTGCGAACCAAAACCAAAGGTCGAGGCCGACTCGGTTGATGTCTCGCCCGCGCCTGAGGTGGCAAAGAAAACCTGGCCAGTGGCTACGTCCACCACACGCAAATCCACTTTGGCAAAGGCCACTTGCTTTTTGCTTGACGACACAAAGCCGCTCTGACCCACGGTCTTGCGCCCGAATTCCGTCAACGAGCCCACGATCAGGGCGTCAACGCCAATCAGATTCAGCTTGGCACCAGTCAATTGGCTCTCGTCCTTGAGCCGGGAAATATCCGGACGCTCAAGCACGATGTAGGCGCCCGACTCGGTGAGCGACTTGCTGAGCAAGTCGGTCACCTGCTTGCCCAAGGGGTCGCCAGCCGAGTCCCGCAACAACGAGCGGCCATACGACGTTTCGTTGGTGATGCGTCCCAGCGCGATTTTGCGTTTGAGTAGGGGTTTGGCCGGTGCGGCAACGGTCTGTTGCGCAGCGGTTTGTGTAGCAGTTGCTTGCGGTGCTTCTTTGACAGCAATGGGAGGTGCTTGCACGGCGCAGCCGGTGATAAATATTGCGGCGGCCATGCCAGCAGCCAGCCAGATTGGCCGAATGGGGTGTTTTTCGATGTCGGTAGTCATTGCGTATCTCAGGGTTGATGTGGATTTGCGAAGCATTCACGAGAGGGCGTGCGGTGAATTGGCGTTGTCTTGTTGCGTCTGGTGTTGGCTTGAGCTTGCCGCTTGCCATTGGGACTTTGCAAAAAATCAGAGCAGGTTTTCCAAAGAGGCGAAAAATTCAGGAAAGCAGCCACCACGCGGCGGCTGAAGGCGGGCGCGGCCGCTTTCGTTGATGTGACGGGTAGAACTTCAAACAGACACTCCTTTGGCTTGGGTTGAGCTTTTCAGGGCAAAGCTTCTTTTTTCCTTGAATGTAATCGATATTTATCAATAAACGCTAAGTAAATTCGTCTTGATGCGATGCTAACGCCTAATTTCTGATGCAGGTCAAATGCATCCAAGTCGATTGAAAACCAAGCCTTTGCGGATCACCTTCGGCAAGACCCTGATGGCCACCCTGATCACGACACCCTGGCCACCTTTCGTCGTCGCTTCATCGACGAACT